>NZ_CAMDRE010000002.1:1200000-1500000 GCF_945906775.1 Citrobacter sp. Marseille-Q6884
CCAGGTCACCACCGTCCACGACTTCAGATCCGTGTTTAATGCCTTTAAAATCGAACAGATTAATATCGCTCAGATGCGAAGGTACAACGTTTTGCATCGCGCTGAACATGGTTTCGATGCGGCCAGGGTAGCGTTTGTCCCAGTCACGCAGCATGTCGGCGATCACCTGACGTTGCAGATTAGGCTGTGAGCCGCACAGGTTGCACGGAATAATCGGGAAACCTTTGGCTTCGGAGAAGCGCTCAATGTCCTTTTCACGGCAATAGGCCAGCGGACGAATCACGATGTGCTTACCATCGTCGCTCATCAGTTTCGGCGGCATGCCTTTCATTTTTCCGCCGTAGAACATATTTAAAAACAGCGTTTGCAGGATATCGTCACGATGATGACCCAGCGCAATCTTGGTTGCACCTAATTCCGTTGCTGTGCGGTACAGGATGCCACGGCGCAGACGGGAGCAGAGAGAGCAGGTGGTTTTTCCCTCCGGGATTTTATCTTTGACGATCCCGTAGGTGTTCTCTTCGACAATCTTATACTCAACGCCCTGCTGTTCGAGATACTCCGGCAGAATATGTTCCGGGAAGCCAGGTTGTTTCTGATCGAGGTTGACGGCGACCAGTGAAAAACTGATTGGCGCGCTTTGTTGCAAATTACGCAGAATCTCCAGCATGGTGTAACTGTCTTTCCCACCGGAAAGGCAGACCATAATGCGATCGCCATCTTCGATCATATTGAAGTCAGCAATCGCTTCGCCTACGTTACGACGCAGACGCTTTTGTAATTTGTTGAGATTGTATTGTTCTTTCTTTGTAACTTGTTGATTATCTTGCATTATTACCGTTCTCAAAAACCAAAAGGGGCATATAAGGGGCAAACATCCATCACAGGGCTAGTGTGTTATTCAACATTGCAACCTGATCGCCATTCATTTCTTCAATCCATGTACTGTAGACTTCGTACACCATTTGCGCGTTTTATGCCCATCTGATTAGCTATAAATGATGGGTTCGCTCCAGCCGATACAGCCAGCAGGCAAAAGTATGCCGCGTATGGTACGGATTACGGCGACGAATACCAGCAAGTTTTACAGCTGCATTCCATCTGGCACCAATGCTACTCATAGAGTAGTAAGATTTTTGCTCACCTTTTCGCATCCGTGGCATAAAAACAAAGTCCACGCATTGGTTTTCGGTCTTACCGTACTCTCGGTGGTGGAACACTATTTTCGTCTGGATACCAGGCGCAATAGCACCACCGCTCAACGTATTTGGGTGCGGCAGTCCGACAACCTTGCCGCTGTGGCCAGTTGGTTTGCTGGCGTATTGATTGGGAATCGTAGCGCTATTCAATGCATGCGCGACCACGCTACAGTTTCGACTCTGCATTTTGTTGATCCGCTTTATGTGCATGACACGCGTGTCGAGACAGCAAAATATCGCGCCAATCGATTCGAAATGACCGACGCGGAGTACGCAGAACTGCTTAATGCGCTGAAAGAATTTTGCGGCGCTGTGATTGTCTGCGGCTACAACTCTGACCTATACAACAGCGCATTGACCTGCGCTGTTTATGTAGAAATGGATGAGTTATATTTTTGCTTTGTTATCTAATAAAAATATTTGGGTACAGTAGTTTCCTGTTTGGGTATACATTTTTAATACTCCACCTTTGTTTTTAGACCAAAGAACGCCAGCGCTATCTGCGACGTATTTAAAATTATTATCTTGATTAAGAATTCCGGCGCAATTTCCCTCTTGTGTGATAATGGCTGTAGAGGAAGCATAGCAATAACCACCGCTTTGGGAGAAACGTACGGACTGAATCACTGTATCTCCGGTACTACCATAAGTCATATCAATATCAATATCGTCTTTTGATTTTTCAGGGAAGTATCGGATATTTACTCGCCTCTCTTTAGCGGAGTTGGCATTATCAAAAGTTGATTTAATTAATGTATTGCATTTAGTAAATCCAACATTGTTTGCCATTTTTACTGCATCTGCATCCACACCTGCATGGGTAGAGAAGGATGCCAGTAAAACTGATGAGATGATTAGCTTATTCAATTTTAAGTCCTTTTTTACAAATGTTCATAATCTTATCGGCAAGGAAAACATAAACTTAAGCAATAATTATGCACTATGGACTGACCCCGCCCCGGTAGACGATCCTGCCCAGTTGGACTGGCGCCGCTGAGGTGTCTGTTTAAACTGTGGTGATTCAGAACGGATAAGCGGGGAAAATGTCAGCACATTTAGGTCAGGAATTACGGGGTAAAAGAGGGGGAACAAAAAGCCCGCAACGAAGTACGGGCCAAACGGCTTAGCGGACCACTAAAACTGAACACTCCGCATGACGCACGACTGCGGCGGCGTTAGAACCCAGCAGATAAGTGGTGATATCGGGGCGATGTGAGGCAATGATGACCATATCCGCCGGTAATTTCTTGGCGATCTCCAGAATTTTATCTTTCGGTGCACCTTCTGCGACATGAACGTGCACTCTGTCCGTTGGGATATTGAACTTCTTGATAATCTCTTCCAGTTGAGATTTCGCTTCGGCTTTCAGATCATCCATGGCCGGTAGCTCTGCCGAGTAGGCCAATCCCAGTGAAGCGTAGTAGGGCAATGATGGGATAACGGTCAAAAAATGGACCTGTGCATCATCAATTTTTGCCTCTGCTTCAACATGGGCAATCACGCGTTGAGTTAATTCTGAGTCTGAAATATCGATGGGTACAAGAATCGTTCTGTTCATAAAACCTCCTGTTTAAGTATCCGCTTAAAGCTTACCGCGTAATGGCACTTTATGTACAATGACAGAAGTCACATTTTGGCATCACTTTATTTTGATTTCAGGGAATTTACCTTTTATTACCCCATCATAAAATCGGCCTTTCGAGACTACACCAAGAAAGTCACGGAAAATACGGGCAGGAACATGTCGATATTGCAGTGTACCTGTTTGGTGGAACTGAATTTCTAATGTACCGGAGGATTCGTCATAACCGACGGATGCAATACGGGATGATTTAACGGGGTGATGATTCATTGCAGTTATCCTCAACAACAGGTCTTAATGCACGATATCATCTATCAGAGGAGTGTTTTAAGGCAACAGATATAATGTTTTGATCTACATAAAACAGAATGACGCTGGAAGAGAATAGCCCGCTGTTTCCAGCGGGCTGACAGATTAGAACTGGTAAACCAGGCCTACTGCTACTACGTCATCAGTAGAGATGCCAGCATCTTTGTAGAAACTGTCATCTTCGTCCAGCAGGTTGATTTTGTAATCAACGTAGGTAGACATGTTTTTGTTGAAGTAGTAAGTCGCGCCGATATCAGCATATTTAACCAGATCTTTGTCCTGGCCAGCATTGCCGTTGTAAGTCAGATCCTTGCCTTTAGACATCAGGAAGGAAACCGCTGGGCGCAGACCGAAGTCGAACTGGTACTGTGCAGTGACTTCGAAGTTCTGAGTTTTATTCGCTACCCCACCTTGGTCAGTATTTTTCATTGAACCGTATGGAGTCATGTTACGGGTTTCAGAGTACATGGTGGCCAGATAGATGTTGTTCGCATCGTATTTCAGACCAGTAGTCCATGCGTCAGCTTTATCGCCGCCCGCAACGGTGTTGCCAGCAGTAGTCTGCTCGTTAGTACGGTCAGAAGTGGTGTAAGCCGCACCGAAGCTTACGCCCATACCCAGATCGTAGGTGGTAGAGATACCGAAGCCGTCGCCGTTCGAGTTCTGAACGTTACGGTCGCTGCCATTACCAGTGCCTTCCTGACCATATTCATCACTTGTCTGTTCGTTCGCGCCCTGGTACTGCAGCGCAAAGTTAAGACCATTGACCATACCGAAGAAGTCGGTATTACGGTAAGTCGCTACGCCGTTCGCACGACCGGTCATGAAGTTGTCAGCTTTGGTGTAAGAGTCGCCACCGAATTCTGGCAGCATATCGGTCCAGCCTTCAACGTCGTACAGTACGCCGTAGTTACGACCGTAATCGAATGAGCCGTAATCGCCGAATTTCAGACCTGCGAAGGCCAGACGAGTAAAGTTGTTGCTACGGTTGCCTTCGGTGGTGTTGGCATTAACCTGATATTCCCACTGACCGTAGCCGGTGAGCATATCGTTAATCTGAGTTTCGCCTTTAAAGCCGCCACGGACATAAGTCTGATCGCCATCATTGTTAGCGTCATCAGAGAAATAACGCAGGCCATCTACTTTACCGTAGAGATCTAATTTATTGCCGTCTTTATTATAAACTTCGGCAGCGTGAGTTGCGCCTGCAGCTAACAGGGCTGGGATTACAAGAGCCAATACTTTTCTGTTCATCGAAATAATCCTTTAGTTTTTTTATTTACCTGCAACCACCCGAGTAGGGAGTAAAAGCATGCTAAAGGAGAAGTTCCGTAAAGAGATAAATATGAATTGTTACGCCTTAAGTAAAACCTTAAGTAAATAATTCTACGGAAATGGTGATAATTATCGTGAATGTTTTGATTGGAAATATACAAAATAAAAATTATACAAGTCAATTGTCTTGCGATATTCTTCGCTCGTTATATGCCTTTATTGTCACGTTTTGTTTTTCGTTGGAGTATTAGTAGAAATATTGATTAGCCAGCGAATAAATTGACAAGCCCGAACAAGTGTTCGGGCTTTTTTTTGATTCCAGGTCAATACTCAAGCAGACGTATTAATCGGTACTGCTCTTTTCTGCTTTGCCCGCCAGTTGCGCCAGGAAGTCATAGCGTTTTTGCAAATCAGCCGTTGCGTCCTTCCAGAGTTGCTCAGCAACCTCAGGCTGCTGTGCATTCAGGCGGCGGAATCGCTGCTCATTAAGCAGTGTTTCAGCTAGCGCGTCTGACGGTGGACGCGAGTCCAGTGCCAGCGGTAATTTCCCTTCATCAGCACGACGCGGATCAAAGCGGTACAGCGGCCAGAACCCGGTTGCCGTGAGCTGGCGCATCTGATCGTGACTCAGCGCCAAATCGTAGCCATGCTCTTCACACGGACTGTAAGCGATAATCAGCGACGGTCCCGGATATGCTTCGGCTTCCTGAATCGCTTTAACGGTTTGATTCAACTGCGCACCGAGTGAGATCTGTGCGACGTAAACATGACCGTACATCATCATACTGACGCCAAGGTCTTTGCGTGCTTTGCGCTTACCGTGTTCGCCAAATTTGGTCACAGCGCCGAGCGGTGTGGCTTTTGACGCTTGTCCGCCTGTGTTGGAGTAACACTGGGTATCCAGCACTAAAATGTTGACGTTCTCGGTCAGGCTTAGCACGTGATCCAGACCGCCGAAGCCGATGTCGTAAGCCCAGCCGTCGCCACCGATTAGCCAGATGGATTTCTCAACCAGCGCGTCGGCATCGGTCAGTAGTTGCTGCGCGCCGTCTACACCTTTCAGATGCTGGCGTAATGCGTCAACTTGTTCACGGCGAAGCTCTGGCGTGGCTTCTGCATGCAGGGCATCGTAAAGCTCTGTTGGGAGTTTATCGGCAAACTGTTCCAGTAAACGCATGACGCGCACACGGTGTTGGTCCACGGTCAGGCGGAAGCCCAGACCAAACTCGGCGTTATCTTCAAACAACGAGTTTGCCCAGGCGGGCCCACGGCCATTTGCGTCGGTGGTATAAGGCGTTGAAGGCAGGTTACCGCCATAAATTGATGAACACCCGGTCGCGTTGGCGATCAACATGCGGTCACCGTACAACTGTGTAAGCAGTTTGATATACGGCGTTTCACCACAGCCGGAGCAGGCGCCGGAATATTCAAACAGCGGAGTGATCAGCTGAGATGTTCGAATATCAATGCGTTCCAGTTTACTGCGGTCGATCTCTGGCAGATTGAGGAAGAAGTCATAATTCACTTTTTCTTCTTCAACATGTTCAAGCCGGGACATCATATTGATGGCCTTGATCTCAGGATTCTGGCGATCTTTGGCCGGGCACACTTCAACACACAGATTACAGCCGGTGCAGTCCTCTGGTGCGACCTGCAATACATATTTCTGACCGCGCATATCGCGTGATTTCACATCCAGCGAATGCAGGCTGGCGGGCGCGTTTTCCATCGCTTCAGGTGGAACCACTTTGGCGCGGATTGCCGAGTGCGGGCAGGCGGCAACGCAGTGGTTACATTGAGTACAGAGTTCCTCTTTCCAGATAGGGATCTCTTCGGCGATATTGCGTTTTTCCCAACGCGTGGTGCCCATCGGCCAGGTACCGTCAGGCGGTAGCGCAGATACGGGCAGGGCGTCGCCAAGACCGGCAAGCATCGCTGCGGTAACGGTTTTAACGAAATCAGGCGCGGCGTCAGAAACAACCGGAGGTCGGTTGGCACTGTGTGGATCAACCGGTTGCAGCGCGACTGGAGCAACGGATTCACGCGCCAGCGCCAGCGCCTGCCAGTTTCGCTCAACCAGATCCTGACCTTTGCTGCTGTAGCTTTTCGCAATTGCCCCTTGCAGTTCCGCCAGGGCGCTATCACCGGGTAAAATGTTTGTCAGGTGGAAGAACGCCATTTGCATGACGGTGTTAATCCTCGCCGCCAGGCCGCATTCACGGGCAATTTTGGCCGCATTAATCACGTAGAAGCGCGCTTTCTTCTGGTTCAGTACCGCCTGAACTTCCTGCGGCAGACGCGCCCATACTTCATCAACGTTGTACGGGGTATTGAGCAGGAAAATACCGCCTGGTTTCAGGCGCTCCGCCATTTGGTACTTATCAATAAACTGTAACTGATGACAGCCGACAAAGTCCGCCTGCGAAACCAGATAAGCCGAGCGGATAGGCTGCTCGCTGACGCGCAAATGAGAAACGGTCAGGCCGCCTGCTTTTTTCGAGTCATAGACGAAATAACCCTGGGCATACCACGGCGTAGAGTTGCCAATAATCTTGATATTGTTTTTGGTCGCGGACACGCTGCCGTCACTGCCGAGCCCATAAAACAGCGCTTCGAGTTTAGCGGTGGCGGGCAGGGTGTTTTCTGGCAGGGGCAGCGACAGATTGGTCACATCATCATAGATACCGACCGTGAAGCGCGGTTTAGGTTTGGCACTGCTTAGCTCATTGAAGACCGCCATTACGCAGTCCGGGCCAAATTCTTTTGATGAGAGGCCATAACGGCCACCAATGACGCGCGGCAACGTTTCTCGCTCGCCACTGTTGAAGGCTTCCGCCAGGGCGGTCATCACGTCCAGGTACAGCGGTTCTGCCTGCGCGCCTGGCTCTTTGGTGCGATCCAGTACGGCGACAGTACGTGCGGTTTCTGGCAGTGTATGTAACAGATGTTTTGCAGAGAACGGGCGGAACAGGCGCACTTTCAGGACGCCGACTTTTTCGCCGCGTGCCAGCAACTCTTCCACGACTTCTTCACAGGTGCCAATTGCAGAACCCATCAAAATAATGACGCGTTCAGCCTGCGGATGGCCATAGTATTCAAACGGCTGATACTGACGACCTGTCGCGGTGGCGAAATCGTTCATCGCCTGTTCTACGTGATCGTAAACCGCGTTGTACCACGGGTTTGTTGCCTCACGTGACTGGAAGTAGGTGTCCGGGTTAGCAGATGTACCGCGAATCACCGGATGCTCTGGATTCAGCGCCCGGGCACGATGGGCATCGATCTCCGCCTGCGGCATCAGTCCGAGGATAGTGTCATCGGCCAGCGGCACGATTTTATTGATTTCATGCGAGGTGCGGAAACCATCAAAGAAATGAATAAAAGGAACGCGGCTTTTCAGGGTAGCGATTTGCGAAATCAGCGCAAAATCCTGCGCTTCCTGAACGCTGCTGGCGCACAGCATGGCGCAGCCCGTCTGACGAACGGCCATGACGTCGGAGTGATCGCCGAAGATCGACAATGCATGTGTGGCAATGGTTCGCGCCGCCACGTGCAGCACAAATGGCGTCAACTGACCAGCCAGTTTGTACAGCGTTGGGATCATCAGCAGCAAACCCTGTGATGACGTAAACGACGTTGAGAGCGCACCGGTCTGCAAGGCACCGTGGACGGTGGCTATTGCACCGCCTTCCGACTGCATCTCGACGACGCGAGGGGTATCCCCCCAGACGTTTTTAAGCCCGTTCCCGGCCCAGGCATCCGCCTGTTCAGCCATCGTTGAACTGGGCGTAATCGGGTAGATGGCGATAACCTCGCTGGTACGAAAGGCGACCGAAGCAACCGCACCATTACCGTCAATTGTAATCATACTGACACCCTTACATTGCGCAAAAAGAGGGACCCACGAAATAAAAGCGAATCCAGTAGTTATCCTTTCATTTTAGCAAAAGCCCTGTGGGCACATTTTCGCTTTTGTGTCCCTGGAATACGAAGAATGGAGGGTTCGATCAAAGGAGCAGTCAAAAAAATTGCCAGAAAATGTAAACGGGACGCATAAATGTGTATTTTGCCTCTCGACGCCCGTATTTTCGCTGCCTATTATTTATGGCTGTGTCGTTTGGATTCATCGTCAGAGGGGAGTGAGATGCGCGCAGCGTTTTGGGTAGGGTGTGCCGCGTTATTATTGTCGGCTTGCAGCAGTGAACCGGTACAGCAAGCAACGGCCGCACACGTTGCACCGGGCATGAGAGCAGCAATGTCCAGTTCTGGAGAAGCGAATTGCGCCATGATTGGTGGTTCGCTTTCTGTTGCCCGTCAACTGGATGGATCAGCCATCGGGATGTGTGCATTACCCAACGGCAAACGCTGTAGTGAGCAGTCGCTTGCCGCCGGTAGTTGTGGAAACTATTAAGCCTCCACGTCGCTTACATTAAATCCGAAAGCTTATACGTCAGCGTCTGTTCTGCGGTGGCCAGCGTTAACTGATTAGCCGTCAGATCAACCTGTGCGCCTTGCTTAAACATCTCGCTGACAATGCCATCGAGCGCATTAAGCTGTGGATCGCTGCACATCATGCGGGTCATCGCCAGGTCTTTCACCTTCAATTCACCGTCAGACAGTTTGCCCTGGCCCGTGAAGCGATTGCACATATTTCCCGACACCGTCATGTTTTCGCCAAAACTCAATTCGGGTTGGTTTTTGGCGACGGTGACCGGTTTACCGTTCACGCTCTCCAGAACGAAACGGTGATGCTGTAACTGTTCGCGATTGACGGATACTTTTCCATTGCTCACACAGCCAGCCATAAGCATGCTGAGCGCCATCAGCGTGACAATTTTCTTCATTGAATTTCTCTACGTTCGTGACGGGATATAATCAATATATTAATGATATCGACGGATTTATCATCAGGGGTTATCTGAAAATGCTCCCCTGACAGCAGGGGAGCAGCGTGATTAGAAGAGGGCGTTAGGACAGGTTTCACCTTTGTCGAGTTGAGCCAGGTTCTGCAGCGTTGTTTCAGAAATACTGGTCAACGCTTCGGCTGTCAGAAACGCCTGATGTCCGGTGAACAGCACGTTATGGCAGGCTGACAGGCGACGGAACACATCATCCTGAATCACATCATTCGATTTGTCTTCAAAGAATAAGTCGCGTTCATTTTCATACACGTCCATACCCAGCGAACCAATCTTCTGGTTTTTCAGCGCATCAATAGCGGCCTGAGAGTCAATCAACGCGCCACGGCTGGTGTTAATGATCATCACGCCGCTTTTCATTTGCTCGAACGCTTCGTGGTTGAGCAAATGGTAATTTTCCGGGGTTAACGGACAGTGCAGAGAGATGACATCGGACTCTGCAAACAGCGTTTTGAGGTCGACATATTCAACGCCCAACTCCAGTGCTGCGGCGCTCGGATAGGGATCAAACGCCAGCAGTCGCATGCCGAAGCCTTTCAGAATACGCAGTGCGGCAATGCCAATTTTTCCGGTACCGATGACGCCCGCTGTTTTGCCATACATCGTGAAACCGGTCAGGCCTTCAAGAGAAA
Source organism: Citrobacter sp. Marseille-Q6884 (assembly GCF_945906775.1). Lineage (NCBI taxonomy): Bacteria > Pseudomonadati > Pseudomonadota > Gammaproteobacteria > Enterobacterales > Enterobacteriaceae > Citrobacter > Citrobacter sp. Marseille-Q6884. The sequence goes on from NZ_CAMDRE010000002.1 coordinate 1,209,917, forward strand.
AGTTGGCGTCACGGGTACGCTGATATGCGCGATGAATACGGCGGTTCAGCGTCATCATCATACCGATCGCGTGTTCAGCTACCGCTTCGGGTGAATAGGCCGGAACACGGACAACCTGCAGACCCAGCTCTTTTGCTGCGTCCAGATCGACGTTATTAAAGCCCGCGCAGCGCAGAGCGATGTATTTCACGCCATGGCGTTTCAGCTCTTCCAGCACCGGGCGGCTACCGTCGTCATTGACGAAGATACACACGGCTTCGCAGCCATGAGCGGTTTTTGCCGTTTTCTCGGTGAGCAGAAAGTCAAAAAATTCAAGTTCAAAACCAAAAGCCTCGTTAACCTGCTGCAGGTACTTCTTGTCGTACTGCTTTGTACTATAGATGGCGAGTTTCATAAGACTTTCTCCAGTGATTCTGACATCACACTATTCAATTCAAATTATTCTACAAAATATAAAAAATGATTGATAGTCATAGGCGTAATGAATAATCCATAAGCATGTCTTCTTAGTGTGGGCAGGTTAGCCAATTTCAACAACTGGCTATTTTTTAGCGTCCCAGTGTTGAATGAGCGAAGCGCCAATTTCGGCGATTTGCTTATTTCGTTCATCCATCGTTGCCGTGCTTTCTGTTAAGTAAATAACCACGATGCGGGACGGTTTACCGTCAGGCCCGAGTGCCGCGACAATGCCGCGAGAACCCCGTTCTCCCGCACCCGTTTTATCGGCGATAAACCAGCCATGTGGAAGCACCGAGCGTAACAGGGGGCCTGCGACTTTATCTTCCACCATCCAGTGGATTAATTGCTGTTGTGAGGCAGCAGTGAGAATCTTGCCGGTAAGCAGTTGACGCAATGTTTTCGCCATACGTTCAGGGCTGGTGGTATCGCGTTCATCACCGGGGCGGGCTTCATTTAACTCAGGTTCATTGCGGTCGAGCCGGGTCATTGAGTCGCCCGTTTTACGCAGAAATGACGTTAACGCCTGGGGGCCGCCAATCGAGGAAAGCAGCAGATTAGCCGCTGTGTTATCGCTCATGGTGATGGTGGCATTGCACAACTCAGCGACAGTCATGCCGTCCGCAAGATGTTGTTCTGTGACCGGCGAGTACTCGACGAGGTCACGTTTCGTGTACCGAATGCGGCGGTCAAGTTGCTCTTGCCCGGTATCAACACGTGATAACACCGCACTACAGAGCAGAACCTTAAAGGTACTCATCATGGGAAAATGTTCATGAGGACGATAGCTTTCCAGAATCTGGCCACTGGCAAGATCCAGTTCAGCATAACCCATACGTGCATTAAGCTGCTTTTCAGCGTCTTTTACTTTTTCCAGGGTTGCCGGATGGGCAAACGCGGGCAGGCAGAATGTCGCGAGTAGGGGGATTAGGGACAGGCGAAGATGGGACATCTTACTCTTTCTTCCTTGGGGTTATTGCATACGTCATAAAAGCATACAGAAAAGTAATGTGTTATTAACCTGATTTTCGGCTTTCCATTAAAACCAGGAGATAGGTGACGTCTGAACGAAATTTCTTCCTCTCTTATTGCGACGGATCGACGCGGGTGGGTGAAATATATTCAGGATCGATATTTTATAGCTGTGCAATATTTGGTTGTTTGATAAAATTGCATCTTTAATGAAAGTTTAATTTTCCAGGTAGTTGTAAATGAAAATAGGGGTTTTAATAGCAGTTATCATTCTGTCTGGGTGTGCTGAAAATTTACCTGTACAATCCAGCGTCACGCCGTTTACGCCGCATGTCTCACGTTCAAATGCAGAAATCATTGCACGATATAAAGAGGCTCGGGAATCGGGTTTCTCTCATGGTTCAGCGTATCAATATGCAAGGGGCGATAGAACATACACGACCGATCAGTTAGACGTGATCGGCCTGAATGAAATGCTCAATGAACCGCAATTAGTTTGAACATAAAAGAATAAAAAAGTTAATGATGCTGGCGTCGCTCCTTTCTGATGAGCGCACAGCAGGGTGGCAATCATCCTGCTCCACTCCCTGATGCTTCACCTTCCCGACAGCACGTGTCATGGCGTGCTGTTAACCTCATCCATGCAGTGTGGTTAATTCTGCGTCGTTATTGCCCTTCATAATCCATCGCTATCTTATTGATCAATCGGTAGCTTTCTGAATAATCCTCATTCTATTAATACTACATATATTTCGGGAGCATCTATTCTTAAGGTGGGCATATTTAGCTAAACATGCCACAATACAGGCCTTAACCGGCTTAAATTTTTGCTAAATCAGGATATTAACTGCCCATGAAGGGTAAATATAAAGCCGTTCTGGCACTTCTCTTATTATTGATCCTCGTGCCGCTGACGTTGTTGATGACGCTGGGGCTGTGGGTTCCTACGCTGGCGGGTATTTGGTTACCGGTCGGTACGCGCATCGCGTTGGATGAGAGTCCCCGGCTTACCCGTCACGGGTTACATATTCCCCAGCTCCGTTATCTGGTTGATGATTGCCCATTGGCGCGCGTTACGCAGGCAGATCTGTCACACCCCAGCCGCTGGTTGCTCAATGTTGGCACACTTGAACTGGATTCCACCTGCCTGGCGAAACTGCCGCAGACGCAACCGTCGCCTGCCGCACCGAAAACGCTGGCAGAGTGGCAATCCATGTTGCCCAATACCTGGATTAACATCGATAAACTCGTTCTTACTCCCTGGCAGGAGTGGCAGGGAAAACTCTCTCTGTCGTTGACCCCCGCTATCCAACAGCTGCGTTACCAGGGCGATAAGGTTAAATTCCAGGGCCGTTTGCATGGGCAAAATCTGACGGTAAGCGAGCTGGACGTTGCCGCGTTTGACGATCAGCCACCGGTAAAACTGGTCGGTGAATTTACCATGCCGCTGGTTCCCGATGGGTTGCCGGTGAGCGGGCATGCGGTCGCGAGCCTGAGTCTGCCCCAGGAGCCCTCACTGGTGGATGCAGAGCTGGAGTGGCAAGAAAACCGCGGGCAATTGATCGTCATGGCGCGGGATAACGCGGATCCGCTGCTCGATCTGCCATGGGAAATCACGCGAAAACAGCTGACGATCAGCGACGGCCGCTGGAACTGGCCTTATCAGGGATTCCCATTAAGCGGTCGTTTGGGCGTGAAAGTTGAAGACTGGCAAAACGGTCTGGAAAACGCGGTGGTGAGTGGGCGTCTGAATATTCTGACGCAAGGTGATGCCGGTAAAGGTAACGCGGTTCTGACGATAGGTCCGGGCAAACTTGCCATGGATAACAGCGAAATGCCGTTACAGTTAACCGGCGAAGCCAAGCAGGGTGATCTGATTTTTTATGCGGTGTTACCTGCCCGGTTGACTGGAAGTCTGAACGATCCTCAATTGTCTTTCGAACCCGGCGCGCTGCTGCGCTCGCGTGGGCGGGTGATTAACTCGCTGGATATTGACGAAATTCGCTGGCCGTTGGCGGGGGTAAAGGTGACTCAACGTGGCGTAGATGGTCGGTTACAGGCCATTTTGCGCGCGCATGAAAACAAGATGGGTGACTTTGAACTGCATCTTGATGGTCTGGCCAATGACTTTCTTCCTGACGCCGGTCGCTGGCGTTGGCGTTACTGGGGAGAAGGCAGCTTTACGCCGATGAACGCCCGTTGGGATGTGGCGGGTAAGGGCGAGTGGCACGACAACACCCTCAAACTTTTTGACCTTTCTACCGGATTCGATCAGCTTCAGTACGGCACCATGAAAGTGGAAACCCCGCGTCTGGTGATGGATGAACCGATTGTCTGGGTCAGAGATGCTAAGGCACCAACGTTTAGCGGTGCGCTGTCGCTGGATGCCGGAAATACACTCTTTACCGGTGGTAGCGTCTTACCGCCTTCAACCCTGAAATTCAGTGTTGACGGGAGTGACCCGACGCTATTCCAGTTTAAGGGACAGCTTCACGCGGGCGCAATTGGCCCCGTACAGTTGAACGGGCGTTGGGACGGCATCCGCCTGCGTGGACAAGCCTGGTGGCCAAAACAATCGCTCACGGTTTTCCAGCCGCTGGTGCCACCAGACTGGAAAATGAACCTGCGAGAAGGTGAACTGTATGCGCAGGTCGCGTTCTCCGCGGCGCCAGAACAGGGTTTTGAGGCGGGTGGTCACGGCGTGTTGAAAGGCGGGAGCGCCTGGATGCCGGACAACCAAATCAATGGTGTCGATTTCGTCCTGCCGTTTCGCTTTAGTGAAGGGGCATGGCAGCTGGGCACGCGCGGGCCAATCTCACTGCGTATTGCGGAAGTGGTCAATCAGGTGACAGCGAAAAATATCACCGCCGACCTGCAGGGCGGGTATCCCTGGAGCGAAGATAATCCACTCCTGTTAAGTGATGTCAGCGCCGAGTTGTTGGGGGGGAAAGTCGTCATGCAACAGCTGCGCATGCCGCAACACGATCCGGCTTTAGTTCGGGTGCAGAACATCTCCTCCAGTGAACTGATCAGCGCGGTTAATCCCAAACAGTTTGCTATGTCGGGCCCGGTCAGCGGTGCGCTGCCGTTATGGCTGAACAATGAAAAATGGATCATCAAAGATGGCTGGTTGACGAATCCAGGTCCCATGACGCTGCGTATCGATAAAGACACGGCCGATGCAGTTGTTAAAGATAATATGGCCGCCAGTGCAGCTATAAACTGGTTACGCTATATGGAAATCAGCCATTCATGGACAAAAATAAATCTGGATAATTTAGGCGTTTTAACGATGCAGGCCACGGTCACAGGAAATAGTCGGGTAGATGGCAAAGTCGGGACGGTGAACCTGAATTACACCCATGAAGAAAATGTATTTACGTTATGGCGTAGTTTACGTTTTGGCGACAATTTACAGGCATGGCTTGAACAAAATGCAGCGCTGCCAGAAACCCATTGCCCGGAAGGCAAGGAATGTGAGGAACAACAATGAAAATGATAACTGCCATGCCTGGACTACTGGCATCATTTCTGCTGGTGGGATGCACGCCGCGTATAGAAGTGGCTGCGCCAAAAGAACCCATCACGATCAATATGAACGTCAAAATCGAACATGAGATCCATATCAAAGTCGATAAAGACGTCGAGAGCCTGTTGAAATCGCGCAGTGATTTGTTCTGAGGTAACGATGAAAAAACAGCTTAAAGTGTCCATCCTGATCCTGAGTTTACTGAGTGCCAACGCGTTTGCGTTGACCCTGAACGAAGCCAGAACGCAGGGGCGGGTGGGGGAAACGCTCAACGGCTACCTTGTCGCGTTAAAAACGGATGCGCAGACCCTGGCGTTGGTGAGTGATATCAATAAAGCGCGCAGTGCCAGTTATCAGCAACTGGCGGAAAGTAACAATATTCCGGTTGATGATGTCGCGAAAATGGCAGGACAGAAACTGGTGGAGCGTGCGAAACCGGGAGAATATGTACAGGGCATTAATGGCAAGTGGTTGAAAAAATAGCCGTTTGATTTTTTAACATCCAACGTTGATTAACGACTCTGCGAATGTGCGGGCAGGCATGTCATCCACAGCGCAATAGTTGCCACATGGAATCATACTAATACTGATATATTTCATGACCGGTTGCGTCCTGGAGTGAAATCATGTGGCTTTTCAAGTGGTATGTCTGGAATCGTTGGGTATTCAAGCTGTTAAGCCGGGATGTCGCAGAGCCGGAACAATTTTTGCGTCATTGTTGGGAAGAGAATCTGGCGAAGTGCAGAGAGTATTCGCCAATCTGGCGTGATATTAACCGTATTCACGGGAAACAGGCAAAGAAGTAAGAACAGGAAAGAATCCCTCCCACCGGGCGGTGAGAGGGAGAATGATCAGGCGGCAACCACGCTATCAATTGCGGCTTTCGCGTCAGACTGCGCTTTAGACGCCACTTCCGGACCGTAAGCAATACCTTCAGCAAACACGACGTTCACGTCAGTGATGCCGATAAAGCCCAGGAAAACATTCAGGTACGGGGTGATCAGGTCGGTCGGGGTATCTTTATGGATACCACCACGGCTGGTCAGTACGATAGCGCGTTTGCCGGTCACCAGACCTTCTGGTCCTTTCTCGGTATAACGGAAGGTTACGCCAGCACGAGCAATCAGGTCGAAATAGTTTTTCAGCTGCGTCGGGATATTGAAGTTATACATCGGTGCGGCGATCACAATCACGTCATGGGCTTTCAGCTCAGCAATCAGCTCATCAGACAGTGCCAGCGCTTCCTGTTGACGCGGCGTCAGCGGGGTATCGCTTGGGCGCATTGCACCCACCAGTTCGCCATCCAGTACCGGAACAGGATTTGCAGCCAGATCACGGACGGTGATTTCGTCAGCAGAGTGCTTTTCACGCCACTGTTCAACAAAATAATCAGACAACTGACCAGACTGAGAGTACCCTGCCAGAATACTGGATTTAAGAACTAATACCTTGCTCATGGGTGTTTCCTTTTATGTGTTTGAAGGGGATGTGCCCCGTTGCTTGTTGACACTTTATTCACAATCCTGCCGCAGTGATAGCGCAATATATCGAAGCCTATGTTCGAAATTATTGAACAACACATGCGAAGCGCCAATGTGGTACTCTATATCTATCATCTAAAAGAGATTTAACCCGGCAGAGCACTGCCCTCTAATGCTATGACAGAACAACAAAAATTAACCTTCACCATGTTGCAGCACCAGCTGGATTCACTGATGCTGCGTGACAGACTGCGTTTTTCCCGCCGTCTGCAGGGCGTGAAGAAGGTTAAAAATCCTGATGCACAACAGGCCATTTACCAGGAGATGGCAAAAGAGATTGAACTGGCAGCAGGTAAGGTTGTGCTGCGTGAAGCCGCGCGACCGGAAATAACCTACCCGGAAAATCTGCCTGTCAGCCAGAAAAAACAGGACATCCTGGAAGCCATTCGCGATCATCAGGTGGTGATTGTTGCCGGGGAAACCGGTTCCGGTAAAACCACTCAGCTGCCGAAAATCTGTATGGAGCTGGGGCGCGGAATTAAAGGGCTGATCGGCCACACGCAGCCGCGCCGTCTGGCTGCACGCACGGTTGCCAATCGTATTGCTGAAGAGCTGCAAACGGAGCCGGGCGGTTGCATCGGTTACAAAGTGCGCTTTAGCGACCATGTCAGTGATAACACCATGGTCAAGCTGATGACGGACGGTATTTTGCTGGCAGAAATCCAGCAGGACCGCCTGTTGATGCAGTACGACACCATCATCATTGATGAAGCGCATGAACGTAGCCTGAACATCGACTTTCTGCTGGGTTACCTGAAAGAGTTGCTGCCGCGACGCCCGGATTTGAAGATTATCATCACGTCGGCGACCATCGATCCTGAACGCTTCTCGCGCCACTTTAACAATGCGCCGATCATTGAAGTCTCTGGCCGGACGTATCCGGTGGAAGTGCGCTACCGTCCGATTGTTGAAGAGGCGGATGACACCGAGCGCGATCAACTGCAGGCCATTTTCGATGCGGTGGATGAACTGGGACGTGAAAGCCCTGGCGATATCTTGATCTTCATGAGCGGTGAGCGAGAAATTCGCGACACCGCGGATGCACTGAATAAACTGGATTTACGCCATACGGAAGTGCTGCCGCTGTATGCGCGCCTCTCCAATAGTGAGCAAAACCGAGTCTTCCAGTCCCACAGCGGGCGTCGAATCGTACTGGCAACCAACGTGGCGGAAACCTCGCTGACTGTCCCTGGGATCAAGTATGTGATTGACCCGGGTACCGCGCGTATCAGCCGCTACAGCTACCGAACGAAAGTCCAGCGTTTGCCGATTGAGCCGGTGTCGCAGGCCTCGGCTAACCAGCGTAAAGGTCGCTGTGGTCGTGTATCGGAAGGGATCTGCATTCGTCTCTATTCCGAAGATGATTTCCTGTCGCGCCCGGAATTTACCGACCCGGAAATCCTGCGAACCAACCTGGCGTCCGTTATTCTGCAAATGACCGCGCTGGGTCTGGGCGATATCGCGGCGTTTCCGTTTGTTGAAGCGCCGGATAAACGCAATATTCAGGATGGTGTGCGCCTGCTGGAAGAGTTGGGCGCGATTACGACTGATGAACAGCAAACGGCCTACAAACTTACCCCGTTAGGGCGTCAGTTGTCGCAGTTGCCGGTTGACCCGCGTCTGGCACGTATGGTGCTGGAAGCGCAGAAACATGGCTGTGTGCGTGAAGCGATGATCATTACCTCGGCGCTGTCGATTCAGGACCCGCGTGAACGTCCAATGGATAAACAGCAGGCGTCTGATGAGAAACATCGTCGCTTCCACGACAAAGAGTCCGACTTCCTTGCTTTTGTGAACCTCTGGAACTATCTCGGTGAGCAGCAAAAAGCGTTGTCGTCTAATCAGTTCCGCCGCCAGTGTAAGGTGGATTTTCTTAACTATTTGCGCGTACGTGAATGGCAGGATATCTACACGCAACTGCGTCAGGTGGTAAAAGAGCTGGGCATTCCGGTCAACAGCGAGCCTGCTGAATATCGTGAAATTCACGTGGCGCTACTGACCGGTCTTTTGTCACATATCGGGATGAAGGACGCGGATAAACAAGAGTTTACTGGTGCGCGTAACGCCCGTTTCTCTATATTCCCCGGCTCCGGTTTATTTAAAAAGCCACCGAAGTGGACGATGGTTGCTGAACTGGTGGAAACCAGCCGTCTGTGGGGACGTATTGCTGCACGTATCGATCCTGAGTGGGTCGAACCGGTCGCCCAGCACCTGATTAAACGTTCGTACAGTGAACCGCACTGGGAACGTGCGCAGGGCGCGGTTATGGCAACCGAAAAAGTGACCGTCTACGGCTTGCCGATTGTTGCCGCCCGTAAAGTGAATTACAGCCAGATCGACCCGGCGCTTTCGAGAGAGTTGTTTATCCGCTATGCGTTAGTCGAAGGGGACTGGCAGACACGCCATGCCTTTTTCCGTGACAACCTGAAGCTGCGTGCGGAAGTTGAAGAGTTAGAACATAAATCACGCCGCCGCGACATTCTGGTTGATGATGAAACGTTGTTTGAATTTTACGACCAGCGTATCAGCCATGATGTGGTCTCTGCGCGTCATTTCGATAGCTGGTGGAAAAAGGTCAGTCGGGAAACGCCGGATCTGCTCAACTTTGAAAAGAGCATGCTCATCAAAGAAGGCGCGGAGAAAATCAGCAAGCTGGATTACCCGAACTTCTGGCATCAGGGCAATCTCAAACTGCGATTAAGTTATCAGTTCGAACCCGGGGCTGACGCCGACGGCGTGACCGTACATATTCCACTGCCATTATTAAACCAGGTGGAAGAGAGCGGTTTCGAATGGCAAATACCGGGGTTACGACGTGAACTGGTGATCGCCCTGATAAAATCCCTGCCAAAACCGGTACGCCGTAATTTTGTGCCAGCCCCGAACTACGCGGAAGCGTTCTTAGGTCGCGTCACGCCGCTGGAACTGCCGCTGCTGGATTCGCTGGAGCGGGAGTTGCGTCGTATGACGGGTGTCACCGTTGACCGTGAAGACTGGCACTGGGATCAGGTTCCCGATCATCTGAAAATCACCTTCCGCGTGGTGGATGACAAAAACAAGAAGCTGCAAGAAGGACGTTCGCTGCAGGAGTTGAAAGAGGCGCTGAAGGGCAAAGTTCAGGAAACGCTCTCTTCAGTGGCCGATGACGGTATCGAACAAAGCGGGCTGCACATCTGGAGTTTCGGCCAGCTGCCTGAAAGCTACGAGCAAAAACGCGGCAATTACAAAGTGAAAGCGTGGCCAGCGCTGGTGGACGAACGGGACAGTGTGTCGATCAAGCTGTTTGATAATCCGCTGGAACAGCAACAGGCGATGTGGTGCGGTTTACGCCGTTTGCTGTTGTTAAATATTCCTTCGCCCATCAAGTATCTGCATGAAAAATTGCCGAACAAAGCCAAGCTGGGGCTGTATTTTAACCCGTACGGCAAAGTCCTGGATTTGATCGACGACTGCATCTCCTGTGGGGTGGATCAACTGATTGATGCCAACGGCGGGCCGGTGTGGACAGAAGAGGGCTTTGCAGCGTTACACGAAAAAGTGCGCGCCGAACTGAACGATACTGTTGTTGAGATTGCGAAGCAGGTCGAGAGGATCCTGACCGCCGTATTTAATATCAATAAACGTCTGAAAGGACGCGTTGATATGACGATGGCGCTGGGGCTTTCGGATATCAAAGCGCAGATGAGCCGGCTGGTATATCGCGGATTTGTCACCGGCAACGGCTTCAAACGTCTTGGCGATACGCTGCGTTATTTACAGGCAATTGAAAAACGTCTGGAAAAACTGGCTATCGATCCTCATCGCGATCGCGCGCAGATGCTGAAAGTGGATAGCGTGCAGCAAGCCTGGCAACAGTGGTTCAACAAACTCCCGCCGGCACGTCGTGAAGATAACGACGTGAAGGAGATTCGCTGGATGATTGAAGAACTGCGCGTCAGCTACTTTGCTCAGCAACTGGGAACGCCGTATCCGATTTCAGATAAGCGTATTCTGCAGGCGATGGATCAAATAACGAGTTAACACCGTACCGGGCGGCAGTGTCGCCCGGCATGGAGAATAAAGAGCAGGAGTCAAGAATATGAGACCGTTTCCGTCGCTTTCCGTTACTACTCTTGAGGCGATAAACACTGTGGGGCGATGGCTGGCCCAGAATGATATCGGTGAAGAGATTGCCGTTCCGTCGGATTGTGTGATTCTGGCGGGAAACGCGGTGATCCCGACAATCGACGCGGCGTGTCGGCTGGCGAAAGAACAGCAGGTTCCATTGCTGATCAGCGGTGGTATCGGCCATTCCACGACATTCTTGTATGCTGCTATAGCTCAGCATCCACGTTACAACACGATCCGCACCACCGGACGCGCGGAAGCCGCGATTCTTGCTGATATCGCTCACCAGTTCTGGCAAATTCCGGGTGAAAAAATTTGGGTGGAAGATCAATCAACAAACTGCGGGGAGAACGCCAGGTTTAGCTGTGCGTTACTGCGTCAGGCGACTGAAACCATACGCACCGCTATTGTGGTGCAGGATCCCACTATGCAGCGGCGTACGATGGTGACCTTTCACAGGGTCACACGCGATGATCCGCATGCTCCGACCTGGATAAGCTTCCCCGGTTTTACCCCGGAACTGGCTCTGTCAGACGACGGCGTGGATTTTGTGCCAACGACAGAGGGATTGTGGTCGGTTGATCGTTATCTTTCCCTGATTACCGGTGAGCTTCCGCGTCTGCGCGATGATGAAACAGGCTATGGCCCTCGTGGTCGTGATTTTATCGTGCATGTCGACATCCCGCAGAATGTGCAGGATGCCTGGCAGCATCTGCAAGGCGACACCGCGTTGATGGATTTAATGCAGAGCCGTTCCCTGTAATCACCGATGCCCGTTTGCCGCGCTTTTTGTGCAAACGGGCATGATTCCCGCCGATTAATTTCCCTTCGTTGCGACTTTGCCAGACGCTTTTATGAAGCGGCTCACAGAACCACGTTTACAGTGGTCATGCGCCAGGCATGATTGATATTAATTAACAATAGTTTTACTTGTTAAAAACAAATCAATCACAGGAGAAGCGCATGTCAGTACCCGTACAACATCCTATGTATATCGATGGGCAGTTTGTGACCTGGCACGACGATGCCTGGATTGATGTGATCAACCCGGCGACGGAAGAGGTGATTTCCCGCATTCCCGATGGACGAGCTGACGATGCGCGTAAAGCCATCGATGCGGCGCAGCGTGCCCAACCTGAATGGGAAGCGCTGCCAGCCATTGAGCGTGCGAACTGGTTACGCAAAATTTCTGCGGGCATTCGTGAACGCGCCAGCGAGATCAGCGCGCTGATTGTGGCTGAAGGTGGAAAAATCCAGCAACTGGCAGAGGTTGAGGTCGCGTTTACCGCTGATTATATCGATTATATGGCGGAGTGGGCGCGTCGTTACGAGGGCGAAATCCTGCAAAGCGATCGTCCTGGTGAGAATATCCTGCTGTTTAAGCGCGCACTGGGCGTTACGACAGGCATTCTACCGTGGAACTTTCCGTTTTTCCTCATCGCCCGCAAGCTGGCGCCCGCCTTGTTGACGGGCAATACCATTGTGATTAAGCCGAGTGAATTTACGCCGAATAACGCCATCGCCTTCGCCAAAATTGTTGATGATATCGGCCTGCCGCGCGGCGTATTTAACCTGGTACTGGGCCGAGGAGAAACGGTCGGTCAGGAGCTGGCCGGAAACCCGAAGGTGGCGATGGTCAGTATGACCGGGAGTGTGGCTGCGGGTGAAAAAATCATGACGGCAGCAGCAAAAAATATCACCAGGGTATGTCTGGAATTAGGGGGGAAAGCCCCGGCAATCGTCATGGATGATGCGGATCTCGAGCTGGCGGTCAAAGCGATTGTTGATTCGCGGGTCATTAATACCGGGCAGGTGTGTAACTGCGCTGAGCGCGTTTACGTTCAAAAAGGGATCTATGATTCGTTCGTCAATCGCCTGGGCGAGGCGATGAAAGCCGTTCAGTTTGGTAATCCGGCTGAACGTAATGATATCGCGATGGGACCGTTGATTAACGCGGCAGCGCTGGCGCGCGTCGAGGAGAAAGTTGCCCGCGCCGTGCAGCAAGGGGCTCGTATAGCGCTTGGCGGTAAAGCGGCAGAAGGTAAAGGCTATTATTATCCGCCAACCTTACTGCTGGATGTTCGCCAGGACATGGCGATTATGCACGAAGAGACATTTGGTCCGGTACTGCCCGTGGTGGCGTTCGAAACCCTCGATGAAGCGCTGGCGATGGCCAATGACAGTGACTACGGGCTGACCTCATCGATTTACACGCAAAACCTGAACATGGCAATGAAAGCGATTAAAGGGCTGAAGTTTGGCGAAACGTATATTAATCGTGAAAACTTCGAGGCGATGCAGGGCTTTCATGCCGGCTGGCGTAAATCCGGGATTGGCGGCGCAGACGGTAAACACGGTTTGAATGAGTACCTGCAAACGCAGGTGGTTTATCTGCAATCCTGATTGTTATGCCGGGTAGCGTTGTCGTTACCCGGCATCTTTCAACGCATTAAAGTTTGATAAATTTTTCCAGTGTCCGAATCAGTTGGGTCACAAAACCGTATTCGTTATCGTACCAGGCGACAGTTTTCACCAGTTGCAGATCGCCCACCTCGGTAATTTCCGTTTGGGTTGCATCAAATACCGACCCGAAATGGGAGCCAATAATATCTGAAGAGACAATTTCCTCATCGGTATAACCAAATGACGCATTATTCAGCGTTGCCTGTTTCAGGGCATTGTTGACCTCTTCGGCAGTGACTTTTTTGCCTAAAATAGACACCAGTTCAGTAACCGAGCCGGTTTTTACCGGCACACGCTGGGCATGACCTTTTAATTTCCCGCTCAATGCCGGGATGACCAGGCCAATCGCTTTTGCCGCGCCGGTGGTATGGGGAATGATGTTTTCCGCTGCTGCCCGCGATGCCCGTAGATCTTTCCCGCGCGGGCCATCCACCAGTGACTGTGTACCTGTGTAAGCATGAATGGTGGTCATAGTACCAAGCTGAATACCAAAGCTGTCGTGCAGCGCTTTCGCCATGGGGGCCAGGCAGTTAGTGGTGCACGATGCGACTGAGACAATCTGGTCACTGGCATCCAGCGTGTCATCATTCACGTTAAAAACAATTGTTTTCATGTCCCCGGCAGGGGCGGAGATCAAGACTTTTTTGGCTCCCGCATCCAGGTGCGCGCTGGCTTTTTCGCTCGACGTATAAAAGCCGGTGCATTCGATAATAATGTCCGCACCTGACGTTTTCCACGGGATATTTTTTGCCTCTTTCTCCGCGTAAACAGCAATCTTTTTGCCATCAACTATCAGCGCATCTTCGGTAAAGTCGATGCTCCAGGGGAATGGCCCGTAGTTTGAATCGTGTTTTAACAGATAGGCGAGGATCTTCGGGGAGGTGAGATCGTTGATGGCGACGACGTCCACGTTGCTTTTTACTTCCAGTAGTCGACGCAATACCAGACGACCGATACGACCAAAACCGTTAATGCCAATTTTACTCATGGTTTTCTCCTGTCAGGATGAGGCGGTACGACATATTTTCCCTACCAGGCATAGTCCAGTCAGGCATCAGGGGCAATACCTGTTTATGCGGTTAAGCGTAACTGACTGAAAATGAGCGAACAAAAATTAATGAATTTTTAACAAAAGCCCGTTATGTTGACGCATTATTGTTTTTATTCAGGAAGTGTTATGGGGAAGAAGTATTCTGGCCTGCAAATCGGGATTCACTGGCTGGTCTTTTTGTTGGTCATCGTGGCCTACTGTGCGATGGAGTTCCGGGGTTTTGCGCCGCGAAGTTACCGTCCGTGGTTCAACATGGTTCATGTCTCCTGCGGCATAACGATTTTGACGTTGATGGTGGTGCGTCTGTTGCTCAGACTTAAATACCCGACACCGCCTATTGTGCCGAAACCCAAGCCGATGATGACCGGAATGGCGCATCTTGGGCATTTGGTTATCTATCTGCTGTTTATTGCGCTGCCTGTTATTGGCCTGGTGATGATGTACAATCGGGGCAATCCGTGGATAGCCTTTGGGCTCGTGATGCCCCATGCGGCAGAAGCCAACTTTGAACTGGTTGATATGCTAAAGTCCTGGCACGTGACGCTGGCTAACCTGGGGTATGTTGTGATTGGCCTGCATGCGGCCGCAGCCCTGGCGCATCACTATTTCTGGAAGGACAATACGCTACTGCGCATGATGCCGCGTAAGCGTTCATAACATTGCTTTCCAGTGCCCCACATCATGTGGGGCGTTTTCCGCACTTCAGTACTAACACATATGAAATATCATATTTGTTTTTGACATCTGTCTCTCACAGAGAGACACTGTTTCCCGGAACAGGAGGATAGAATGTCACCAATGTCATCCCTGCAGCTTTTCAAAAACCTCTCAGATGAAACCCGCCTGGCAATTGTCTTGCTGCTTCGGGAAATGGGGGAGTTGTGCGTGTGCGATCTTTGCACGGCGCTGGAACAGTCGCAGCCCAAAATCTCCCGTCACCTGGCAATGTTACGTGAAAGTGGATTATTGCTGGATCGCAAGCAGGGGAAGTGGGTGCATTACCGCTTGTCTCCACATATTCCTTCATGGGCAGCTCAGGTGATTGAGCAAGCCTGGTTAAGCCAACAGGACGACGTACAGGCCATCGCCCGTAAGCTGGCATCTGCAAACTGCTCTGGTAGCGGCAAGGCTGTTTGTCTCTAAAAAATTTGCCTGAACATATATGATTTTTCGAATGTGAGGTATTGAAGATGAAAACGTTAACGGTGTTTGATCCTGCGATGTGCTGCAGTACCGGCGTCTGTGGTTCTGATGTCGATCAGGTACTGGTAGATTTTTCAGCTGATGTGCAATGGCTGAAAGGGCGTGGTGTTCAGATCGAACGCTACAATCTGGCGCAGCAACCGATGAGTTTCGTTCAGAACGAGAAAGTGAAAGCATTCCTTGAGGCTTCAGGAGCGGAAGGACTTCCGCTGTTATTGCTGGACGGTGAAACGGTAATGGCAGGGCGTTACCCAAAACGTGCTGAACTGGCGCGTTGGTTTGGTATACCGCTGGAAAAAGTCGGCGTCGCCCCGAAAAGCTGCTGCGGTGGCAATACATCCTGTTGTTGAGTATGTCAGGAGGACAGATGAAATTCTTACAAAACCTCCCGCCTTATCTGTTTTTTACCGGTAAGGGCGGTGTGGGTAAAACGTCAATTTCCTGCGCGACGGCGATTCGTCTGGTGGAGCAGGGGAAACGGGTTCTGCTGGTTAGCACCGATCCCGCCTCCAACGTCGGTCAGGTATTTGACCAGACTATCGGTAACACGATCCTTCCTGTGGCTGCCGTACCCGGCCTTTCAGCGCTGGAGATCGATCCGCAAGCTGCCGCCCAGCAATACCGCGCCAGAATTGTTGACCCGATCAAAGGACTCTTGCCTGCGGATGTCGTTAACAGTATCAGCGAGCAGCTTTCTGGCGCATGTACGACGGAAATCGCTGCGTTTGATGAGTTTACCGGCCTACTGACAGACAACGCTCTGCTGACCCGTTTTGACCACATCATTTTTGATACGGCTCCGACAGGCCACACGATCCGTCTCCTCCAGCTTCCGGGTGCCTGGAGCAGTTTCATTGAAAGTCATCCAGATGGCGCGTCGTGTCTCGGACCGATGGCAGGGCTGGAAAAGCAGCGCGAGCAATATGCTCATGCGGTTGAGGCATTATCTGATCCCGAACGTACGCGGCTGGTGCTGGTTGCGCGACTGCAAAAATCAACACTGCAGGAAGTCGCCAGAACGCATGAGGAACTGGCCACGATTGGTCTCAAAAATCAGTATCTGGTTATTAATGGTGTTCTGCCGAAAACCGAAACAGAAAACGACATCTTAGCTGCGGCAATTTGGCAGCGCGAGCAGGAGGCACTGGCACATCTGCCGGTAGGTTTGGCTGGGCTGCCGACAGACACGTTATTCCTTCAGCCAGTAAATATGGTTGGCGTACCCGCATTAAGAGCACTGCTTAATGCGCAACCTGCGACCACTCCGCTTGCTGAAACGGCCATTCCAAACAAACCAGAGCATCTGTCGCTTTCTGGCCTGGTCGAGGATATCGCTCGCAGTGAACACGGCCTGATTATGTTGATGGGGAAAGGTGGCGTCGGTAAAACCACCATGGCTGCCGCTATCGCCATCAGGCTGGCGGATTTGGGGTTTGATGTGCATCTCACGACCTCTGATCCCGCCGCGCACCTGAACACCACGCTTAATGGCAGCCTTAATCATCTGCAGGTGAGCAGGATCAACCCGTACGAGGAAACCGAACGCTATCGCCAGCATGTGCTTGAGACGAAGGGCAGAGATCTGGACGAAGCCGGCAAGCGACTGCTGGAAGAGGATTTACGTTCGCCGTGCACTGAAGAGATTGCCGTATTCCAGGCGTTCTCACGCGTGATTCGTGAAGCCGGTAAGCGGTTTGTGGTGATGGATACGGCGCCGACAGGGCATACGTTGTTATTGCTGGATGCAACCGGGGCTTACCATCGTGAGATCGCCCGGAAAATGGGGGATAAAGGTCATTTTACTACGCCGATGATGCAGCTTCAGGATCCTGAACGCACCAAAGTCTTACTGGTCACGTTACCGGAAACCACCCCTGTGCTGGAGGCGGCAAATCTGCAGGCTGATCTGCAACGTGCGGGGATTCATCCCTGGGGCTGGATTATCAATAACACGCTTTCCATTGCGGATACCCATTCGCCGCTGCTTTGTCAGCGTGCTCAGCATGAGTTGGCCCAGATTGACGCCGTTAAGCATCAACATGCTAATCGCATGGCGTTAGTTCCGTTACTGGCTTCAGAACCCACAGGCATCGAAAAACTCAGAACGCTGGTAGGGTGATTTTTGGTTTATACAGGGCGGTGGAGCCGTCCTGTCAGGAGGGTTTATGTTACTGGCAGGCGCAATTTTTGTCCTGACCATCATTTTGGTTATCTGGCAGCCGAAGGGATTAGGGATCGGTTGGAGCGCCACGTTCGGGGCGATACTGGCTCTGATTTCTGGCGTTGTGCATATCGCTGATATCCCCGTGGTATGGAATATCGTCTGGAATGCGACAGCCACCTTTATCGCCGTCATTATTATCAGTCTGCTTCTGGATGAATCTGGCTTTTTCGAATGGGCGGCGCTGCATGTTTCCCGCTGGGGCAAGGGTCGCGGCCGTATGCTGTTTACGTATATCGTTTTGCTCGGTGCAGCGGTGGCGGCGCTGTTCGCCAACGATGGCGCGGCACTTATTCTGACCCCGATTGTTATCGCCATGCTGCTGGCGCTGGGTTTCAGCAAGAGCACTACGTTAGCCTTCGTGATGGCCGCCGGGTTTATTGCGGATACGGCCAGTTTGCCGCTGATTGTCTCGAATCTGGTGAACATCGTTTCGGCCGATTTCTTCCGTCTGGGATTCACGGAATATGCGTCGGTAATGGTGCCGGTGGATATCGCCGCTATTGTCGCCACGCTGGTGATGTTGCATTTATTCTTCCGTAAAGACATTCCGCCGACCTATGACCTGGAACGTCTTAAGGAGCCGGTAAAAGCCATCAAGGATCCGGCAACGTTCAGAACCGGCTGGATCGTGTTGATTCTTCTGCTGGTTGGTTTTTTTGTTCTTGAGCCGCTTGGTATTCCGGTCAGCGCCATTGCGGCGGTTGGCGCAGCCATCCTGTTTGCAGTGGCGAAACGGGGTCATGCCATTAATACCGGTAAAGTCCTGCGTGGTGCGCCCTGGCAGATCGTTATCTTTTCGCTGGGCATGTACCTGGTGGTCTATGGACTGCGTAATGCCGGGTTAACAGAATACCTCTCTGGTGTGTTGAATCTGCTGGCCGATAAAGGCCTCTGGGCTGCGACATTTGGCACCGGATTCCTGACTGCATTCTTGTCTTCCATCATGAACAACATGCCTACCGTATTGGTGGGTGCGCTGTCGATCGATGGCAGTACGGCATCTGGCGTGATCAAAGAGGCGATGATTTATGCCAACGTCATTGGCTGCGATCTGGGCCCCAAAATTACGCCTATTGGCAGCCTGGCAACGCTGCTCTGGCTGCATGTCCTTTCACAGAAGAATATGACGATCACCTGGGGATATTATTTCCGTACCGGGATTATCATGACTCTGCCTGTGCTGTTTGTAACGCTGGCCGCGCTGGCGCTACGCCTCTCAATCACTTTGTAATGAGATACTGATATGAGCAACATTACGATTTATCACAACCCGGCCTGCGGCACGTCGCGTAATACGCTGGAGATGATCCGCAACAGCGGAGTCGAACCCACCGTGATTCATTATCTTGAGAACCCACCTTCACGCGACGAACTGGTCAAACTCATTGCGCAAATGGGGATCACCGTGCGGGCGCTGCTGCGTAAAAATGTTGATCCTTATGAGGAACTGAGCCTTGCAGACGATAAATATACGGACGATCAGCTCATCGACTTTATGTTGCAACATCCCATTTTGATTAACCGTCCGATTGTCGTGACGCCGTTAGGCACCAAACTGTGCCGTCCTTCAGAAGTTGTCCTGGAAATCCTGCCGGATGCACAGAAGGGGGCTTTCACCAAGGAAGACGGTGAGAAGGTGGTTGACGATGCAGGTAAACGACTGAAATAAAGATAAAGGGGCTGCGGCCCCTTTATCTTTATGCCCCATATATGCTGAGGAGATAAAGTTTCCGCTAGCGATATCCTCTCCAACTGACATATCCCCAACGCGTTTATTATTGTACTGGCCTATGCCAGAGAAGTGCCGAAGGAGAAGCACCTGACAGGTAAAATCTTTACACAGCGCATTGAACGTAACAATCTGACGCTTCGTACCCGCATCAAGCGGCTGGCTCGCAAAACGATTTGCATCGCACGCTCCATCGAGGTCCACGAAAAATTCATCGGTTCCTTCATCGAAAAATACATGTTCTACTGATTGGAGGCATTACCAAAAATCGTATAACCGGACTTCCCGGTTTCTGACAGAACTTTCATTGCTCCGCAACTCGCCAACCCTTCTTATTCTGTAACCTGACAATAATACATATTCATTTATTTTATAATTCTATATAACTCACTCGAATTTAAAATACATACCCAGTGAATATCACTTTATTTCTGCAAATAATTAAACTTTTTGATTTATTGTGCATCATACAAAATAACCTCATAACACATGTTGTTACATGGTTTATTGGTTTCCAATATTTATTTAAGTTATTTATTTTCTGGGTGAATTAATAACGCTTTTCATTTTTTCGGGAAGGGAGGCATTTTTATGAATAAAAAAGGGGCAATACTGGCTGCATGGCTGATGTTTCCGGTATCCGGCAACCTGGTCGCTGCTGAAACTCAGGTTGTCGTGTCAGAACAGAACGGGACATCGCCACCGATCATAAGCTGGAGCGAACTTGAAAAACGCCGCCCACCGGACAGTTTTCATATGGTTTATGCGGAAGATAAACCTGTATGCAAAACCATCCTGGATGCGCTTAATGAGGAGGGCTATGACCGGCATTACTTTAATTCATCTCCGGAGATTTACCATCCGTTACCTGAACTTCTGTTGCAAACACGTCTGAATATGCCACGCAGGTTGTTGGGAACGCATCTTTTTCGTACCGAGGAGTATGAAATTCCATGGGTGGATGAGAAAGGGAGACCGCAGAAGGATTACTGGTATCGATTTATTGGGCAGGGCTATGATACTTTGGCACTCGCCACTGATATCAATGAAAGTTACTATGCAAATCATACGGAACCCTATACGGATTTTATCGATTTCAGACGTACCTTTTTTTCAACAGACAGATTAGTCTGGTCTAAAAGAAAACTGGCATGGATACCAGAATTCGATTTTTTTGCTGAATATTACGTAAATTACAAAAAATGGAATGGAAGTTTTAAGGCCTGGGAAATTTATGGAGGAACAGAGGAGGGTAAATATTCAGATGGATACTGGTATCCTATTAAAGCTGGCGATGATATATTTGATGAGATCATAAAAATTAATAGTGATTATTATCTATTATCAACACCAGCCTATCCATTGCAAAATGAGGCTATAGGTATTGTGGTTTCTGCTTTCAATTATATGCATAGCTTTCAGACCTGGGCTTATGGGAAAAATGAGGCTCGTGCTATTTGTTTAATTGAATCAAACTTTCTTTTGCAAGGTGTGAAATTATGATTTTCATAAAATATATATGTCGGCATAAAGTAAAATCTGTAATTTTTTTGTTGTTATTGTATGTTATTGCACAAGTATCAATGAGAATAATAAACGAGAGAATAAGTAACAATGTCTTGTTTAAGAAAGCTTGTGATAATGTTATTGATAAGTTTGTTTCTGATAATACGCGGCAAATTGAAATGATGTCCAGGAAAATGAATATTGGAGTTCCTGGTGCGTTTTATATTAAGACTGTAGATTATTACAATAGAGGGTTGAGGGAAAAATATACAAATAATAATTATCTCACTCTATTGACTTATTCTTCTGTAGATGAATTCAATAAGTTCAACCCTGATAGTTGTTTTGCGGAAAAAACTGATAATATCGCCAGGTGTTATAATGAAATGGACCCACCTTTTGATGAGGGACAATATATCTGCGTTTATTTTAATTATAAAATTAGATATAAGGATGAAAAAGGAAAAATAAAAATTCTTGATGAATATGCTGACGGGGATACGAACAAGAAGAACGTTCAAAACCTTATCTCATATGCAAAGGATTCTGCGGCAGTATTGAAATTGGAACGAGATTATGTGCAAGGAAAAAAAGTAAGTGAATGGAAAATAATTGAGTGGATTGATAGATCTATGTACAACGATAGAGACTGAAAGATTGATTAATACAATAAATTAATAATTAATGGAATACATCATGACAGATGCCAAGAATATTTTAAATAACTTATCACCAACCTTTACTGATCTCATTAATCTTTATCTATGAGGAACAATGTGTTGTTACATGATTTATTGATTTCCAATATTCATTAAAGTTATTTATTTCCAGGGTTAATTAATAACGCTTTTCAGATTATCGGGAAGGGAGGCATTTATTATGAATAAAAAAGGGGTAATACTGGCGGCATGGCTGATGTTTCCGGTATCCGGCAACCTGGTCGCTGCTGAAACTCAGGTTGCCGTGTCAGAGGAGAACAGGACATCGCCACCGACCATAAGCTGGAGCGAGCTTGAAAAGCGCCGCCCGCCGGACAGTTTTCATATGGTTTATGCGGAAGATAAACCTGTATGCAAAATCATCCTGGATGCGCTTAATGAGGAGGGCTATGACCGGCGTTACTTTAATTCATCTCCGGAGATTTACCATCCGTTACCTGAACTTCTGTTGCAAACTCGTCTGAATATGCCACGCAGGTTGTTGGGAACGCATCTTTTTCGTACCGAGGAGTATGAAATTCCATGGGTGGATGAGAAAGGGAAACCGCAGAAGGATTACTGGTATCGATTTATTGGGCAAGGCTATGATACTTTGATACTTGCTACTGATATCGAAGATGGTTATTTTACAAAGTACACAGAATCCTATACGGATTTTATCCAGTTCAGGCGCTCTTTCTTTTCTGAAAATTTGAAGGTCTGGTCTAAACGAAAATCAGCCTGGATTTATGAATTTGAAAGTTTTCAGGATAAAACTAAGTGGTATGAGATATTTAAATTTTTGAATTTTCAGGCTGAAAATGGAGATGAGCAAAAATATTCTCAACAATACTGGAGTGACATTAGTGAAAATGAATCTGTTTTTGAAGAATTAGTTAATCTGGATAACCAATATTATCTATTGAT
This sequence comes from Citrobacter sp. Marseille-Q6884, assembly GCF_945906775.1. Lineage (NCBI taxonomy): Bacteria > Pseudomonadati > Pseudomonadota > Gammaproteobacteria > Enterobacterales > Enterobacteriaceae > Citrobacter > Citrobacter sp. Marseille-Q6884. Next base: position 1,232,323 of record NZ_CAMDRE010000002.1, read on the forward strand.
GACGCGTTCTTATCCGGAGCAAGGAAGTAGACTGGCTATTGTTGCTTATGTATTTAATCATATGCATACATATATGACATGGGCTTATGGGAATAATGAAGCTCGTGCTATCTGTCTCATTGAATCCAGATTTGTTTTACAGGGAGAGTAATCTTGCATTATTTTAACCACATTTTGAGAAATAAAGTTAAATCTTTTATTTTAATATTTTTTATATGTGTATTATGTTATGTTTTATATTTAAAAACGCTTGACAATATAGAAAGTAATCGCTTATTTAAAGGTGTTTGTGATAATGTCGTGACTGAATTTGTTTCTAATAATAAACTGCAAAATCAAATATCCTATTCTAAATTAGCAATTAGTTTTCCTGGCAGTTTTTATATAAAATCTAATGAATATCAAGGTGATAATGCTAAGTTAAGGGAGAGATATATATCTGGGAGTTATCTTGCAATTCTTCCTTATTCGTCGGTTGATGAGTTTAACGCTGTCAATCCGAATAGTTGCTCAGCAATTAAGGCGACTAATGTGAATGAATGCTATCAATTTGGTGAAACATATTCACCTTATGACGATTATATCTGTGCGTACCTTAAATTTAAAATAAGGTATTTCGACCAAAATGGGAACGTTAAGATTCTTGACGAGTATGCTTCAGATAACTCCTGGAAGAAAAAAATAAAAGGCGATAATGATAAATTAATTGCGTTTCCTAAAGATACCGTTGCTATATTGAAGTTGAATAATAAACGACATTATACAAAAAAAGGTGAAGCAAAAGACTGGCGAATAGATGAGTGGCAAAGTAGAGTTAACCGCGTTGACGGTGATTAAAATACAATATGATAGTTATTATATCAATCTATAAGGAATAGTTTAATAATGCCAAGTTCTGATGATTTTAATAATATGCCAAATACCGAGCTTAACACTTCCCATAGTTTTACGGAGTTAATTAATCTTTATCTATGGGGGAAAGCAGAAGGTATGCCTGATAAACTCAATGAATCAATTCCTCATTTACGTAAGCGTGATGAATTGACAATTGATGTAGATATTAATCTATTTATGGAAGAATGTAGCCCTTTTATTAGCGTATACAATTTTCTATGGCTGGACCTTTTCTTCAAAGATAAAACAGCGAGTGATTACACACTAGATGAAGCAGCAAGGGGTGAGGAGGTTGAAAACTTGGTGGATATCCATTCTTTATCTGCTGAGTTGCACCGTCTCAATCCTAATGTAAAACCTGAGGATGGTTATACTAAAGCAGAAATCATTAATGCTATGAATTACATGTCAATTAGCAAAAAACTTTCCGATACAGTTTATCAATTTTTTTCTCATGGAGAGGGTGAATCGAAAGAAGATTATCAAAATAGAAGCTTTATTTGGGCATCAACTATGTTTATGATTCCAGGTTTCTATCTTGAACCGGACCCAAAAGATGTAAACATGGATTACGGAGATTTTAATAAAAAATACAATATTGACAGAATAAGAATAAACTCTGCTTTAGAAAAAGGAAATATGGATCTAGTCAGTGATATCCCTAGGTTTTGTATTTATCCTGATGGTTCCCGAGAAGTGAAGAATTTCTCTATAATTCCGAAAATTAATAAGGATGGGGCAGATGAAGATTTTGATTTTAAAGGCGGTGCTATTTCTGACTATACAAATTTTGCAACTGAAAAGGTCATTGATCCTAATGGAATTGGTAAGAAATTAAATTTTAACTTCATTGGCGTATACCCTACTACTACTCTGACTTATGATGCCTATAACAATGCCAAAGTTATCTCTCCATCATATGTTAGTTCATCATTTAAAGGCCCATTTACTTTACAAAGTATGGTTGACAGACTTTGGGAGTCCGGCGTTATTAAATTTCTTGATGAGTTTGGTCGACCTATAATTTATGGAAGTGATGCTGGTGATGATATCTCTGAGACCACCACCATTACTGGTGTTGATATTTCCAAGGGCAAATTTAAATTCCATATAGAAGGCCCTTGGTATGATTTTGCTATGAATTTCGCATCTGAATTTCCTTGGGTAGATATTAATAACCACCTTTCCAAACATGTCAGCAACGGAATTTATTACATTGCCGGTGATGGTGACGACAAAGTAACAGCAACAAAATACAATGATTATCTGAGTGGTGGAAATGGGGACGATCTACTTAATGGCGTTGGCGGCACCGATACTATAATTGGTGGCCTGGGTAACGATACCATATATGGTGGCCTTGACGATGATGCTCTCTATGGTGGTGATGGTGCAGATATTCTTAACGGCGGCAAGGGAAGCGACATAATCTCTGGTGGTGCCGGAAATGATACGCTGTATGGTGGAGATCTGCTTGAAAAATACGATGGTGCGGCTGACACGCTATATGGTGGCATAGGGTTTAATAACTTTTTCGTGGATCCGCATGACACCATTGTGCTCAGTTCGGGGATGGATATCTTCGGAAGTGTGTATCTGACGGATAGCAATGGAAATGAGACTCTCCTTAACGAGGCATATGCTGAAAAGACGTCGGAAAGTGATAACGGTAAGACAGTTTATCGAAGCTCCGGTGGCGATGAATATATTTTCGAGGGGAATAATCTGATTATCAATGGTGGCCTTAAAATCGTCGATTTTAAAACATGGGCTGAAACGACCGTCGATTCTGACGGAAACGTGACTTACAGTGCATTAGGGATTTTACTTAAAGAAATTAATAAAAAAGAACCGGAAAAGGACAACGGCAATTCCGGTAATTCCGGTCGTATTCATCTTCCGGATTTCATCCCTCCTCTGATCCCCAAAGCAGACCCCGTTATTATCGATCTGAACGGTAACGGTATCGAAACGCTCGCCGGGAAAGGCGTATTTTTTGACCACGGTGGTGACGGCGGCCGGGAACGCAGCGGCTGGGTGGCGGCAACGGACGGTTTACTGGTAAGGGATCTGGATGGTGATGGCCGGATCACCAGCGGTCAGGAACTGTTTGGTAACAGTACGGGACTTAAAGACGGCAGCATCGCAAGCAATGGCTTCCAGGCGCTTAACGATCTGGACAATAACCTGGATGGGCTCCTGGACAATAATGACAGTGCCTGGTCATCGCTGCAGATATGGCAGGATCTTAACAGCAATGGTGTGACGGACGCCGGTGAACTCCACAGCCTGGCGCAGGCGGGTATTACGGCAATCGATATCCGCTATGCCACGTCGTCCTGGACTGACAGTAACGGTCAGGAGCACCGGCAGAACGCAGAAGTGCAGTGGAGTGATGGCCATAAGACGATCAGCACCGACGTCTGGTTTGACGTGGATCTTGATGAAAGGGATCAGGGGTATGACACTTCCATCACGGAGGAGGTGCTGAGATTGCCGGAGGCGCGGGGTTTTGGCAACCTGCCGGATCTGCGTCAGGCGATGCTGCGCGATACGGAACTGCAGGCGCTGGTGAACCGTTATCTGGCGGAGGCCGATGCCGGTAAAAAGGCAGCCCTGCTGGATCAGGTTATCTATCAGTGGGCCGGTGCCGGGGATATCCCGGCAACGGTGGATTTTACCGTCTCCCGGCAACAGGTCGCGGTTCTGGAGAAGCTCACAGCGCAGAGTATTACGGGCCTGGTACGGCGGGATTCAGGTCCGGTACTGCTGGCGGAATATGAAAAATTTAAGTCCTTTACCGGAGCACAGCTGCTGGCGCAGACGACATTTTATGAAGAAATGAAAAATGTGGTTCTGTCTGGTTACAGTTCCGGCCCGAAAGATTTAACCCTCAGCTACCGGAATACCACGGAGCTCTATTCCCGTCTCTACCAGAGCGGGGATTATGCGCATTTACAGGAAGTCAGCCAGCTGTTAATTAACCTGTGTGTTTATTCGGATACAAACCGGCAACGACTGGCTGAATTACATTATTATGCCAGTCTGCGTTATCCCGGCATGGCGGAATATCTGTCTCATGATCCCGAATTCAGCGTTACGGCGGAGACGATCAGAAAAAAACAAAATAATTTTTTCTGGGGCGGCGAGGGTAACCAGACAATAGAGGCAACTACCGGAAATAATATTATTTATGGCGGTAAGGGTAATGACGCTCTGTGGGGGGGAAAGGGAGATGACACCTATATTTTTAATGTCGGTGACGGGCGCGATACTATTTATGATTCCGGTGGGAATATGGGTTATGTGTATCATCCCAGAGGTGCATCAGAGGAACAACTTCTTGAATGGGCTGTCCAGTCAGGAAAAGACCAGATTGTATTTGGTGAGGGTATTACTCCCGATCAATTAACGCTGACCCGCATTGATAATCATCTGACTATTAATTTTAAAAACAGCAATGACGGGATTTTTATCTGGTACTATTTTACACGCAGTGAGTATCATGTTGAAAATTTTATATTTTCTGACGGAACCGTATGGGATCTCGCGGATATCATGGCGCGGACAGTGGGTTCTGATGCCGGAAGCATGATGGATGCGGATGTTGCCGGTGATGAGATCCACGCAGGCGGCGGGGATGACACGCTCAACGGTAATATTGGCAATGATATGCTGTACGGTGATGAAGGTGATGACGAACTGTATGGTGATGAAGGGGATGATATTCTCTCCGGCGGAAAAGGTGAAGACTGGCTGAACGGCGGGGCAGGTAATAATACCTATTTGTTTAATATCGGTGACGGTCAGGATTATATTTACGCGGAATCGTATGATGAGCCTGGTCATGACACGCTGCGTTTCGGTGCTGATATTACTGCGGAGGCGGTGCATCTCACCAGACATAATAAAAATTTGGTGATTGCGGTTGGCGATGGTACCGACAACATTACCATCAGAGATTATTTTTCTGAGACAGCGCCTTTTTTGCAGCAGATTATTTTTGCCGATGGCACGGTCTGGGATACCGCAGCCATTATCGACCACATTCCCGTAGACAAAGAGCTGGAACTGACTGCCAGCGAAGAGGGTGGCGGGCTTGAGGGCGGGAACAGTAACGACACCCTGACGGGGCTTTCCGGTGACGACGACCTCTACGGGAATGACGGCGATGATACGCTGACCGGTGGTGCAGGTCAGGACGACCTGAACGGGGGCGATGGCAGCGATACCTATATTTTTAACGCCGGGGATGGTCAGGACAGTATCTTCGATTTCACTGGTTCAGACAGTCCGGCGCATAATATTGTGCTGATGGGTGAAGGGCTGTGGGCGGAGGATGCGCTGGTCGGGCGTGAGGGTAACCATCTGATTATTCAGTTTCGCGGCAGTGAAGACAGCCTGAAAATTTATAACTTCTTCGCCAGCAACAATCGCCCCGTGGATCAGATACGCTTTGCTGATGGAACTTGCTGGGACATTGCAACAGTGCATGAACTGGCCCTGATTGGTAGAGATGATGCGCAGCAAATGTTTGCGGAAGAAGGCGGCAGTGAAATCCATGCTGGCGGCGGCAACGATACGCTGGAAGGTGGCTCAGGTAATGACAGTCTGTACGGTGATGATGGCGATGATGCTCTGGATGGTAGCTACGGCGATGACATTCTGTCAGGCGGTTCCGGCAATGACAAACTAGATGGAAGCTCAGGAAACGATACCTATCTGTTCAACGCCGGAGACGGTCAGGATGTCATTAGTGAGTATGGCTACAGTGACGAACTAAATACACTGCGCTTCGGCGAAGGATTGTTGGCAGAAAACGCCCTGTTGAAACTTAATGGTAAGGATTTGGTGATCCTCTTTAAGGGCAGTGGCGACAGTGTGACGATCAAAGACAACTTCTCTTCCTACGAGATGAAAGTGAAAGAGATCATTTTTGCCGATGGTACTGTCTTGGATGCGGAGGCAGTAGGTAAGCTGCTATTTGCCAATGCCGGTAGCGACGAGGCGCAGACCATAGAAGCCGTTTCCACGGGGAGTGAAATCCACGCCGCCGGCGGTGATGACACGCTGAAAGGTAATTTGGGAAATGACATTCTGTATGGCGATGATGGTAATGACACGCTGATCGGCGGGCTTGGCAACGATGTTCTTTCTGGTGGTACAGGTAATGACAAACTGGAAGGGGAAAGTGGCAGCGATACCTATCTGTTTAACGCTGGTGATGGTCAGGATGAGATAGACAATCTGGGTTATAACGTTTATGACGCCGATACGCTGCGTTTTGGTGAAGGCTTACAGGCTGCAAATGCCATTGTCCAGCGCAGCGGCAATAATCTGCTCATTCGTTTTGAGGGAGGTACAGACACCGTAACGATAAAAAATTACTTCTATTCGCAGTCATATCAAATAGACGAAATTATTTTTTTCGATGGCACTCGCTGGGATAATACCGAAATGGAAACGCGTTTACTTGCCAACCAGGTCACCGAGAACGGGGAAACTATTCAGGCATTTGCCAGCGGGAGTGAAATTCATGCCGCGGGAGGAAACGATACTCTTCTGGGTAATTCGGGAAGCGATCGCCTCTACGGTGATGATGGCAACGACACCTTGATGGGTAATAAAGGTAATGACACTCTGGCAGGCGGCACCGGTAATGACAGACTGGACGGTGGCGGCGGCAGCGATATTTACCTGTTTAATGCGGGTGATGGTCAGGATGTCATTCTCGAAGATCGCTACGATACCGCATCAGATATTTTGCGTTTTGGTGAAGGGTTGCTGGCTGAAAATGCCATTATTGAGCCAGTGGGAAATAATCTGGTTATTCGTTTTAAAGGTAGTGATGACAGCGTAACAATTAATAATTATTTCTCCAGTGAAATTTACAAAATTGAAGAGATAATTTTTGCTGATGGTACATGCTGGAATATTGCAGAAATAGAAAAACGATTATTTCTTAATATCGGTACTGACGATGCACAGAAAATACAGGCGCGCGAGACGGGCAGTGAAATTCACGCTGCTGGTGGCGATGACAGGCTCAATGGTGCAGCGGGTAGCGATGCATTATACGGCGATGAGGGAAATGATTCCCTTAATGGTGCAGGCGGTGACGATACGCTGTATGGCGGTAACGGTGCCGATGTCTTGTCGGGTTCGACAGGAGACGATCTGCTGGCTGGCGAAGAGGGCAACGATAAACTGAATGGCGATGATGGGCGCGATACGTTGTATGGCGACGCGGGTGATGATGTGCTTTCTGGCGGCGCAGGGAATGACTGGCTGAGCGGTGCCGCCGGTAACGACAGCCTGGACGGTGGGAATGATAACGATCAGTTGGCAGGCGGCGCGGGCAATGACACCCTGAAAGGCTATACCGGTAGCGACACATACATGTTCAATGCCGGAGATGGTCAGGACATCATTACCGAAGGTTACAGCGACAAGGGGGATGTCGATACGCTGCGGTTTGGTGAGGGGGTGCTGGCAACTGACGTGGTAATGCAGCGTAGCGGAAACGATCTGCTGATCAATTTCACAGGCAATACCGACAGAGTGACGGTGGCCGATTACTTCAGCGCCGCAAAATATCAGGTTGAGCATATCGCCTTTGCCGACGGCACCGACTGGCTGGTGGCTGATGTCCTGAACCATATTGAAGATGGTATCCCGCTGCCGGTTGCAGCTCTGGCTGATGCTCCCGTTTCTCTGCAACGGGTACGGGAACAAATGGTAGCCTTTATGGCGTGCGATGCGGGCGAAGAAGACAGTAGCATGGCAATGATGCCGACGCTCAGTTCATCGAAAACGACGGTTAATTCAGTGGTTAACTTCTAAAATAAACGCTCCCGCCCGGCGTGGGTGGGAGAGTTTTAGCAATTCCGGGTGGAGATTTTGGGGGCAAATTTGGGGGCAAAAAAAAGAAAAAGGGGCAAAAAAGGGGCATTAAAAAGGCCTTTTATGTCCGATAGTGGCTTTTGCTAGAACCCTCTAAGTAATTGAAAACCACAAAAAACATAATGTTTACAAGAATGTATTAAAAAAGTTACCATACCCCCCTATAGTATCTGGAGGGCGTATGCCGCATTCACCTGAAGACAAAAAACGCATTCTGACTCGTGTTCGCCGTATTCGCGGTCAGGTAGATGCGCTAGAGCGCGCGCTGGAGTCTGGGGAACCTTGTCTGGCGATCCTGCAACAAATTGCCGCTGTTCGCGGTGCATCCAATGGCCTGATGGGCGAAATGGTTGAAATCCACCTGAAAGATGAACTGGTCAGTGGGGAGACAACGCCTGATCAGCGTGCCGTGCGTATGGCGGAAATCGGCCATCTTCTTCGTGCTTATCTAAAATAACACCATCACCTCGCAATAATGGGAAGAGACATATGAAATCACGTGCAGCAGTTGCATTCGGCCCCGGCCAACCGTTAAAAATCGTTGAAATCGACGTCGCACCGCCAAAAAAGGGGGAAGTACTGGTAAAAATCACCCATACCGGTGTGTGCCATACTGACGCATTTACGCTCTCTGGCGACGATCCAGAAGGTGTATTTCCGGCAGTGCTGGGTCATGAAGGCGGCGGCATCGTGGTGGAAGTGGGAGAAGGCGTCACCAGCCTGAAACCCGGCGATCATGTGATCCCGCTGTACACCGCAGAATGTGGCGAGTGTAAGTTCTGTAAGTCCGGTAAAACCAATCTGTGTCAGGCGGTACGTGCCACTCAGGGTAAGGGGCTGATGCCGGATGGTACGACGCGTTTCTCTTATAACGGCGAACCCATTTATCACTATATGGGGACCAGCACCTTCAGTGAATATACCGTTTGCGCGGAGATCTCGCTGGCGAAGGTAAACCCGCAGGCCCCGCTGGACAAAGTGTGCCTGCTGGGTTGTGGCGTCACGACCGGGATCGGCGCGGTACACAACACCGCGAAGGTAAAAGAAGGTGACACCGTGGCCGTGTTTGGTCTGGGCGGGATTGGCCTGGCGGTGATTCAGGGTGCGGTACAGGCGAAAGCCGGTCGCATTTTAGCGGTCGATACGAACCCGGAGAAATTCAAGCTGGCGGGAGAAATGGGGGCGACCGATTTCATCAACCCTAATGATTACGATAAACCCGTTCAGGATGTGATTGTCGAGCTCACCGACGGTGGCGTGGACTTTAGCTTTGAATGTATCGGTAATGTGAATGTGATGCGTGCCGCGCTGGAATGCTGTCATAAAGGCTGGGGTGAAAGCATCATTATTGGGGTTGCGGGTGCCGGACAAGAGATCAAAACACGTCCGTTCCAGTTGGTTACCGGCCGCGTCTGGCGTGGCTCTGCGTTTGGTGGCGTCAAAGGGCGCACACAGCTTCCGGGAATGGTAGAAGAAGCGATGAGCGGGAAAATTCAGCTGGATCCGTTTATCACGCATCGTTTACCGCTGGAGCAGATTAACGAGGCATTTGATTTAATGCATGAAGGGAAATCTATCCGTACCGTTATCCACTTTGGGGATAACTGATTCATCCGCCAGCGGAATTCTCCGCTGGCACTTGCCTGAATTTTTTAGAATTATGTTGTGAAAGTGTGACGAATGCTGCGCTTTTCGCGGTAAGCAAACGACACCGATTGCCGATGACTATCTAACGGGCGTGTTTTCACGCATAACCCCTACAAGAGAGTCGACGGTCATGGACAACACAACATCGATGCAAACCCGGCGTTCGCTGGGTTTTCTGCATCAAATCCGACTGGTTCCGCTGTTTTCCTCCATTCTCGGTGGCATCCTTTTGCTGTTTGCCTTAAGTTCAGGGCTGGCGAGTTATTTTCTCATGCAGGCCGATCGCGATCTGCGCGATGTGACTGATGAGATTCAGGTCAGAATGGGGTTATCCAACAGCTCCAACCACTTACGTACTGCGCGTATTAATATGATCCATGCAGGTGCGGCGAGCCGTATTGCTGAAATGGACGATATGAAGCTCAATATCGCTGAGGCGGAAAAACGTATCGGGCAATCGCAGGAGGGTTTCAACGCGTATATGTCACGATCGGTAAAAACGCCTGCTGATGAAGCGTTAGACGCTGAACTCAATAGCAGCTTTAAGGCCTATATCGACGGTTTGCAGCCCATGCTGAAGTACGCCAAAAACGGGATGTTTGAGGCGATTATCAACCATGAAAATGAACAGGCGAGACCGCTCGATACCGCATATAACAAGGTTCTGCTGAAAGCGATAGAGATTCGTACACAAAGGGCTAACCAGCTAAGTGAGCAGGCACATTATCGTACCCAGCTCGGTATGGCCTTTATGCTGGGGGCATTCATCCTCGCTCTGGTGCTGACGCTGATGACATTTATGGTTCTGCGACGCACCGTGATCCGTCCTCTGTTACGTGCGGCTCAACGCATTGAACAAATCTCAGCGGGTGATTTGACCATGGAGAATGAACCTACCGGACGTAGCGAGATTGGCCGTCTGAGTCGCCATCTCCAGACGATGCAGCATTCACTGGGGCAAACGGTAGGAACCGTACGGCAGGGAGCGGAAGAGATTTATCGTGGTACCAGCGAAATCTCCGCGGGTAATGCCGATCTGTCGTCGCGCACTGAAGAGCAGGCTGCCGCGATTGAACAGACGGCGGCCAGCATGGAAGAGCTGACGGCAACCGTCAAACAGAACGCCGATAACGCGCATCACGCAAGCAAGCTGGCGGAGGATGCCTCCGGGAAAGCCAGCCGTGGCGGGCAGATGGTGTCCGGGGTTGTGAAAACGATGGGCAATATCTCGACAAGTTCGCAGAAGATTTCGGAAATTACCGCCGTCATTAACAGCATTGCCTTCCAGACCAACATTCTGGCACTGAATGCGGCAGTCGAAGCCGCGCGGGCGGGAGAACAGGGCCGCGGATTCGCTGTTGTCGCCAGTGAAGTGCGTACACTGGCAAGTCGCAGCGCCCAGGCAGCTAAAGAGATTGAAGGATTGATCAGCGAATCCGTGCGATTGATTGAACAGGGCTCTGGCGAGGTTGTCGCGGCGGGAAACACCATGACGGATATTGTCGATGCGGTTAAACGCGTGACGGACATTATGCTGGAGATCGCAGCGGCCTCGGATGAACAGAGCCGTGGCATTGTCCAGGTGAGTCAGGCGATTTCAGAGATGGATAAAGTCACACAGCAAAACGCCTCGCTGGTGGAAGAAGCGTCTGCCGCAGCGACATCTCTGGAAGAACAAGCTGCGCGATTAACGGAAGCGGTAGGCACGTTCCGTTTACAGGGAGGCAGTGTGATTAAACGTGTGCCGAATGCCACCAACACTGACTGGTCAGCGCCGAAAGCCGCGACCACCAGCGGCGATAACTGGGAAACGTTTTAACGATAAAAGGGGCCTGATGGCCCCTTTACGCGTTGATTAGTAAGGTACTGTTTTGCGAATCGCCGCGATGAGTACCTGAGCCGCCGTGGGGAGCTGGACATCCACGCGGGTCAGAATGCCGATGGGTTCGCCCGAGCCCTGGGTAGGTACTGGCAGTGATACCAGTGTCGCCTGGCGTAAATCTTCCCGTACCGCGCCTGAAGGCACAAACCAGACATAGTCATAATCAACCGTCAATTGACGAGACAGTGACGCTGACAGCGTTTCGATACAGCCAGACGGTAGTTTGCAGCCCTGGCTTTGTAGCAACGCTTCTGCATGCTGGCGTGGGGCTGTCCCTTTCGGGGATACCACAACCGGCCATTCCATCACGCGGCTCAATGTAATGGTTTCCTGCAATAGCGGATGGTTAGGACGCACCACCAGTTTCAGTGATTCCAGAAATAATAGTTCGTAATTCAGACCGCTCATTAATTCAGGGTCAGCCATGCGGCCAATGCCGAGGTCGATTTCGCCTGATTTTAAGCCTGCCAGTATCATGGGGTTACTCATCGTAGCCACTTGCAGCGTGGTCTCCATTTGCTGCTTATGGAACTGGCCGATAACGGAAGGAAGAATACCGAGCGCCGCCGTCGGCAACGCGCCAATACGAACAACATCGTTTTGTGATTCTTCTTTGTGATTTAATGCCTGGCCGGCGGTGTTGAGCGCATCAAGCACCCTTACCGCATGGGTAAGAAACTTTTCGCCGGGCAGTGTCAGCTGTGCGCCAAGACGACCGCGCTCAAAAAGCCGGGCACCCGTCAGTTGCTCCAGTTCATTGAGCGTTTTTGAGAGGGCCGGCTGGCTCAGATTAAGGGTTTCAGCCGCGCGCCCCAAAGTCCCCTGTTGTGCAACGGCTACAAAAGTATGAAGGTGGCGCAAGCGAATGCGCTGATTGAACAGACCATTTTTTTCCATAAGCGATGTTAAAAACAGAGCAGTACCGGTGACAAGTGAAGTTGTTTGTTTTTGATAACCTGATAGCAAAATATTATTAACATTTATCATGTTTTACTTACAACTAATTTATTTTGCTTATGTTTTGTACAGTCAGGGGCGTGTCGGGATCATGGCAGGGCGTATAACCTGTGGTTATACTCAAAGAATTGTTCACTTCTGCATTTTTCCCATCACAAGGCACTGATTAATGATACATGTCATAGGACACCTTAACCCCGATAGCGACGCAATTTGCACGGCGGCAATGACCGCGCGCTGGCTAAATTTACGGGGCCTCGACGCGACGGCGTGGCGTGCGGGGGAACCTAACCGGGAAACACAATTTATTTTTGAGCAGGCAGGGTTGGCCATGCCGGAACGGCTGACGTTTCCGTTGACTGACCAGGATGTCTGGCTGGTCGATTTCACGGAACCGGCTCAGGGGCCTGATTCTCTGACTGAGAGTAACGTCGTCGGCATTATCGACCATCACCGCCTCGGTGGATTAGTCACGCGACTGCCACCGGAAGTCTGGGTCAAGCCTGTCGGCAGTAGTGCGACCCTGTTGTGGCAATTGATGTCAGAGGATGTACGCAGTCAACTCTCTCCCGCTGAGACCGTACTGCTACTAGGTGCTGCGTTAAGTGACACTGTCACGCTTCGTTCGCCCACCACCACGCCAGACGATCGCAAGGCGGTGGAAGAGCTAACGCAGTTCGCCGGTGTGAATCTGGACGATTTTAGCCGTGACCTGCTGTCCGCCAAAACCAGTGTTGAGGGCATGAGTGCGCGGGAACTTCTCAATAAAGATATTAAAACGTTTACGATTCACGGGCATCAGGTCTGCGTCGCGCAGCTCGAGCTGTATTCACTGAACCAGGTTGAGGCCGTGTTGGACGATCTCCGTCAGGAAATGACGCGCTATGCGCAAGAAAGCCAGGCCGCGTTGGTGGTACTGATGTTGACCGATATAAACCTCGGCGATACCAGCTTGTGGTTTGCCGGCTCTGAACTTTCAGACATACCGCAGCCTTGCAAGGTGGAAGGGATGTTAAGCCGTAAAAAGCAGATGCTCCCCTGGCTGGAAAGCAAACTAAAACCGCGTCAGTAGGTTTGGTGAGTAGCCATAGTGCATGGGGGGAATTTATGCCGGATCACACTTTGTAAATTCTTCCCACCGGACTGAGTAGCGTTTTCTACACTCCAGGTAATATTCACTGGAGGCATGACATTATGGCGAACACCATCACGGCAGATGAGATTCGGGAACAATTTTCGCAGGCAATGTCAGCAATGTACCAGCAGGAAGTCCCGCAGTACGGCACGTTGCTGGAACTTGTCGCTGATGTGAATCTGGCGGTACTGGAGAATAATCCGACGCTCCATGAAAAACTGGCGAATGCGGATGAGCTTGCGCGCCTGAATGTTGAGCGCCACGGCGCCATTCGGGTCGGTACCGCAGAGGAATTGTCCACCCTGAGGCGAATGTTCGCCATTATGGGCATGTATCCCGTCAGCTATTACGATCTCTCCCAGGCCGGCGTCCCCGTCCATTCCACTGCGTTTCGTCCCATCGACGATGCGTCGCTTTCGCGTAACCCGTTTCGGGTGTTTACTTCGCTGCTACGCCTTGAATTAATCGACAATGTAGAGTTGCGTCAACGGGCTGCAGAGATCCTCGCAAAGCGCGACATCTTCACTCGCCGCTGTCATGAATTGCTGGATACATTTGATGCGCAAGGGGCTTTTACGCCCGCGCAAGCGCAGGAGTTTGTGCGCGAGGCGCTGGAAACCTTCCGCTGGCATCAGCATGCGACGGTGGATGAAGAGACCTATCACGCACTGCATAATGAGCACCGCTTGATTGCTGATGTGGTGTGTTTCCCCGGGTGTCATATCAACCACCTGACACCGCGTACGTTGGATATCGATCGGGTACAGTCGATGATGCCAGAGTGCGGAATTGAGCCCAAAATACTGATTGAAGGTCCTCCGCGTCGTGAAGTACCCATTCTGCTGCGCCAGACCAGCTTTAAAGCGCTGGAGGAGGCGGTGTTGTTTGCCGGTGAAATGCGCGGAACCCATACCGCCCGTTTTGGCGAGATCGAACAGCGCGGCGTGGCGTTAACGCCCAAAGGCAGAGCACTGTACGACGAATTACTGCAAAACGCGGGGACCGGTAAGGATAACCTGACGCACCAGTTGCACCTTCAGGCAGTGTTTAAATCCTTCCCGGACAGTGAATTTTTACTGCGTCAACAGGGCTTAGCCTGGTTCCGTTATCGTTTAACGCCATCAGGTGAGGCGCACCGACACGCTATTCGACCGGGGGATGATCCGCAGCCATTGATTGAACGGGGCTGGTTGGTTGCTCAACCCATCACTTACGAAGACTTTTTACCGGTAAGTGCAGCCGGGATCTTCCAGTCCAATCTGGGTAATGAAACGCAGGCGCGTACGCATGGTAATGCCAGTCGGGATGCGTTTGAACAGGCGCTGGGTTGCGCCGTCTATGATGAGTTTGTGCTGTATCAGGAGGCGGAAGAGCGAAGCAAACGGCGTTGCGGTTTGCTGTAACGGGATTTACACCGGATTCGGTCTGTTCTCATCGACATAAAATATTTTCGATTTTGTACAGATTATCGACGACCAACAATTGGATTATTAATGAATTTTGTCTAGAGTGAGCGGTCAGAAATGTGCACTCTCTTGCCGCAGATTTTGACCGGCGCGGGACCATTCACACGACCAGAAGGACTCACTTTCAGGCATGAATCGCAGACGATTTATTAAAGGTTCAATGGCAATGGCCGCCGTGTGCGGAACCAGTGGTATTGCATCACTCTTCTCCCGTGCCGCCTATGCGGCGGAGTCTGACATTGCAGACGGAAAAACCGTACGTTTTGATTTTTCCGTTCTGCAGTCGATGGCTCATGATTTAGCACAAAAACCGTGGGGCGGCGCGCCGCGCGCATTGCCTGATACGCTGGCGACACTGACGCCACAGGCTTACAACAGCATTCAGTATGACGCCGAGCAATCCCTGTGGAACAACGTGGAAAACCGTCAGCTCGATGCGCAATTCTTCCATGTAGGAATGGGTTTTCGTCGCCGTGTTCGCATGTTTTCGGTCGATGACAGCACGCATATGGCGCGCGAAATCCACTTCCGTCCTGAGTTGTTCAAATATAACGATGCGGGCGTCGATACTAAACAACTGGAAGGGCAAAGCGATCTCGGATTCGCCGGTTTCCGCGTGTTTAAAGCGCCAGAACTGGCCCGCCGTGATGTGGTTTCCTTCCTGGGCGCCAGCTACTTCCGCGCCGTCGACGACACCTATCAGTACGGCTTATCCGCGCGTGGTCTGGCGGTCGATACTTATACCGACACAAAAGAAGAGTTCCCTGACTTTACCGCTTTCTGGTTTGAAACGGTTAAACCGGGCGCGACGTCCTTCACAGTCTATGCGTTGCTCGATAGCCCAAGCGTTACCGGTGCGTTTAAGTTTTTGATCCACTGTGAGAAAACGCAGGTGATCATGGATGTGCAGAACCACATCTATGCGCACAAAGATATCAAGCAGCTCGGTATTGCGCCGATGACCAGCATGTTTAGCTGTGGCAACAATGAACGTCGGATGTGCGATACCATTCACCCGCAAATCCATGACTCCGATCGTCTGGCGATGTGGCGGGGCAATGGCGAGTGGATCTGCCGTCCGCTGAATAACCCGCAAAAACTGCAGTTTAATGCTTACACCGACAACAACCCGAGAGGGTTCGGCCTGCTGCAACTTGACCGTGATTTCTCCCACTATCAGGACATTATGGGTTGGTACAATAAACGCCCAAGCCTGTGGGTGGAGCCGCGTAACCAGTGGGGCAAAGGGACGATTGGCTTGATGGAGATCCCGACCACCGGCGAAACGCTGGATAACGTTGTCTGCTTCTGGCAACCGGAGAAGTCGATCAAGGCCGGTGACGAGCTGGAATTTAAATATCGTCTTTACTGGAGCGCTCAGCCGCCGGTGCGTTCACCGTTGGCGCGTGTGCTGGCGACCCGTACTGGCATGGGCGGATTCCCGGAAGGATGGGCGCCTGGCGAACATTACCCGGAAAAATGGGCTCGCCGTTTTGCCGTGGATTTCGTCGGTGGCGATCTAAAAGCCGCTGCGCCGAAGGGGATTGAGCCCGTTATCACGCTCTCCAGCGGTGAGGCTAAGCAGATTGAGATCCTCTACATTGAGCCAATTGATGGTTACCGTATCCAGTTTGACTGGTACCCAACCTCTGACTCAACTGACCCGGTAGACATGCGTATGTTCCTGCGTTGTCAGGGGGATGCCATCAGCGAGACATGGTTATATCAGTATTTCCCGCCTGCTGCCGACAAACGTCAGTACGTTGACGATCGCGAAATGCGTTAATGTGTTATGCCTTTGGCTCTCCGCATGGGGAGCCACATCTCCAGTCTCTCCTGAACGTTTCTGTTCACTATTAACTCGATCCTGTTCGCATTTTTCCTTAAGCCAAACCGGTAAGCTGAGACTGTGTATTTGTTGTACACATTCTTGCTCACTAACAGGGAGAAAGTATGTTTCCAGAATACAGAGACCTTATTTCCCGACTGAAATCCGAGAATCCTCGCTTTCTGTCTTTATTCGAAAAACACAACAGCCTCGATCATGAGATCTCCAGACTGGAAGGTTCGGATGGTCGGGGATACAGTTTGGATATTGTTCGCCTGAAGAAACAGAAACTCCACCTGAAGGAAGACCTGCTCAAAATTCTGCAAAAAGAGAGTGTCAGTGAGAGCTAATTAAACGGCTTTCATGTCTAAAAGGGCTTTCCGCGAAGAGGGAAAGCCCTTCCTGCTGAAGACGTTTTCGATTTATATCCCCCGTCTGTACGTCCTGACCAAATCCGATATTGTTGTTAACATATTGCTTCTGCATAATAAAAATTCACCATTCGAAGACCGTTACAGGATATCAGTATGACCGAAATGATCACCGTGAGCGCCACGCTGTCGCTACGTGCGGTTGCGGAACAACACGTCACGGCATTGCATCAGTTGGTGCTCAAAAATAAGTCATGGCTCCAGCAATCGCTGAACTGGCCGCAGTTTGTGGTCTCCGAAGAGGACACCCGCAAGAATGTGCAGGGGAATGTGCTATTGCATGAGCGCGGCTACGCCAAAATGTTTCTCATTTTTGAGGGTGAGAGTATGGTGGGGGTTATCTCGTTTAATCAGATAGAACCGCTAAACAAAGCGGCCTACATCGGTTACTGGCTGGATGAAGACCATCAGGGACAAGGCATTATGTCCCGCGCGTTACAGGCATTGATTCATCATTATGTTCAGCGCGGCGAGATCCGTCGGTTTATCATCAAATGTCGGGTCGATAATCACGAAAGTAACCAGGTCGCGCAGCGCAATGGCTTCCTGCTGGAAGGCTGTCTGAAGCAGGCGGAGTTTCTCAACGGCCAGTACCATGATGTTAATCTCTATGCCCGTATCATTGATAACCCTTCAGAGTAAGCCTGCCAGCGGTGTACGCGTAATGCGCTGTTCGCCGTTGATCACTTTTGGCCCGCGCAGGTGAATAGCATCGCCATCAAATGCTTCAACGCGGGCCTGACCGTTAATTTCGATATGGTGTTCAATCAAGACTTCGCCATGGATACAGGCCTGGCCTTCAATAAGAATGTGCCCATCCAGCAGGATCGGGCCACCGCGCAGCACGGCATGACCGCCGACCAGCACGTGGTGTTTCAGGACGCAATTACCTTCGACCAGCGCATGCTCTGCGACCTGTGAACTGTAGCGCAGGGTAGGAATGGCATCTTCATCGGTGCCCGCTATGACGCGGGCATGTCCGTACACTTTTGCGCAATCGCAGATCCAGACGTTGTTTTCCTCATTGCCTTCAATCCGGGCAAAGTCAAAGACTTCGGCGCGATGTTCAATAAAGGCATAGCTGACGCTCGCATCACCATAGATCTGTGCCTGATGCACAATGCGCGAGTTGCTGATGGTGGCGCGATCGTAAATTTGCAGCATCTGGTCGCTTTCGCGGGTTAATCCTTTGGCGGCGATAATTTCAGAATGGCACAGAATGCGGGCATCACCCGACAGCTGACATTCTCCCCGAATAATGGAATGACTGACGGTGACGTTGTCACGTATTTGTGCGCCGTGACTGATTTCAGCCTGATCAATCCAGACCGAACCGCTCATTTGTACGCCATCTCGTATCACACAGGCCTGTGTGATACGGACATCCCCTGAAATCACCGCACCTGAGAACACCAGCGCATTTTCATCATAAATCCAGCAATCCCCGTGCTGTGACAACACACTTTCATCGTCAACCCAGCCACCGGGCGTTCCGGCTTTCACATCATTGAAGTCAATAAGTGCAATAATCTGGCGTAGCGATACGCTTTTTTTGTTGCCATTATCCTGATAACTAAAGGAGCGAGGCTCATCGCTGAGACGGTATTTGGTCATAGCTCATTTCCATGTTGCGCACCTTAGTTAAACGTAGCAAAGTTTTCCGTACTGGCTAAACCGCCAGAAATTCCATAAAATGCATTTCAAATATACTTTAAAAAATAAACAAAATGAGTAATGAGAATCAGCGCGACCGGGTGCTTAATCTTCCGGCCGGTTATTTTGGGATGGTACTGGGCACCATCGGGATGGGATTTGCCTGGCGATACGCCAGTCAGGTGTGGCCAGTGAGCCACCGGATTGGCGACGGTTTAGTGATCCTTGCCATGATCATCTGGGGTCTGCTGACGCTGGCTTTTCTGACCCGACTGGTGCGCTTCCCGCACAGCGTCCTGGCGGAAATTCGTCATCCGGTAATGAGTAGTTTTGTCAGTCTTTTCCCGGCAACAACCATGCTGGTCGCGATCGGCTTTGTCCCCTGGTATCGTCCGTTAGCGGTGGGATTATTCAGCATTGGCGTGGTGATCCAGTTGACTTACGCCGCCTGGCAAACGGCAGGGCTGTGGCGGGGGTCGCATCCAGAGGAAGCGACGACGCCGGGGTTATATCTGCCGACCGTTGCCAATAACTTTATCAGCGCGATGGCCTGCGGCGCACTCGGCTTTAACGATGCCGGGCTGGTGTTTTTGGGCGCGGGCGTTTTCTCCTGGTTAAGCCTGGAGCCTGTGATTTTGCAGCGTTTACGCAGTTCCGGCGAGTTGCCAGCGGTTTTGCGCACGTCTCTGGGCATTCAACTGGCACCTGCGCTGGTCGCCTGTAGCGCCTGGTTGAGCGTAAATGGCGGTGAGGGCGACACGCTGGCTAAAATGTTGTTCGGCTATGGCCTGCTGCAGCTTCTTTTCATGCTCCGTCTGATGCCATGGTATTTGTCTCAGCCGTTTAATGCCTCTTTCTGGAGCTTCTCGTTCGGTGTGTCGGCGCTGGCAACGACAGGGCTGCATTTAGGACACAGCAGCACGTCAGGCTTTTTTCATACGCTGGCGATCCCACTGTTTATTTTTACCAATTTTATCATTGCATTGTTACTGGTACGTACGTTTGCATTGCTGATGCAGGGTAAACTGCTCATTCGCACGGAGCGTGCTGCACTACTGAAATCTGAGGATAAAAAATGACTTTTTGCGACGAAAACTACTTTACTGAAAAATACGATTTAACCCGCACGCATTCCGATGTTGTCGAGGCAGCAAAAATTGTCGCGCCCGGCAAAACGTTAGATCTGGGCTGCGGTAATGGTCGTAACAGCCTCTACCTGGCCGCAAATGGATACGACGTGACCGCATGGGATAAAAATCCGATGAGTATTGCGAATCTGGAGCGTATTAAAGCGGCTGAAGGGCTGAACAATCTGCAGGCGAGCGTCGCGGATCTCAATACATTGAATTTTGATGGTGAATACGATTTTATCCTTTCTACCGTTGTAATGATGTTTCTGGAAGCGAAAACGATCCCGGGACTGATTGAAAATATGCAACGCTGCACGAAACCCGGCGGATATAACCTGATTGTTGCGGCAATGGATACTGATGATTTCCCTTGCACCGTGGGTTTCCCGTTTGCGTTTAAAGAAGGTGAATTACGCCGCTATTACAGCGGGTGGGATTTGCTGAAATACAATGAAGACGTGGGTGAACTTCACCGCACAGACGAAAATGGCAATCGTATTAAACTGCGTTTTGCGACAATGCTGGCGCGTAAACCCGCGTGATACCTATGTTGCGTTAAGTCTCTCTGTGCTCGACGTTTTTGCCCGACGAGCGCAGAGATAAAATTGTGCGGTCCTTACCATTTTTAGTACATCTAAAATGATTCTGGTTTGCTATCCTTTTTAAGCATCATTGCGAAAACTAAAGGGATCGTTTCATGCGTACTCAAACTTTATTTAAAGTTGCAGTGCTTACTGGCTTGTTGGCGTTATCGGGTTGTGCGTCTAAAGTGACTCAGCCTGATAAATACTCTGGGTTTTTAAAAGATTATTCTGGTCTGAAGGAAACAAAATCAGCTACCGGACAACCGGTACTTCGTTGGATTGATCCTGCCTATAATGAATCTAAATATGACAATATCGTGTATAACCCGATAACATATTACCCGGTTCCTAAACCCACCACGCAGGTTGGTCAGCAGGTTCTTGATAAGCTGTTGAGCTATACCAATACTCAAATGAAAACCGCTATTGGAAAACGTAAGCCTCTGGTTACGACACCTGGCCCACGTAGTCTGATCTTCCGTGGCGCGATTACCGGTGTGGATACCAGTAAAGAAGGGCTGCAATTCTATGAAGTGGTTCCCGTTGCACTGGTTGTTGCCGGTACGCAAATGGTCACCGGTCACCGTACGATGGACACGCACCTCTATTTCGAGGGTGAGTTGATCGATGCGGCAACCAATAAACCGGTCATTAAAGTTGTGCGTCAGGGCGAAGGTAAAGACCTGAACAACGAAAGCACGCCGATGGCGTTCGAAACGTTGAAAAAAGTTGTTGATGACATGGCGACAGACGCCTCAATGTTTGACGTTAACAGCAACAAGAAATAATGAGGACGCACCATCCGCGACAAGCAGATGGTGCGTTTTTTTATGCGGTACGGCGACGATATAAAAGTTTACCCACCAGCGCCTCCGGGCGTGCAAACATCACCAGATTTCCCAGCAAAATCAGCACTAAACCCGTAACCGCGTTGATCTGCCAAATATACCCTTCATATAACGTAGACAGCGTCAGCGCCACCAGCGGGAAAAGCAACGTACTGTAAGCGGCCTTGCTGGGACCAATACGGCCGACCAGTGTGAAGTAGGCGCCAAACGCAATCACCGACCCAAAAATCGCCAGATATAACAGCGCGCTGAGATAGCTGAAGGTCCACTCTGGCGTGAAGTTATCACCACGCATAAACGCTATCGCGGCAATCAGTATTGTGCCGTATAACATTGCCCAACTATTGGTCGTCAGCACCTCGAGACCTTTTTTCTGGTGGCGAAGGCTAATCATGTTGCCCAGCGAGAAACCAAAGGTTCCCAGCGCGCTTAAGCCGATGCCCAACAAAAGTGAGTGATTCAACCCGCTACTGACCAAATCCTGCCAGAACAGAGTAACGATACCGGTCAATCCCAGACCCGCGGCTAAATAGAAGCGTAACGGTGGTTTTTGGCCAAAGAAGACGAAGCTGTTGACCGCATTGAACAGCACGGCCATCGAGAAAATAACGGATTCCAGCCCCGTATTGATCCAGGCGGCAGCGGAATAAAAACACCAGAAATTGAAGCAGAAAACGCATCCTCCCTGGAGCAGGCAAAAGAGATGATCACGACCTGACAGCCTACGTAACTTACCGCTAATCAGCAGGACAACGATCATCACGGCGCTGGCGACGGCAAAGCGCCAGAAGATGGAAACTGGCGCCGAAACCGGACCTTGTTGCAGGTAAATTGCAATCCATGTCGTTCCCCATATCACTACAACCAGGCAGTACAACAATGCGTTCATACATGACTCTCATTTTTGGTATTCATCGCCAGACTGTGCCATGCAAAAGGTCAGGGCGCTTTCATCTGCTTGCGGGCGACTTGCAAAATCTTGCGCTTTTTTTCGTGTCGGCGTGAAAAGGGTGCTGTTAACAAAATGTGGCTGATATAGACTGAAAGTCTGCAAACTTATTTTGAATGTGATGGTATGTCTCAGCCCTACGGTGCCTTTGAAAATTTACGCAAACACAATGCCGTGTTGCATGAGTCGGTTGCGTTGCATTCGGGGATCCAACTGGCGGCCTGGTCGAACAAGCGCGATACCATCACACAATATTGCGACCACCACACACTCAGTTTATATGTCGCGGATGGCTACGAGAGCTATCACAAGACGGCTGGAGGCTGGAAGAACGGCGGTGGTCCCGATCGTTTCTGTCTGATGCCGAAAGAGAGTGAATCTACCTGGGATATTCGGGATGACCTCTCTTTTGTTCATCTCTACTGTACGGACGCGCATCTGCGGGAAGTGGGAGAGAAAGTCTGGGACAAAAGCCCCTATAGCTTCACGCTGGATGAGCACACGTTTGGCAGTGACCCGGGGATCACGGCGGTCTACCGCCAGTTTTTGCTCGGCAATGACTGGCGACAACCCGCTAATCATCTGACGCTCAGTGCCGCGTCGTCACTCTTATTAACACATCTGATCCAGCACTATAGTAACGTACAATGGCGCCCGCCGGTGATCACGGGAGGGCTTGCGCCTGCGACATTACGCAACGTGTTGGCCTATATTGACGCGCATTTGGCATCGCCCATCACACTCAGCGATCTGGCGGGGGAAGCCGCATTGAGTGATTTTCACTTTGCCAGAATGTTTCGTCAGTCGATGAACATGGCGCCACATCAGTATGTGATGCAACGGCGTATGGCGCTGGCGCAGCAACTGGTCTGTTATTCTTCACGCAGCTTGTCGGATATCGCGATGGCCTGCGGATTCAGCTCGGCAAGCCATTTCAGTAACCGGTTTAAACAGGTGACCGGTAAAACGCCCTCGCAGTTACGTGCGGCGCGCTAATCGCAGTACCGTGTAGCACACCCCTCCGGCAATTAACCCCCAAAACGCAGACCCAATTCCCACTAGCGTCAAGCCACTGGCCGTCACCAGAAAGGTGATGATGGCGGCATCTCGCTCGGTTTCATTATGCAGTGCCTGATACAAACTGCCGCTAATGGTACCCAGCAGCGCAAGGCCGGCCAGCATCTGGATCCAGCTTACTGGCAGGGCAGCCATCAATCCGGTCACTGAGCCTCCGAATAGACCGGCCAACAGATAGAATACCCCTGCGGCTGCCGCAGCTAACCAGCGCCGTTGGGCGTCAGGATGCGCTTCCGGGCTTTGGCAAATGGCGGCGGTGATGGCGGCAATGCAGATGGAATAGACGCCAAATGGCGAAAACAGCAGCGCCAGCAGGCCAGTGAAGACAATCAAGGGGGAAACGGGTAATGCGTAGCCTGATGCTTTCATGGTGGCAATGCCTGGCGCATTCTGTGAAGCCATCGTCACCAGAAACAACGGTAGTGCAATGCTGATGCTGTGGGCAATGGAGAATTGGGGCAGGATAAATTCAGGCATAACCGGCGATAAATCAACGCTGTTTGTGACAACGTCACATTTAATTAAGGCGATAGCAATGCCAACCAGCATCGCACTGATAACCGCATAGCGTGGGGTCAGGACTTTGAATATCAGCCACGCCAGTAACATGCTGCCGCACAGAATCAGTTCACTGTTAAGACTATTGAACGCCTGCAGGCCGAAACGTAGCAGTATGCCGGCCAGCATCGCCGATGCCAGCGAGTGTGGGATAATCTGCATCAGACGCGCAAAAAGCCCGGTGACGCCACACAGGACAATGAGTGCGTTGGCAACAATAAATACGCCAATTGCTTCCTGAATGGTTAAGCCTTGCAGACCGGTGACCAGCAACGCCGCGCCGGGTGTTGACCAGGCGGTCAATATCGGCGCGCGATACCACAATGTCAGCGCCAGGGTGCTCACTCCCATGGCAATGCCCAGCGCGGTCATCCAGCCGGCGATTTGCCCGGTCGTTGCGCCTGCAGCGAGTGCTGCTTGCCAGATAATTGCCGCTGAGCTGGCATAACCCACCAGAACGGCGACGAAACCGGATAATACGGTGGGAAGAGGGATTGAAAGCGCGCGCATAGTGACTCCGTGTGCGTTATAACGGTCGATTTACTGTAGCACTGTGCGTTATAGCGTACAAGTGATAAGCTATTGTTTTAATAATGGAGATTGAGGGAGGCGACAAATGGACAATTTAACCCACTATCTGGCGACGACACTCAGGACATTACGTCATCAACGAGAATGGAGCCTTTCCCGGCTGGCGGAAGAGACGGGCGTATCAAAGGCGATGCTTGGACAAATTGAACGTAATGAATCCAGCCCAACGGTGGCGACATTATGGAAGATCGCGACCGGGCTGAACGTTCCATTTTCGACCTTTATTTCACCGCCAGAGTCAGAGCACGCCCCCGCGTTTGATCCCGAGCAGCAGGCCATGGTGGTCACGCCGCTGTTTCCGTGGGATCCGCAACTTTGCTTTGACCATTTTTCGATACTGCTGGCACCCGGCGCCATCAGTGAGTCGACTCCGCATGAACGCGGTGTTATTGAGCATGTCGTGGTGATCAATGGTGCGCTGGATATGTACATTGATGGTCAGTGGCGAACGCTAAAAACAGGCGAGGGCGTGCGGTTTGCGGGGGATACTGCGCACAGCTACCGTAACAGCAGCGAACATACCGTGCACTTTCATTCATTGATACATTACCCACGAAGTTAAACGGGAAAACGGTTCCGAAACGCCGTACTTCTGACTACAATAGCCGCCATTTTTACCGCTTCTGGATGGTAACAACCGTATGCGACAGCAACCACATCGTCTTGAACTCTTAAGCCCGGCCCGCGATACCGCGATTGCGCGCGAAGCCATTTTGCACGGCGCAGATGCCGTTTACATTGGCGGACCCGGTTTTGGTGCGCGTCATAATGCCAGTAACAGTCTGAAAGATATCGCTGAACTGGTGCCTTTTGCCCATCGCTATGGGGCGAAAATCTTTGTGACGCTGAATACGATTTTGCACGATGATGAGCTGGAACCTGCGCAAACGTTAATTACCGATCTGTACCAGACGGGCGTAGATGCCCTGATCGTGCAGGATATGGGGATTCTGGAACTGGATATCCCGCCCATTGAACTGCATGCCAGTACCCAGTGCGATATTCGTAGCGTTGAGAAAGCAAAGTTTCTTTCTGACGTCGGATTCACCCAGATCGTCCTTGCGCGTGAGCTGAACCTTGAGCAGATTAGCGCCATTCATCAGGCCACCGATGCGACGATCGAGTTTTTTATTCACGGTGCGCTGTGCGTGGCCTATTCAGGCCAGTGTTATATCTCCCATGCGCAAACCGGACGTAGCGCGAACCGTGGCGACTGCTCTCAGGCTTGCCGTCTGCCCTATACCCTGAAAGACGATCAGGGGCGCGTGGTATCTTATGAAAAACACCTGCTGTCGATGAAAGATAACGATCAGACCGCCAATCTGGGCGCCCTGATCGATGCGGGTGTACGCTCCTTCAAAATCGAAGGTCGCTACAAAGATATGAGCTATGTGAAAAACATCACTGCACATTATCGCCAGATGCTGGACGCGATTATTGAAGAGCGCGGTGACCTGACCCGGGCGTCTGCCGGGCGCACTGAGCATTTCTTTACCCCATCGACCGAGAAAACGTTCCACCGTGGCAGCACGGATTATTTTGTGAACGCCCGTAAAGGCGATATCGGCGCATTCGACTCACCGAAATTTATCGGCCTGCCAGTCGGTGAAGTGCTGAAAGTGGCAAAAGATCACCTCGACGTTGAAGTGACAGAGCCGCTGGCAAACGGTGACGGTCTGAACGTGTTGATCAAACGTGATGTGGTTGGATTTCGCGCCAACACGGTCGAAAAAACAGGGCAAAATCGTTATCGGGTCTGGCCGAATGAAATGCCTGCCGATCTGCACAAAGTGCGTCCACACCATCCGCTGAACCGTAACCTTGATCACAACTGGCAGCAGGCGTTAACCAAAACCTCCAGCGAACGCCGCGTGGCTGTCGATATTGAGCTGGGCGGGTGGCAGGAGCAGTTGATCCTGACGCTGACCAGTGAAGAGGGCATCAGTATCACGCATACGCTGGACGGTCAGTTCGAGGAAGCGAACAACGCGGAAAAAGCGTTGAGCAATCTGCAGGATGGTCTGGCAAAACTTGGCCAGACGCTCTATTACGCCCGTGATATTCAGGTGAATCTGCCGGGAGCGCTGTTTGTGCCGAACGGTCAGCTTAATCAGTTGCGACGTGAAGCCATCGAGATGCTGGATGCTGCGCGTTTGTCCGGTTACCAGCGTGGCAGCCGTAAACCGGTATCGCAACCGGCGCCGGTTTACCCGCAAACGCACCTGAGTTTCCTGGCGAACGTCTATAACCATAAAGCACGCGAGTTTTACCACCGCTACGGCGTTCAGCTTATTGATGCCGCCTATGAAGCGCATGAAGAAAAGGGCGATGTGCCGGTGATGATCACCAAACATTGCCTGCGCTTTGCTTTTAATCTGTGTCCAAAACAGGCCAAAGGGAACATCAAAAGCTGGAAAGCCACGCCAATGCAACTGGTGAACGGTGATGAAGTCCTGACGCTGAAATTTGATTGCCGACCGTGCGAAATGCACGTTATCGGCAAAATGAAGAATCACATACTCAAAATGCCATTACCCGGCAGTGTCGTGGCTTCCGTCAGTCCCGAGGAACTGCTGAAAACGCTACCGAAGCGTAAAGGTTAAGCGTTAACCCAAATGCGTATCGGGTTTGCGTGATTTTTGCCAGTGATGGTGTTCGCGGAGATCGGCGGCGGATTCTTCCGCCGTCACGCGCAACTCATCACTGTCAGCCGTGTGTCGTAATAAATGATCGGCATCCTGTACCTGAAGATATTCATGTCCCTGATTAGTAGCGAAAAGTTGACCTGAAAAAAGCGCGCAGGCCAGCAATAACACCGTTAACCCTTTCTTAAACATCATGCACCCTCTGGTACGTTGTAGACAGAATGGCGATAATTTCGCCAGGTGACTATTCAATATTTTAATCGGGTTAATGGCAATCTCTGTTTTGCCAATTCGATGTTTTTTACATTTTTGTTTAATCAACGTTAGGATTTGTTATAACCGGGAAGCGTAACGCGACCCGGTTGGTATCAGGGTGATATTCAGGATTTAAATCCGGCTGCAGTCATCAGCACGCGAAAAAACATACCGACGGCGGCCAGGGCGAGTACGCTGCCGCCCCAGAGGATCACCAGCCACATCAGACGTTTCCAGATTGATTGTTGCATCAATGATACCCCTCACCATGTTGAACTTTGCCGCGGAAGACGTAATAGCTCCAGAAGGTGTACACCAGGATTATCGGGATGATCAGCAGTGCCCCCACCAACATAAAACCCTGACTTTGCGCGGGTGCCGCAGCCTGCCAGATAGTGATAGAGGGCGGAATAATATGTGGCCAGATGCTGATCCCCAATCCGCTGAATCCCAGGAAAATCAGCCCCAGCGTCAATACAAAAGACGAGGCATGACTGTGTTGCTGACCCAGCGTACGCCATAGCCACAGGCTTATCAGCGCAACCAATACCGGAACCGGCATCAGGAACCACAGATTCGGCAAGCTAAACCAGCGTTGTGCAATCGCGCTGTGTGCCAGGGGAGTCCAGAGGCTGATAATGGCAATTACGACCAGCAGCGCCAGCAGTAATTTTTTGGCGACGCAGCGCATTTTATCCTGCAACGGATTTTCGCTTTTCATCACCAGCCATGTCGCGCCCAGTAACGCATAGGCCACCACCAGTCCGACACCGCAGAACAACGTAAACGGCGTCAGCCAGTCGAACGGGCCACCACTATAGCTACGACCCGTTACGGCGAAACCATTAAGAACCGCACCCACCACAACGCCCTGGGTAAAGGTCGCCAGAATGGAGCCGCCCAAAAAGGCTTTATCCCAGAAAGGGCGGTGAGCGGGAGTCGCCTTAAAACGAAACTCGAAGGCCACGCCGCGAAAGATAAGCCCAATCAGCATCAGGGTGAGTGGAATGGTCAGGGCATCCACAATGACCGCATAAGCAAGGGGAAACGCGCCAAATAAGCCTGCGCCGCCGAGCACCAGCCAGGTTTCATTTCCGTCCCAGACGGGGGCGACGCTGTTAACCATGACATCGCGATCGTCTGCATCCTGAACAGCGGGAAATAAAATACCGATCCCGAGGTCAAAACCATCCATCACGATATACATCAGCGTGGCGAACACGATGATAACAAACCAGATAACTGATAAATCGATGCCCATTAGCGGTGTGCCTCATGTTGAGAGTCGAGGACCGCAGCAGAAAGCGGTCGCGCAGGTGTGCCCGTTGGCGGAATCGTCGGATCGTCTTCCTGAGGGCCTTTACGGATCAGGCGGATCATATAGCTGTAGCCCACGCCAAAAACTGAACTGTAAACCACAAAGAAAGCCAGCAGGCTGATGCTCATATGCAGATCGCCATGCGCGGAAACCGCATCAGCCGTACGTTGCAGACCGTACACCACCCACGGCTGCCGACCGACTTCAGTTGTTACCCAACCCGCCAGAATGGCAATCAGGCCTGAAGGTCCCATCCACAGCGCGAAGCGCAGGAACGGACGCGAGGTGTAGAGCCGTTCCCGGTAGCGTAACCACAGTGCCAGTGCGCCCAACAGGATCATCAGCATGCCGAGTCCTGCCATGATGCGAAACGACCAGAACACCATGGTGGAGTTGGGGCGATCTTCCTTTGGAAACTCTTTTAACGCCGGAACCTGTTTATCCAGACTGTGCGTCAGGATCAGGCTTCCCAGTGCCGGGATGGCCAGCCCATAACGGGTGCGTTCCTGTTCCATATCCGGCCAGCCGAACAGAAGCAGCGGGGTCGGTTCTCCGGGAGGGTTTTCCCAGTGGCCTTCAATGGCGGCAATTTTGGCTGGCTGATGCTTTAGCGTGTTCAAACCGTGCATATCACCAATCAACGCCTGCAGCGGAGCGACGATTAACGTCATCCATAGCGCCATTGAAAACATGGCTTTGATTGCTGGTGTTTTGTTACCGCGTAATAAATGCCACGCAGCCGACGCACCAACAAAAAGAGCGCTACTCAGAAAAGCGGCAACGGACATATGCAGCAGACGATAAGGAAATGACGGGTTGAAAATGACCGCAAACCAGTCCACGGGAACCACCTGACCGTTCACGATTTCGTAGCCCTGCGGCGTCTGCATCCAGCTGTTCGAGGCCAGTATCCAGAACGTGGAGATTATCGTCCCCAACGCGACCATACAGGTGGCGAAGAAGTGCAGTCCTGGACCAACCCGGTTCCAGCCAAACAGCATCACCCCAAGAAACCCCGCTTCCAGGAAGAACGCCGTTAACACTTCATAGGTCAGGAGTGGCCCGGTGATGCTTCCTGCAAACTCGGAGAAACCACTCCAGTTGGTCCCGAACTGGTAGGCCATGACGAGACCTGATACCACACCCATACCAAAGTTAACGGCAAAGATTTTGGACCAGAAATGGTATAGCGAACGCCAGGTCGGATTTTTAGTTTTCAGCCAAAGACCTTCGAGAACCGCCAGATAGCTGGCGAGGCCGATAGTAATGGCTGGAAAGATAATGTGAAAGGATACCGTAAACGCGAACTGGATCCTCGCCAGGTGAAACGCGTCAAGACCGAACATGCTTAACTCCGCAGGCAAAATTGATTTAGCGCAATTCTAAGCCTGGGGAGCATGAGGGGGCAGAAACAGAACAGTTCTTTTTAACCATAACAGTTGTATCAATAGTGTCAGTTAACAGACCTGATATGGGATCTGGAATGCGCATTCCGATCCGGACACATCATCCTCCCCATGGCATCGATTTTTCGCTATGAATAACAAAACAACGGAATAGTAAACACAAATGTTTACTTTGTATGTATCATAGTCAATAGGGAGGCGCAGTGAAGCAAAGTGAGTTCAGACGCTGGCTTGAATCTCAGGGCGTTGAAGTAACGCAGGGTGCAAATCACTTGAAGCTGAGATATCAGGGAAAGCGAAGCGTTATGCCCAGACATCCTGGTGATGAAATAAAAGAAGCCTTGCGAAAAGCCATTCTTAAGCAGCTTGGTTTGTATTAAACATCACTGTTATAAGGCTAATTACATGAGAGATTTTACAGAAATTATGCGCTATCCCGTCAATCTCACCCCTGCGGAAGAAGGTGGCTTCGTGGTTTCGTTTCCTGATGTCCCTGAAGCATTAACTCAGGGCAACACCCGTCATGAAGCGCTGCAGGCCGCACAGGAGGCACTGGTCACTGCATTTGAATTTTACTTCGATGACAATGAACCCATCCCGTTGCCTTCGGCGGTTGATCCCGCTGATGACTATGTCGAAATTCCTCTTAGCGTTGCGTCCAGGGTTCTTCTGTTAAACGCCTTCCTCGAATCAAATATCACGCAGCAGGAACTGGCGAGCAGAATCGGTAGGCCAAAGCAGGAAATCACGCGTTTATTCGATTTAAAGCATGCAACGAAAATTGATGCTGTTCAGGTAGCGGCACGGGCGTTAGGGAAAGTACTCTCGTTGACTATGTTGTAAAGCTGTTAACTATAACAGTTATCAAAAATGTATGATTTATGTAAACTGATATACACAGTGGCTATCGCCTACATCGGTTATCAGGACAAAAAATGAAGAAATACCAGCGACTGGCAGAGCAAATTCGCGATCAAATTGCGTCTGGCGTGTGGCAGCCGGGCGATCGCTTGCCTTCATTGCGTGAGCAGGTGGCAAGCAGCGGGATGAGTTTTATGACCGTCGGGCACGCCTACCAGTTGCTGGAAAGCCAGGGGCGGATCATCGCCCGGCCGCAATCCGGCTACTACGTCGCCGCGCGGCCTGAACGAGAGGCGTCAATACTGCCGCAGGTGCAGGTCATGCGTGATGAAGCCGTGGATATCAATACCTACATTTTTGATATGTTGCAGGCCAGTCGCGATGCATCTGTCATGCCATTTGCCTCCGCATTTCCCGACCCACGCTTATTTCCACTTCAGCAACTTAACCGCTCACTGGCACAAGTGAGTAAAACAGCCACAGCGATGAGCGTGATCGAAAACCTGCCGCCGGGTAATGCCGAACTGCGCCATGCTATCGCCCGACGCTATGCTCAGCAGGGGATCACGGTCTCACCTGATGAAATAGTGATTACGGCAGGTGCGCTCGAAGCCCTTAACCTGAGTCTGCAGGCGGTAACCGAACCCGGTGACTGGGTGATTGTCGAAAACCCCTGTTTTTACGGCGCGTTGCAGGCGCTTGAACGGCTGCGACTGAAGGCGCTCTCGGTGGCCACTGATGTGAAGGAAGGGATTGATCTGCTCGCGCTGGAGCAGGTGTTGCAGGAGTATCCGGTAAAAGCCTGCTGGTTGATGACCAACAGTCAAAATCCGCTGGGTTTTACGCTCAGCGCACAGAAAAAAGAGCATCTGGTTGCCTTGCTGGAAAAGTATAACGTGATGCTGATTGAAGATGATGTCTACAGTGAGCTGTATTTTGGCCGGGAAAAACCGTTGCCGGCAAAAGCCTGGGATCGTGGCGACAGGGTGTTGCACTGTTCTTCTTTCTCGAAATGCCTGGTGCCAGGATTTCGTATTGGCTGGGTTGCCGCGGGTCAGCATGCCCGGCGTATTCAGCGACTTCAACTGATGAGTACCTTATCAACCAGCTCTCCGATGCAGCTTGCGCTGGTCGATTACCTGTCAACCCGGCGTTATGACGCACATTTACGCCGGTTGCGACGCCAACTGGCTGAACGTAAACAGCAGGCCTGGCAAACGCTGCTTCGTCATATTCCGGCAGAAGTCAAAATTCACCATAACGACAGCGGCTACTTTTTGTGGCTGGAACTGCCGGAGCCGCTTGATGCGGGTGAACTCAGCGCCCAGGCGTTGGCACACCACATCAGCATTGCGCCGGGCAAAATGTTCTCTACGTCGGGTAGCTGGACACGTTTCTTTCGCTTCAATACCGCCTGGAACTGGGGAGAGCGCGAGGAACAGGCCGTGAAACAACTTGGGAAATTAATTCGCGAGATGATGAAATAAAACTGAACGCGCTATTCAATATAAAAGAATAGCGCGTTCTTATTTTTGAAATAACATTTGCTTAGCCTCAGTATTATTTATCGTGGGCGCAACCATACAAAATATCAATAGTTGTTATTATTGCCACCGCCACGTCTAACCCCTTGTCTATACTCCAGAAGATTTAATCACCTCGCCATCATCAATGGCGTAATGAGCGTTAGCTCACAACCTGATTAAATTTCCTTGCGCCAGCAGGAACGCTTTCAACACCCCGACTATTTTTAGGAAAGGACATATATTTACGGCAGGGCTGCCGCTCAATATTTTTCGACAGGAGTAAGACGTTATGAGCAAGCAATTTGCCCTCACCAGCCTGTGCGCACTCAGTATGACGCTGATGACCGCCCACGCAGCCGAACCCCCCACATCATTAGATAAGCCGGAAGGCCGCCTGGATATTATTGCCTGGCCGGGTTATATCGAACGTGGACAAACCGATAAACAATATGACTGGGTCTCGGAATTTGAGAAGGAAACCGGTTGTGCGGTCAATGTGAAAACGGCGGCGACATCAGACGAAATGGTCAGTCTGATGGCAAAAGGGGGATATGACCTGGTGACGGCTTCAGGTGATGCGTCACTGCGCCTGATCATGGGAAAACGTGTCCAGCCTATTAATACCGCGCTAATCCCGAACTGGAAAACGATCGATCCGCGCGTGGTAAAAGGCGAATGGTTTAATGTCGGCGGCAAGGTCTACGGCACGCCGTATCAGTGGGGACCTAACCTGCTGATGTACAACACCAAAACATTCCCGACACCGCCAGATAGCTGGAAAGTGGTGTTTGTTGAGCAAACGCTTGAAGATGGCAAAAGCAATAAAGGGCGTGTCCAGGCATACGATGGTCCAATTTATATCGCGGATGCCGCGTTATTTGTCAAAGCCACCCAGCCACAACTGGGGATTACCGACCCGTATCAGCTCACCGAAAAACAGTATCAGGCGGTGATTAAAGTCCTGAGCGATCAGCACGCACTGATCCACCGCTACTGGCACGACACCACCGTGCAAATGAGCGATTTCAAAAACGAAGGTGTTGTCGCATCCAGCGCCTGGCCATATCAGGCTAACGCCCTGAAAGGCGAAGGTCAGCCTATTGCCACTGTTTTTCCAAAAGAAGGTGTTACTGGCTGGGCTGATACCACCATGCTGCACAGCGAAGCGAAACACCCGGTCTGCGCTTATAAATGGATGAACTGGTCATTAACCCCGAAAGTTCAGGGCGATGTTGCCGCCTGGTTTGGTTCTCTGCCGGTTGTGCCGGAAGGTTGCAAAGCCAGCCCACTGTTGGGTGAGAAAGGCTGTGAAACCAATGGTTATAGCTATTTCGACAAGATTGCCTTCTGGAAAACGCCTATCGCCGAAGGTGGAAAATTTGTTCCTTATAGTCGCTGGACGCAGGATTACATAGCCATTATGGGCGGTCGCTAATTCCGCTGGGGGTTTTATGACGTACGCAGTGGAGTTTCATAATGTCTCGCGCCTGTACGGGGATGTTCGTGCGGTCGATGGCGTGAGTATTGCGATAAATGATGGTGAGTTTTTCTCTATGCTGGGGCCATCCGGCTCCGGCAAAACCACTTGTCTGCGCCTGATTGCGGGTTTTGAACAGCTTTCAGGCGGCGCGATTTCGATTTTTGGTAAACAGGCCAGTGAACTGCCGCCCTGGGAGCGTGATGTCAATACGGTCTTCCAGGATTACGCGTTGTTCCCGCATATGTCGATTCTTGACAATGTCGCCTACGGGTTAATGGTTAAGGGGATCGATAAAAAACAACGCCACGCTAAGGCGCGTGAAGCGCTGGATAAAGTGGCGCTTGGCTTCGTGCATGAACGCAAGCCGTCGCAGCTTTCGGGTGGACAGCGTCAGCGCGTAGCGATTGCCCGAGCGCTGGTCAATGAGCCGCGCGTGTTGCTGCTGGATGAGCCGCTTGGCGCACTGGATCTCAAGTTACGTGAGCAAATGCAGCTTGAGCTGAAAAAATTACAACAGTCGCTTGGTATCACTTTTATCTTTGTCACGCACGATCAGGGTGAAGCGCTGTCGATGTCCGATCGTGTGGCGGTGTTCAACAACGGCCGCATTGAGCAGGTGGATTCTCCCCGTGAACTTTATATGCGACCGCGCACGCCGTTCGTGGCAAGTTTTGTCGGCACATCAAACGTCTTCGATACCGCGATGTCCGCGAATGTCTGCGGATTGCAGGGGATGTTCTCTCTGCGCCCGGAGCACATTCGTTTAAATGATGCGGGCGGGGACGTTCAGGCGCCGGGCGTTATCCAGGCGGTGCAGTATCAGGGGGCAGCGACGCGGTTTGAACTCAAACTTGCTGGCGGTGAAAAATTACTTGTCAGCCAGGCGAACCTGACGGGAGACATGCTGCCGTCAACGCTGTCGCCAGGTCAGCAGGTGATGGCATCGTGGTCGCGTGACGTTATGGTACCGCTGGTTGAGGAGAGGTGAATGGCTATGAACGTCTTACATTCGCCACCGCAGCCGACAAACCTGAACCGAATTTCGGGGTTTTTCTGGCGTAATCCAGGGCTGGGGCTGTTTTTGCTGCTGCTCGGACCGCTGATGTGGTTTGGCATCGTCTACTTTGGCTCATTATTGACGCTATTGTGGCAAGGTTTTTATACCTTTGACGATTTCACCATGTCAGTGACGCCAGATCTGACGCTGGCGAATCTGCAGGCGCTGTTTAATCCGGCCAATTACGACATCATTTTGCGAACGCTGACGATGGCAGTGGCGGTGACTATCGCCAGCGCCATTCTGGCGTTTCCGATGGCGTGGTATATGGCGCGGTATACCAGCGGCAAAATGAAGGCCTTTTTTTACATCGCCGTCATGCTGCCGATGTGGGCAAGTTATATCGTCAAAGCCTATGCCTGGACGTTACTCCTGGCAAAAGACGGCGTGGCGCAGTGGTTTTTGACCCATCTCGGGCTGGAACCATTACTGACAGCCTTCCTGACGTTGCCTGCGGTCGGCGGGAATACGCTCTCGACTTCAGGATTAGGGCGCTTTCTGGTCTTTGTCTACATCTGGCTTCCCTTCATGATTTTACCGGTACAGGCTGCGCTGGAACGGTTACCGCCGTCACTTCTGCAGGCATCGGCGGATTTGGGTGCGCGTCCACGCCAGACCTTCCGCTACGTGGTGCTACCGCTGGCGATCCCGGGCATTGCGGCAGGTTCGATCTTTACCTTCTCGCTGACCCTAGGCGACTTTATCGTGCCTCAACTGGTGGGACCGCCGGGGTATTTCATCGGCAACATGGTTTATTCGCAACAAGGGGCTATCGGCAATATGCCAATGGCGGCGGCATTCACTCTGGTGCCGATTGTGTTAATCGCACTGTATCTGGCGTTCGTGAAGCGTCTGGGAGCTTTCGATGCACTCTGAACGCGCGCCCTGGTTACTCAAACTTGCCGCATGGGGCGGGGTTATTTTCCTGCACTTTCCCATCCTCATCATCGGCACCTATGCTTTTAATACAGAGGAGGCTGCGTTTAGTTTTCCCCCACAGGGGTTAACGCTACGTTGGTTCAGTGTCGCCGCACAGCGCAGCGATATCCTTGAAGCAGTGACGTTGTCACTTAAGATCGCCGCGTTATCGACGGCTATCGCACTGGTTCTGGGTACGCTGGCGGCAGCGGCACTGTGGCGTCGGGACTTTTTTGGCAAGAGTGCAATATCGCTGTTGCTGCTGTTGCCTATTGCGCTGCCGGGCATTATCACCGGTCTGGCGCTCCTGAGCGCCTTTAAAACCATCAATCTGGAGCCGGGATTTCTCACGATCGTGGTGGGGCATGCGACGTTTTGCGTGGTGGTGGTGTTTAACAACGTCGTCGCCCGTTTTCGCCGCACCTCATGGAGTCTGGTCGAAGCATCCATGGATCTTGGCGCCAATGGCTGGCAAACCTTCCGTTATGTCGTACTGCCGAATTTGGCGTCGGCATTGTTGGCGGGAGGCATGCTGGCGTTTGCTTTGTCGTTTGATGAAATCATCGTGACAACGTTCACCGCCGGACATGAAAGAACACTTCCTTTGTGGCTACTCAATCAACTGGGGCGGCCGCGTGATGTGCCTGTTACCAACGTGGTGGCATTGCTGGTCATGCTGGTGACAACACTGCCAATTTTAGGGGCCTGGTGGCTAACGCGTGAAGGCGAAACTCTCGCCGGAGACGGTAAATAAACGACGATATGGGAAAAATGCTATGCAACATCAATTACTGATTAACGGCGAACTGGTCAGCGGTGAAGGTGAAAAGCAGCCAGTTTATAACCCAGCCACAGGTGAAATCATCCTGGAGATTGCCGAGGCATCCGCCATGCAGGTCGATGCTGCCGTTCGCGCTGCGGATACGGCATTTACCGCATGGGGGCAAACCACGCCAAAAGTACGTTCGGAGCTGCTGCTGAAACTGGCGGACACCATTGCAAACAATGCTCAAACATTCGCGGAACTGGAGTCGCTCAACTGCGGCAAGCCATTGCACTGTGTGCTCAATGATGAGATCCCGGCCATCGTGGATGTTTTCCGCTTCTTTGCCGGTGCGGCGCGGACTTTACAAGGGTCGGCCGCCGGGGAATATCTGGAAGGGCATACCTCCATGATCCGCCGTGATCCGCTGGGGGTTGTGGCGTCAATTGCGCCGTGGAACTATCCGCTGATGATGGCGGCATGGAAACTGGCGCCCGCACTGGCGGCAGGCAACTGCGTGGTGATTAAACCGTCAGAAATTACCCCGCTGACGGCGCTTAAACTGGCTGAATACGCGAAAGACATTTTCCCGGCAGGCGTCATTAACGTCCTGTTTGGCCGGGGCACGACGGTGGGCGATCCGCTGACCGGTCATGAAAAGGTGCGTATGGTTTCGCTGACGGGCTCAATTGTGACGGGTGAGCACATTATCCAGCATACCGCGCCAACGATTAAGCGCACGCACATGGAATTGGGCGGCAAAGCACCTGTCATTATTTTTGATGATGCCGATCTGGATGCCGTCGTGAATGGTGTTCGGACGTTTGGTTACTACAACGCCGGGCAAGACTGTACTGCGGCCTGTCGAATCTACGCTCAGCGTGGCATTTATGACGCGCTGGTCGAAAAACTGGGTGCGGCGGTCTCCAGTCTGAAAATAGGTTCACCGAATGATGAATCGACAGAGCTGGGGCCGCTAAGCTCAAAAGCACACCTTGATCGCGTGGCAAAAGCCGTCGATGAGGCCAAAGCGCTCGGGCATATCAAAGTGATCACCGGCGGTAAAATAGTGGACGGCTCTGGCTATTACTTTGCGCCGACGCTGCTGGCAGGTGCGAAGCAGGACGATGCCATTGTGCAGCGGGAAGTGTTCGGCCCGGTGGTCAGCGTCACCGTCTTTGACGATGAAGATCAGGTGCTGCAGTGGGCAAATGACTCGAAGTACGGCCTGGCGTCCTCTGTCTGGACACGAGATGTTGGTCGAGCGCATCGCCTTAGCGCCCGTCTGCAATATGGCTGTACCTGGGTCAACACCCATTTCACATTGGTGAGCGAAATGCCGCACGGGGGGCAAAAGCTCTCTGGATATGGTAAGGATATGTCCGTGTACGGTCTGGAGGATTACACGGTTATTCGCCATGTGATGATTAAACACGAGTAACACGTTTAACCGCGAAGAGCCACAGGGGCACGGATAGCTAAATACTGGCGTACCTGTGCCTATACTATTCGCGCCACTGGCCTCGTCGCCATCGGACGGCGGAAAGTTGGAATTATCCGCGAGGTCAGGCTAAATCGCACATCATGACGCCCCGGTAATAACGTACCTGTTACCGGGGCGTCATTTTTTTAGGTCAACGCAACCTGGCTCAGGCATAAAAAACACCCATAAAGGTTAGGGGGATTACGCACTAAGGATAATTTACCGGGCTTTGGCAGGGTGGGAAAATAACAAACTAAAGGCAGAGAGAACGTCATCTCTCTGCCAACAGACGCTGCAATTAATCGACAAGAATCACATCAAGCAAACCAGCCGAACCTTGCGGATATCAGGCTGAAAAGTCCTACAGCAGCAAAGATATTAATTAGCACCACAGTTTTGCTGGAAACATTCATTTTTGCCACCTTTCGTTTTAACCCCTATGGGTATAGTACGGCTTAAAACGATCCGCAATAGTACAAAATCTGAACATTGCGTGGATAGGTTGTTTTTCAGGCGTTTTTCGAAACAAAATGAATAAAACTTGATGTGAGTCATAAAAAAGAGCATATTGCGCGCGATTTCTTCCTTTGGCCTGGATGCCCCCGAATGTCTGTTTACCAAAAAATGCTGATTTTTTATGCGGTAATGGCCGCACTTGCAGCCATCACAACCTGGTTTCTCTCGCAAGATAAAAAACGTATTCGCTTTCTGAGTGCGGTATTAGTCGGGGCGACATGGCCGATGAGTTTTCCTGTCGCGCTCCTGTTTTCCCTCTTTTGAGGGATATATACCGTTTCACGCCGTTAGCAAGGCAAACAACCGTTTTTTATCTGCCCCGGTCACATCCTGCGGATGTTGATAACCAGTGTTCTCATTAGCACGGGTGTAGAGGGCAACCAGCCAGTCGTAAACGTAGCGGCTTGCGCCATGTGAAGGCTGCTCCTCCAGTTTTGTTAGTCGAAGCATAGGCTGTTGCACGGGAGCACTGAAAATTGCTGCCCCTTTGTTGACCCTGCTGGCCGGCCGTTTTTCCTCTGCCACGCTGGCGTAGCCAAGCCAGGTGATAAAATCCCCGATAGCGGCGTGAAGCTGCGCTCCGCAGACGTTCTCGCGTTGCAGGATATGCTGTAGCTGCTGAGATAGCTCAAGCCGGTAGCTGGTGGTGACCAGTATGTCGGCGACCTGTCTGAGCGTGCGGGGCTCAAGGCCTAACCGGCGGGCATTATTCTCATTACGACACCACTGGCGCACGTGATTGATCCACATTTTATGTGCCAGATACCCGGTTTCTTTATTTTCCAGCGCGGGCGAGGCGTCCTGCATGTCGGCAAACAAGTCGATCTCTTCATTAAAAAGTCCGCTGACCTGTTCCTCTCGGGGCTTTTGAATGCGCAGCAATGACTCAAAGCGGCACATCGGAGGAAGCAGTCCGTCCAGCAGGTCGCCATGTTTCGCCGCCTGAGCCTGTAACTGGCGGATCACGGATTCGCATGATCCGGGTTCGCCGTCGCGGGCATCCAGCCAGGTATTCAGCGTTTCACGAATGCGTTGCTGGTGTTGCTCGCGAAGCGAGGTGAACCGGGCATGGCGCTGCTGCACAGAGGTTGCCTGAGATAACCATTCGATAAGACGCTGAACACTGTGTTTATCCAGTGCCTGCAGCGTGCCCCAGTGCAGTCCCGGTTTACCCATTAATTGCTGCACGGCTTCATCCAGATTTTGCCGGGTGCTAAAACGTGCATCCTGCGGCGTGATCGCCCAGACCACGCCGGGCAGCGCGGCATCATGCAGAGGTTGGGTGTCGTTAACCCAGCCCAGTAAAGTCCGGGTGATTATCGGGGTCTGTGAGCGGGTGGCGACGGCATTGCATATCACCAATACATCAGGTTGCAGATGCTGACGGTAATGTTCCAGCATCCAGCCTAATTTGGCTTGCCATAGCGGATTGGGATGCGTATCCGGCGCGAGGGGAATATCCAGAAGATCGGCGTTGCCAGACGCGCTGTCTTCCACCGTCAGTACCAGCTCACGCGTAAGCAGCGCCAGGGTATCCAGCGAGATACTGACCGCGTTGAGTAACTGGTGGTCAGCAATGGGGTGAACCACCACATCGCTTTGCGCTTCGCTCGCAGTTGAGGCGCCCTGAGTCAGGAAACTTTCGGCGGGCAAGCCAAAATGGTCAACCAGCAGACTCAGCGGTGCAGCAATCTCCTTTGCGTGACCGGTTTGTTGCAACGTATGCGCCAGTGCCAGCCATTGTTGCGTCAGTTCCGGTTGTTCTCCCCACAGCAGCGCCCAGACATTCGCCCGGGTGGTCAGATCCAGCGCAGGAAGCAGCAGGGCAAACTGATGCCATAACGCATCGTCAATTTGCTGCTGAGAAGAGGGGACGCAGGTGCGCCAGAAATGGGCGATTGTCGCCACATCCTGTGCAGTGATCCCCTGAACCGGGTGACGCTGGCGCAGCGTTTGCCATTTGTCTAACCGCGCCTCAATAATCGACTTCTCGACCTGGCGGTTGTCCGGTAACGCGCAGAACTGCGCGATAAACAGTTGTACCAGTTCGGCCTCACTCAGCAGCCGCAGACGCAGCGGCCACTCGGAATCCATCGCGGTTTCATTGCGCGTAAAGCGGATCGCCATATTGCCAGGCGCATGACCCGGATTAATGTGGGTAAAATAATCAAAGCTGCGATCCGGGGTCGTGATATTCAGTTTGCCGTTGGCATTGCTGCACAACGCGGATAACAGATGCGCTTTTGCCGGTTGCGAGTGCCCGTAAAGTCCCACGCAACCTTGTGCGGTAAAGGCCGCATTCAGCGCGGTTTCATTCATTGCCGCCAGCGTCAGTTGCGCCAACAGAGAATCGGCCTCATCATCAAGACGCGCCGTACGCTCGCGTGTATCCATCACCCATTCGATGGCAGCTTGTGCGGTGTTTAACATCTTGCTCATTTCAGGTACACGCTCCCGCTATCAATCCAGTAATGGCTACCGCTATGGCGACGATCCGCCAGCGTATTCAGTTTTAATGTTAAGGCATCGGCGGCAACCGGCGTGCCGTCCTGCAGCCAGGCATCACTCAGTACGAAGTATTCAGGACCACTCTCTTTGGTCCCGCCGCGTAATTGCAATCGAACATTTAACACACCATCGCCGGCAATGGTTTTCGCCAGTTCAGCCGAGTTAATACTCAGCGTATACAGCGGCGTGGCGGGCCAGCGACTGTTCGCCAGTTGACGAAAACCGAGCGTTACATTGCCCCGCAGCGGGAAGTGCAGACGGGTATCCAGCCTGGCGCCTGGCTTGTCCAGATCAATGTCGTGATACCAGATGTTCTCATCGCGCAGGGTGTTGACCGTATTATCCAGTACACCAAGATAACGCACGGTGGAGTACGCGCCGATATCGGCGGCTTTGAAGTTAAAGCGCGGCAGGCGTAAGTCCAGCGCCAGGCTGCACAGCATTGCGCCGACGGCGGCGGTGGACTTCGGATTGCCGATCCGGCCTTGTTGGCTGAACGGATACCACTCATGTACGCGGTAGCTGTCCATCCAGATCATGCGGTTAACCGGAACGGGCTGCAGATGGCGGATCAGCGCCTGTACACCAGGTAAGCAGGCGGGTCTGCCGGTCACCAGCAAAATGTCGCAGCGATAGTGTGAAATGGCTTCGCAAACAGCGTGCAGAGGGGCGGTAAGGGTAAATTGTCCCCCCAGTAATGCCTCTTGTAACTGTCTGAACTGTACCTGTAACGGCACGCTCAGTACGTCAAAGGCGGGGGAACCCGGCGGCAGCGCATGATCGATGGCCTGCTGGATATAGTTCATCACGTTGCGCGTTGGACGCTGGGAAAGCAACTCGCCAAAGGTGGCATGCAGCCCGGCAACAGGATCGTTGATATCACTTTGTTCCCATGCAGAAAGCACCGCATGACCCAGCGGCATGAACAGCTGCAACGACGTTTGCTGACGCAAAATGGCCTGGGTATCGATGCGCCCGGAATCGCCAAACAGTGTGGCCATCAGCGCCGCAGCGTCGGTGACGCCCGCCTGCTGTAAACGGGTTTGCATAGCCGGTAATACGCAGCGCTGAATCACGTCCAGCAGCATATCATCGCCAGCGACCTTGAATCCTTCACGAAACAGCAGGTGCGGGGTGATTTTGACATTCGCGCCGACGCCATCATCAAGCGAATAATGGACGACGGCCATATCTGTTGTACCGCCGCCAATATCAATAGAGGCAACGCGCAGAGCGCGACCTTTCACTTCTCCAGGCTCCGGCAGACGATCCGGTCGGGCGAGGGCATAAAAAAACGATTCGGTGTGCCCGTCGTAGTGGGAAATCGCTTCGTTATACAGCCATACCAGTTGTCCGCAGCTGGCTTCATCCCATTCCATCTGGATCTCAGGGACGGGAACCACGCTTTTTTCCTGCTGTTTTCGGGTGGTGAAGTCTTCATCCTGGGGATGCCAGCCCATCGCTTTCCATACCAGCGCAATGGCTTCAAACATGCGCAGACGGAAGATCTCGCGCTCCTGTTTTGGCATGGCGGAAGGCAGCGTCAGGATCAGGGTGCGCAGTTGACGAGGCGAGGCAGGGAACCCCAGACGCAGGCGTGTCGCGACGCTGTTAATTTGCCCCAACGCCTGCGCCAGAATTTCGCACAGCATATGGGTCATCAGCGTGCTGCGACTGTACTGAGGAGAGAACACGGGCAGTCGATCGTCCTGTGGCAGGCTGAACAGCGGCTGTCCGTCGTCGTTCATCAGATTCATCAGCGGAAAGGCGGTGGCAAGCGGTTCGCGCTGGGTTTTGCTATTCATCTGGCTAAAACGCCAGTCGTGTAAAACCGGTGTTTCATCCCACAGGTAGCGGCGCGGGCTGGAGATCCCACTGCTGCCTTCGGTCCCCATCCGCTGCATCGCCAGTTTCCGGGCTTCATCGCCGACGCGTACAATCGACGGCCAGATAAACGCGTCATCGCGACCACTCTCAACGGAAAAGTGCTGCTTGCCGAACCGCGCTTCAGAAAACTCCAGACGACTGGTGAACAGGGGATCGTTAAGAAATTGAGGCTCACTTAACGAACGCACCTGAAGTTCAGCCGTCTGACGCAGCCCGTCATTGGCATCCCCATGATCCTCAATCAGTACGCCGCAGGTATGAGTATTGCCAATATCTAAAATCAGATCTACGGGAATCGCCGGGGTACTCAGCGTGTGCGTCACCAGTTTGACTTCCGGGACGGAAAGCTGCTCGCCCAGCAGCGCCAGCACATTCAGCCAGTGCGCCTGGTACTCAAAGTTTCGCAGCGCGAGCTGGATCTCCTGCTCTGAACGGTTCTCTTTTTGCGTGACATGCTGCAGGAAGGATTCACGCAGCCAGCCGTCAATCCAGGTCTGGTCGAGGAAGTCGGCGATTTCGTTATCCTGCCAGGCCAGCGCAAATCGCGTTCCGTTAAGCAGGTCATTTTCAGTTGGGGTCAACGCCGCAGGGGCATGCGCGGTCAGCTGACTGTCCAGCGCCACGGTGACCCGGTGCGTGTTGCCTGCGCTGTCCGGTTGCGTCAGTTTTCGCACCTGCACGCGCGCCCAGTTATCCGGGCCTTCAACAAACGTGCGGGGCGGGTTAAAGCGCAGGAAAGGCAGCGGTAACCAGGCGCCGTCGAGCACATCCAGCGAATAATGTAACGCCTGCGTGCTCTCCGGCTTCACCACTTCGGGTTGTCCACCGCTCGTGCCTCGCAGGGTATAACGACCCGTGATCAGGTCGAAATCCAGTCTCAGTAGTGGGCCGTTTGCGGTTTTGCGCACGAAACGACCGTGATGTGCGGATTCCTGTGGCGTCAGCCCAAAATCCAGAAACTGTACGCCGCTATTGGCGATGAGCGTGACGCTCTGTTTGTAATCACACAGATTGACCAACATAAAATCAGGCACCTATCTTTTTGATCGTCATCGGGATTGCCGCGTGGTCGTCATAACGTGCGGTACAGGCCGCGACGTCGTTGGTTCCCGCTTTACAGGTGATTTCCGGCATTGGATAGCGCGAACCGTCGGTGCAACGCGCATTCCCGCGACTTTTAATCAGTAACTCGCCCGACTGATGCAGGCCGGAGAAAATGTCCGCGCGACAGACAATGTTGTCGCCATGCACAACCCGTGCG
This sequence comes from Citrobacter sp. Marseille-Q6884, assembly GCF_945906775.1. Lineage (NCBI taxonomy): Bacteria > Pseudomonadati > Pseudomonadota > Gammaproteobacteria > Enterobacterales > Enterobacteriaceae > Citrobacter > Citrobacter sp. Marseille-Q6884. The sequence continues at coordinate 1,276,740 of NZ_CAMDRE010000002.1, forward strand.
GTTCCTTTATTGGCCTGGATCTGATAACGCAGCGACGGGGCTTTGCCACTCACCGGATCTTTGATATCCACCATGACGCGCCAGTTACCGTTAAGAAAACGTGTCGTGCCGACTTTCATCTGACTGGCGTCCATGACCAGCGCATCTTTCGGGATGGCGGCAATCACGACGGGGCCGTCAGCGGGCTTTTCTTTTTTCACCGGTGGCGTGACTTCTGCCCGATGCAGAGGCAGTTCCTGCGTCAGTTCAGGTAAGGGGGTATGATTCACCCGGACAACCTCAGTTGGTGTTGTAACAGGCGCGGTGGCGGTTTCCGGCGGCTGTTGCTTCCATAACAGGGGCGCGGCAATGGCGGCAATAATCACGGCAGCGACAGGCAGACTCCACAGCGGTAAGCGACGTGCCGGTTTTTGCTGTTCTGTCGGCGCGGAAACGCTGGGTTCGCTGATGATGACCGGACTTTCAGGCTCCGGCTCGGGCACCGGAGGGAGGTCCATCACGGTTGTCAGTAACGGAGTATCCGCTTGCGCGAAAGTGATATCTGGCGCGATCTCTTCTTCCGGTTCGGGTTGTGGAGCCAGTATGACGGGAGGCTCATCGGCGACACGCAGGCAATCGAGAACATCATCACGGGTATTTTCGTTCAGATTAACGAAACCCCAGAACGTAATAACGGGTTTGCCATCCACCAGAAAAACATGATTCTCGCCAGGAAATTGCATCGCTTTTTCAAGCAGTGAGCCAAACAGCTGCAATGAGGTTTTCGCTGATTGCAGACTTTTACGGCTCAATGCGGCGGCATTTTCCTGAATACCGTGCAGATAGCGCAGCGCACGCAAACGCGCATCTTCATCAGCGCTTTTCCAGGCCACAGCCGTTCCTTCAAGCGGGGAATACCAGTCCACCCGATCGCCGTTATCGTTGATTTGTGGGATCGCCAGACAATCCGCCATTGCCTGCTGTTTGCGCAGACGAAGCGTTTCACGAATTTGCAATGCTGAATCAAATACGGCCTGACCGCCGCCGCCAACGGCCTGATAGTCATCCAGATTGCCGCTGCGCAAGAGAGTTTTTGCCACGTTGTTGTCCCTTAGACTTCTTCACGCATCTACTTTACGGGTTCTATAAACAAGCAAACGTCAGAAGAGAGGCCAAAAGGGGCGAATTTTCATGGCATAGCGTATTGGGAAAAAACTTGACGTGTTGAAAAAGACTTAAGGGAAATTATTCCACCTGCTGTGTCGAATTTATCAGCGAAATACCCCTGATTAGAATAACCTGATAGTGATTTGTTATTAGTCAGTTTTTGTCAGCTATGCTCTGATAATCGTGTTAATAATAAAATTAGAAGGCTTATAACAATGACTGCAAGGAAAACGTTACTCGCGTTGGCTCTGAGCGCTGTATTACCCACAGGCGCTGCATTCGCGGCCAATACGGACACCCTTATCTACTGCTCTGAAGCATCACCAGAATCCTTTAACCCCCAAATCGCCAGCTCGGGCCCCTCGTTTGTGGCCAGTTCGCAGGTGCTGTACAACCGACTGATCAATTTTGATCCGGTAAAAAATACCCCGATTCCGTCACTGGCGACCGACTGGACGATTTCCCCGGATGGCAAGACGTATACCTTTACGTTGCGCCAGGGCGTGAAATTTAACAGCAACAAATTCTTCAAGCCAACTCGTGATTTCAACGCGGATGACGTTGTTTTCTCCGTATTACGCCAGAAAGATGCCGATCATCCGTACCACAACGTCTCACAGGGAAATTACGAATACTTTAACGATGTTGGACTGGATAAGCTGATTAAAGAGGTGAAGAAGGTTGATGACTATCACGTCCAGTTTGTACTGACGGAACCAAACGCTGCCTTTCTCGCCGACTGGGGGATGGATTTTGCTTCGATTCTCTCGGCAGAATATGCGGATGCCATGCTGAAAAAGGGCACGCCGGAGAACGTCGATAACTGGCCGATTGGTACCGGACCCTACGTGCTGCAACAGTACAAACAGGATTCGCAAATTCGCTATCTGGCCAACCCGAACTACTGGGATGGCGAGGTGCCGACCAAACATCTGATCTTCTCTATCACGCCAGACGTACAGACGCGTCTGGCAAAACTGCAAACGAATGAATGCCAGATTATCCCTGCGCCTTCGCCGGTACAGTTTGACGAGATCAAGAAAAATAGCGACCTGACGCTGCATACGGTAGAGGCGTTGAACGTCGGTTACCTGGCATTTAATACCGAGAAAAAACCGTTTGATAATGTCCTGGTGCGTCAGGCGTTAAACTATGCAACGGATAAAAAAGCGATCATCAATGCCGTCTTTTTAGGCTCCGGCACGGTGGCGAAATCACCGATTCCACCGAATATGATGGGCTTCAATAAAGACCTGAAGGATTACGAGTACGACCCGCAGAAAGCGAAAGATTTGCTGAAGAAAGCAGGGCTGGAGAACGGTTTTGAGGCGACGCTGTGGTCTATGCCGGTTCAACGCCCCTATAACCCGAACTCCCGACGCATTGCCGAGATGATTCAAAGCGACTGGGCGAAAGTCGGCGTGAAGGCGAAAATTGTCTCTTATGAATGGGGTGAATACCTTTCCGGCATGCGTAAGGGTGAGCACGACACGGCGTTGTTTGGCTGGATGTCAGATAACGGTGACCCGGATAACTTCGCAGATGTGCTGCTGGGCTGCAACAGCATTAAAACCGGATCAAACGCCGCACGTTGGTGTGATAAAGCGTATAATTCTCTGGTTCAAAAAGCGAAACTGGTGAGTAAACCGGAAGAACGTGCCGCGCTCTACCAACAGTCGCAAGAGATTTTCTACCAGCAGGCACCGTGGATCGCTCTGGCAAACGGCAAAACGTTCTTTGCGACGCGCAGTAATGTCAGCGGGTACAGCGTGAGCCTGATGGGCAGTGATTTTTCAAAAGCAAAACTCAATTAATGCGTTAAGGAGAATATATGTCGCACCTGGATGACGTCAGTGCTCGTGTCGATGCCGCCATTGAAGAGAGCGTTATTACGCATATGAATGAACTGCTGGTTGCGCTCAGTGAAGATACAGAACTGAGCCGGGAAGAGCGTTACACCCAGCAACAGCGTTTGCGTACGACTATCGCGCATCACGGGCGTCAACACAAAGAAGATATGGAAGCACGTCGTGAGCAACTGACGAAGGGCGGCACAATCCTCTGACGGTTGACGATCTCAACCTCGTATCTGGCCTGCGGGCGCGTAACCCGTAGGCCAGATACGTGCCATTAAAATGAACGTCTGGCCACCAGCCAGGCACCCACCACCAATAACACGGCACCACACACCGGACCCACCAGCGCACGCAGCGGTACGCCATGACTGCGCAATATATCCAGCACCAGCCCTCCAATTAGTTGGCTGGCGACCAGTACCGCAATGGTGGTGGCCGCACCGACGTTTTGGTATCCACTGATACTGGCGAAAACAAAGAACGACCCAAGTAAACCGGGGATTAACGTCCACCAGCGTACGCTGGAGACCAGTTCGCCAAACCCCGCCGCACCTTGCTTAAACCACAAAATGCTGACAAACAGCACAATCCCGACCAGCGAGTTCAGGAGCATGGCGATCAGGATGGTCGATGAGGTCTGCGTAATTCGCACCATTAAGGTGTTTTGCACCACCAGACCAATGCCTGCGGCAATCAGAAAGGAGAGGGTCAGCGTCTGGTTCATCAACGGGCGTCCGGTTCGTTGCTATCGTCTAACTGAAGTTGCATAAAGGTCAGATCCAGCCAGCGGCCGAATTTGGTGCCGACCTGCGGCATTTGTGCGGTTAGTACAAAACCCAGCGTACGATGCAGGTGCAGCGACGCTTCGTTTTGCGACTCAATGCCCGCCACCATCACATGCTTTCCGCAGGCGCGGGCTTCTTCAATTAATCTGCTGAGTAGCGCCCGTCCCAAACCTTTTCCCTGATGATCTGGATGCACATAGACTGAATGTTCAACGGTGTGACGGAATCCATCAAAGTTACGCCAGTCGCCAAAGGACGCATATCCTGTGACCACGCCATCTTCTTCACTGACCAGAACCGGGTACCCCAGCAACTGACGGGCTTCATACCATGAGATACGGTTTTCGGCATCGACCGTCTGATCGTTCCAGATTGCTGCGGTATGAAGAACGGCGTGATTGTAGATTTCTGCGATAGCGGCGCAGTCGTCTTTGCTGGCAAATCGAATTGACATGTTGAACCTCAGGGATTGTTCACTATAGTATTACGATATGAATACTATTGAAGACAGCATAAATCAACGGATCAGTGCAAGAATTCGCATTGAGCGGGAATCTCGTGGCTGGTCACTTACGGAACTTGCTGAGCGGGCAGGCGTATCGCGGGCGATGATCCATAAAATTGAGCGCGCGGAGAGCAGCCCCACGGCCACACTGCTGGGACGACTTTCCGGGGCGTTTGGTATCAGCATGTCAACGCTGATCGCACGGGCTGAAATGCAGGAGGGCAAATTACTGCGTTTCGCCGATCAACCGGTGTGGCACGACCCGCAGAGTCACTATTTGCGCCGCCATGTTTCACCGCGAAGCGATCTGCCCATCGATCTGGTGCAAATAGAATTGCCTGCCGGGAGTGATATTCCGATGCCGGCGTCTTCCTACGTGCAGGCCAGACAGCTTATCTGGCTGCAGCAGGGGGAGTTAGTTTTTGTCGAAGGAGACACGCGCCATGAGATGAAAGCGGGCGATTGTCTGGAACTGGGGCCGCCGAATGACTGCCGGTTTATCAATGAAACCCCGCAATCCTGCGTTTACCTGGTTGTGCGGTTAAACCACGCAGGCAACTAATGTGAAAGCATCTCCAGGGTGGGGCGTCTACTATTGATGAATTCATGCCAAAAGCAGAGGAGAGCATCAATGGGTCAACAAATGCAACGCAATCGCCGCTGGGTACTGGCTTCACGCCCGTATGGCGCACCTGTGCCGGAGAATTTCCGGCTGGAAGAGGATTCGGTCGCCACCCCCGGTGAAGGACAGGTGTTACTGCGCAACGTTTATCTGTCGCTCGATCCCTATATGCGCGGGAGAATGAGTGATGAACCTTCGTACTCCCCGCCGGTAGAGATCGGTGCCGTTATGGTGGGTGGAACCGTCAGCCGGGTTGTCACTTCTCATCATCCTGACTATCAACCCGGAGAATGGGTACTCAGCTACAGCGGATGGCAGGATTTCGACATTTCCGATGGCAGCGGACTGGTAAAACTGGGTGACAACCCGGAACATCCGTCCTGGGCTTTGGGCCTGTTAGGCATGCCAGGATTTACCGCATATATGGGACTGCTGGATATCGGCCAGCCGAAAAGCGGCGAAACCCTGGTGGTTGCCGCCGCGACGGGGCCTGTTGGCGCCACCGTTGGGCAAATCGGAAAACTCAAAGGGTGTCGGGTAGTCGGTGTTGCGGGTGGGGCAGAGAAGTGCCGCCATGCGACGGAGGTGCTCGGTTTTGATCTTTGTCTCGATCATCATGCGCAGGATTTCGCGCAACAACTGGCGCAAGCCTGCCCGCAGGGGATCGACATCTATTATGAAAACGTCGGCGGAAAAGTGTTTGACGCCGTGCTGCCGTTACTGAATACCTCTGCGCGAATTCCGGTCTGTGGACTGGTCAGTGGTTATAACGCCACAGAATTACCGTCTGGCCCCGACCGTTTACCGTTGCTGATGGCTACATTGCTGAAAAAGCGCATCCGCATGCAGGGTTTTATCATCAGCCAGGATTATGGCCATCGCATTCATGAGTTTCAGGAACAGATGGGGCGTTGGGTCAATGAAGGCAAAATCCAGTACCGTGAACAGGTAACCGTAGGGCTGGAAAAGGCACCGGAAACGTTTATTGGTCTGCTGACCGGGAAGAACTTTGGCAAAGTTGTTATACGCCTTGCAGATGAATAAGGCTAAAGAGTAAGAGTGATGTGCCGCTCCTTTTGTGAGCGGCCTGTTAAACATCTATGGAGAAAATAAGAAGGTTGTCGTCAGAACGTGAATAAAGACTCCACTTTGAGATAAATAATGATTACTATTCTCATTATTAAAAAGAGCAGGGCGATGACCGTGCTCATTGAAGTTATGTGAAGCAGTAACATACGAATTTATAAAAGGGAGTCGTCATGTCTTTACGTCATCTGTTTTCGCCGCGTCTGCGTGGTTCTTTACTGTTAGGTTCACTGCTCGTTGCCTCTTCCTTTAGTACGCAGGCTGCGGAAGAACTGCTGCGCAAAGCCGTGGGTAAAGGCGCCTACGAAATGGCATACAGCCAACAGGAAAACGCGCTGTGGCTTGCTACCTCGCAGAGCCGGAAACTGGATAAGGGTGGAGTGGTGTATCGCCTTGACCCCGTTACGCTTGAAGTGACTCAGGCAATTCATAACGATCTCAAACCGTTTGGCGCAACCATTAACAACGCGACGCAAACGTTGTGGTTTGGCAATACCGTCAACAGCGCCGTCACCGCGATGGATGCCAAAACCGGTGAGGTGAAAGGGCGTCTGGTGCTGGATGCGCGTAAACGTTCTGAAGATGTGCGTCCCCTGCAGCCTCGTCAGCTGGTCGCTGATGACGCAACCAACACGGTTTACATTACCGGCATCGGTAAAGAGAGCGTGATTTGGGTCGTGGACGGTGAAACCATCAAACTGAAAAACACCATTCAGAACACCGGTAAAATGAGCACCGGTCTTGCTCTCGACAGCAAAGCGAAACGCCTGTACACCACCAATGCTGATGGTGAATTTATTACCATCGATACGGCAGACAATAAAATTCTCAGCCGTAAAAAGCTGCTGGATGATGGAAAAGAACACTTCTTCATCAACCTGAGCCTGGATACGGCGGGTAACCGTGCGTTTATCACCGACTCTAAAGCCGCCGAAGTGTTGGTTATCGACACGCGTAATGGCAATGTGCTGGCAAAAGTGGCTGCGCCTGAGTCTCTGGCTGTGCTGTTCAACCCGGCACGTAACGAAGCCTACGTGACGCACCGCCAGGCAGGTAAAGTGAGCGTGATTGACACGAAAAGCTACAAAGTAGTCAAAACTTTCGATACCCCGACATTCCCGAACAGCCTGGCGCTCTCCGCCGATGGCAAAACCCTGTATGTCAGCGTGAAACAGAAGTCTTCCCGCGAACAGGAAGCGACACAGCCGGACGATGTTATTCGTATCGCGCTGTAATTATCCGGAGGGGGAAACCCCTCCTGTCATTTCTCTATACTCCACGATACGCCTCGTTACACCCCATCGATAGTCTGATAACGTCAGGGACTTACACTCTTCCCCTCGGCTCATTAACTCTCTCAGGACTACCATGAAAAAGCCATTTATCTGCCTTTGCGCGGGCGCAATGCTGTTTACTTTAGCGGGATGCACTACCGATTACGTCATGACGACGAAAAGCGGACAAACCATAACCACCCAGGGGAAACCAAAACTGGATAAAGACACGGGGATGACCCGCTACACCGATCAGGATGGCAATGCGCGGGAAATTAACAGCAATGACGTTGCTCAACTGATTGAAGCAAACTAAGCGCCTTAAGTAGGGGGGCAGGCTAAGATTCCTGCTCCCGTTTAACGATAGACACCCTACGTAAGTGCCCTTATTTGTTATTTTCCTGCCGCGCGTAGAGATAGGCGGTCGCTCTGGAGATCCCCAGATACTGCGCGACGGTATCCATTGATTTTCGCACATCAAGCAGACCTTCTTTTCGCAACGCCTGAATTAATGCTTTACGATCCGCAGGCTTAAGGGCTCTGGGGGTGGTAGCGAGTTTTGCGGCGTAGCTGTCGATACGCTGGCGGATGGCTTCGGTGCCTCCGGGGCTAAGATGCTCCACCACGGAGGTGGTTTCAATTTCTGTAAAACGGGCAAGGGCGCTTTGCATCCCGCGAAATAACGTCATATCCACATTCAGACATAAGGCCGCGACGTATTTTCCTTCGTTATCCTTTATGCCGATAGAGGTGCTTTTTACCGGACGCCCGTCCGCAAACTGATTGCCGTAATTGGCAACAATACTCGGGAATTCCGGCGATGCGATACGAGCCAGGCCCAGTTCAGTGGCCGACTGGCCGGGTTTTCGCCCCGAGAGATTGTTATGGATTGACAGTATCGCATGGTCAGGATTTTTCAGGTCATGCACCACGACTTCACAGAACGGATAAAAGGTCTCGCTTAATCCTTTGGCAATCGTATCCAGTTGACTGAGCACTACGTTTTCTTCGTGTTTAGACACCGTTATCTCCTGCAAAACGTCCGTTACCTGAACTTGTATACACGCATGATAATACAATGCGTGTTGATTAAGACTATTCGTTCAATGATTCAACGGTATTATGGCACACGGCATGGCGAACGCCTAAGTCTCTACCATGAACGCGCTGCATACGTCGGGGATCAGCGCGCATCCCACGGCCGTGTCGCGAGAGTCTCTCTCAGTAACTCAATGAACTGCTGGGTGCGGGGCGTTCTTTCAGAGATGCTGCTCGCCGTCAGGGCGACAATATCGGCATTGGGCAATGCATAGTCGGGAAGCAACCGCACCAGTGAACCGTTGTTGATATGCGGCATCACATCCCATTCCGAGCGCATAATGATCCCTCGCCCGGCGAGAGCCCACTCTTTGACCACCCGACCTTCATTACTTGCCAGACGCGGATGAACGCGAAGCGGATACTCTCCGTTCACGCCGGTAAAACGCCACAGTGTGACATCTTCGCTATTCTCTCGCAGCGCAATGCAATCGTGTGAGAGCAGGCTTTCCGGGTTTTCGGGTATGCCTTTACGGCGTAAGTAGTCTGGCGAGGCGCAGACAAATCGCCGGTTAGACGCCAGCTTAATACAATGCATACTGGAGTCGCGCAACTCACCGATAAAAATCACCACGTCCCATTTATGTAAATCAGACCAGCTCGGATCGTCGGACAGCGTCAGTTCAATTTCCAGATTTTCATGTTTCGCAGAATAAAGGCCAATCAGCGGAGCAACATGATCATGACCAAAGCCCAGCGGGGCGAGCACGCGCAGTTTTCCCCGCACAACCTGCCGACGGTCATCGATTGCCGATTGTAGCGCTGTCAGCTCAGAAAGGATTTTTTCAGCCTGGCTCAGCAAAAGAGAACCTTCGTCGGTCAGAGAGACCTTGCGCGAGGGTCTTAAAAGCAGTGTCACGCCCAGTTTGTTTTCCAGTGCGCGCAGTCGTTGTGTAACGGAAGGCGGAGTCACATTAAGCGTTCTGGCCGCGGCTGCGAGCGTGGTGTGGCTGGCAATAGTACGGAAAAAGTATAAATCGTCACTGTTGATCATTAAGTCTGAACCTAACCAGTCATTGCATTTATATTAATTTATACCTAATGATGGCAGTGGCAAACTTTCTCTTAATATCTATTAATGGAGAGTAAAAATGACCACTCCGGCCTGGTTAAGCACAACAGAAACGCCTTACCTGTTGATTGATAAAAATAAGTATCTGAAGAATATCCGTCGCCTTTATACCCGCACCGAAGCGCTGGGTAGCAAAGTGCGGCCGCACCTCAAAACATTGCGCTCGGTCGAGGCCGCACACTATTTACTGCCCGAGCGCCATGATCCGGCAACGGTCTCCACCCTTGCCGAAGCGGAAGCCTTTGCGAAAGAAGGGTATACCAACCTGCTGTACGCTGTTGGCATCGCTCCGCATAAGCTCCCGCGCATTGCCGCGCTGATGCAAAAAGGCACCGATATCCATATTTTGCTCGACAGCCGGGAACAGGCAGAGGCCGTGGTGTCTTTCGGCCAACAGCACGCCGTTGCGTTCTCGGTGTTTATTGAAGTTGACTGCGACGGCCATCGTGGCGGGGTTCCGCCCGAAAGCGATGCGTTGCTGGAACTGGCGCGGATGCTTGAGGACGGTGGCGCAACACTGACGGGGCTGCTTGCCCATGCCGGGGAATCGTATAATTGTCGCACCGACGAAGCGATCCGGGTGGCGGCTCAAGCCGAATGTGATGCCATACGTCGAGCCGGGCTGCGGGTACGTGAACAGGGACATCGTTGCCCGGTACTCAGTGTGGGGGCCACGCCGACGGCGCACTTTGCCGACAATCTCTCCGGTATCACCGAGGTTCGGGCGGGGGTATTTACCACCTTTGATCTGGTGATGAAAAATGTAGGGATCTGCGAAATGCATGATATCGCCATGTCAGTGGTTGCCACGGTCATTGGGCATAATCGTGACAAAGGCTGGGTGTTCATTGATGCAGGCTGGATGGCGCTTTCCCGAGACCGGGGAACGGCGCATCAGGTAACGGATTATGGTTATGGCCAGGTATGCAACCTCGAAGGGCAACCGCTAAACGGGCTGAAAGTGGACATCACGAATCAGGAGCACGGGATTGTGGTATTAACGGCAGACTACCGTCACGATGACTTTCCGGTGGGAAGCCGAATCAGGATCCTGCCCAATCACGCCTGCGCCACGGCCGCAATGCATCGTCAGTATGAGGTTCTGGGCGATGACGGTGAAGAACGTGAAGTCTGGTCACGTATTGTAGGCTGGTAACACTGGCGGGCTTTATGCCGCTTCCGCAAACAGAAGCGGCAATAAAGGAGCCTGGCATACGGAAATCTTTTCAATTACATGGCTAAAAATTCGCTGAATCGGCTGATATCCACGTTGCCACCGCTAATAATAATACCGACCTTTTTACCCGCCAGTTCACGCTTTTTCGCTCTGGCAGCAGCGAATCCGAGGCAGCCGGTCGGTTCAACAACCAGTTTCATACGCTCGGCAATAAACTTCATCGATGCGATCAGTTCTTCATCTGTCACCGTCAGAATATCCGTGACATGCTTTTGGATCAGCGGGAAGGTGTAGTTTCCAAGATGTTGCGTCTGTGCGCCATCCGCAATGGTTTTGGGGGTATCAATGTGAACGATTGATCCACTTCTGAATGACTGCTGTCCATCGTTACCGGCTTGCGGTTCAACACCATAAATCAGGCAATCCGGTGAAAGATGCCGAGTCGCCAGTGCCGAGCCTGACAGCAGACCGCCGCCGCCGAGGCAGACAAACAGCGCATCCAGAGGTCCGGTTTCTTCTATCAGCTCTTTGGCCGCCGTTCCTTGTCCCGCGATCACATGTGGATGGTCATAAGGCGGGATCAGCGTCAGCCCGTGTTTCGCCGCCAAATCGCGTCCAATCTGCTCGCGATCTTCGGTGTAGCGGTTATAAACAATGACATTTCCGCCGTAGCCTTTTGTGGCCGCCACTTTTGCCGCTGGCGCATCATGAGGCATGACAATTGTCGCCGGGATCCCGAGTAATTTCGCCGCGAGGGCAATGGCTTGCGCGTGATTACCCGAAGAGAAGGTGACCACGCCGGCAGCTCGCTGTTCTGGTGTAAATTGCCTGAGCGCATTCATCGCACCACGAAACTTGAATGCGCCCATACGCTGCAAATTCTCACACTTAAAAAACACCTCGGCACCAAATTCTTCATTCACGGTTCGGGATGTCATCACCGGCGTGCGATTTGCATAACCCTCAATGCGCTCTGCGGCAGCGGCGACATCAGCATAACAAGGTAATTTAAGCTCAGTCATTTTGAATTTCTCATCATTGTCATGTGGAAGACGGTTTAACTGGCGAGTGCGACGGCTTCAATCTCAATGGCCGAGCCATAGTGCAATTCCGACACACAGGCAACGGCGCGGGAAGGGCGATAATCTCCCAGCCATTCCGCATAGATCTTGTTAAATTCAGGCCAGAAGTTGATATCCGTGACATACACCCTTACAGACACCAGGGACTGTCGGGAGACACCTGCGCCAGTCAGAATGGCATCGATGTTATCCAGTACCAACCGAACCTGTTCGGCAAAGGGCGCATCTGATTTTTTCTCACCCGTCGCCGTGATGGGCAACTGTCCTGAGATGAAAATTAAACCCCCTGCGGTGACGGAGTGCGAATAGTGCCCGGCAGGCGGAAACAGTGTGTTTGTGGTGTTCAGGGTAATTTCAGAAGGCATGTTGATCTTCTCCAGTCGTTGTTGAAACGTCAGGTTTGGCTCAGAAGGCAATTACGTTACCCGCTGCACCCATTAATCTCCGGCGTTTGTCATGAAACTCACTTAATACAAACAGTCTAATTAAATACAAAGTGTATAGCAATCATCAAACGACTGCTGTGAGAGATCGCGCAAAAACGCTGAGCTAAGAGGTTAACGGCAAAGCCCGAGTTGCTCTGGAAGAAAAACGAAGGGGGAACGACGGTGGGAAACGATGCGCTCATCTTGAGGTCATCAGGATGAGCGCCGGCTTGCTATGCCGAGAGTCCAAAGACCTGGACGGCCTGCTGCAACCGTGATGAGCGTTGCGTTAAATCGGCGGTAGCGTCAGTGACGTGCTCCACCATTTCGGCGTTATTATGCGTCATCACGCCCACCCGTGAAATCGAGTCATTAATCAGCTCCAGCGCCTGAGTTTGCTCGCGTGTTGCCAGACTAATGTCTTTGATCATCATCGACATCTGTAATACATCACCGATCATGCCCGTGAGATGGGTTTCCGTTTGTTCCACCATTTGGACGCCCGCGTTAACGTTAGCGACGTTTTTCTCGATAAGCAGTTTGATCTCTTTCGCTGCAGACGCCGAATGTTGCGCCAGATTTCGTACCTCAGCGGCGACGACGGCAAAGCCACGCCCTGACTCTCCTGCGCGTGCCGCCTCGACGGCCGCATTGAGTGCCAGAATATTGGTCTGAAAAGCGATACTGTCGATCACGCCAATGATATCGACGATCTGGCTGCTGTCGCGCGAGATTGTCTGCATGGTGGCAATGGTTTGTTTCATGATATTGCCGCCTTCAGCGGCATTAGCACTGGTCTTATCGGCCATCGTCATGGTTTGTTCGGCCGTCTCCGCGGTTTGTTGTACTGCACTTCCGATCTCCTCTATGGCCGCTGCCGTTTGCTGAAGGTCGGCTGAGGTTTCCTCGGAGCGCGTATGCAGTGCAGTGCCTTCTTTTGATACGCGCTGGCTAATCGCGCGAATACCCGCTATTTGCGTACTGACGTCATCAACCAGAGAATTCAGGTTCAGTCCTGATTGATTAACCAGCCGCATTAGCATACCGATTTCATCCACGCGATTTAAATGACAGTTATTCGTTTTACGCCCGGATACGACTTTTTTCATTTGGCTCAGCAGCGTATTAACTGGCTGACAAATTTGATACTTAAGGTAAATAGCTAATGCTAAAAATAGCACCAGTATGCCACCGGACTGAATAAACGCGTTCACCGGTGCGAAGATAAATAACAACGAGAGCAGGGCCGCGGTGCCTAAAGCATAATTGACACGCTGACTAATGCTCATCCATTTAAAAACAGATGCCCATGCCATTATCCCTCGACGAATCACAATACCTTTAAAAAAACGAAAACCGGTAAACTGCTGATTATTTATTTTGCCGTAGAGTTGTTCACTCTGGTCAATTTCTTCGCGCGATGGCACGGTACGTACAGAGATGTAACCGGTCAGTTTCTCATTATGCCAGACGGGCGTGACATTAGCGCGCACCCAGTAATGATCGCCATTTTGCCGGCGGTTTTTAACCATTCCCGTCCAGCTATCACCCTGTTGTAGCGTGTACCACATGTCGGCGAAGGCGGCGGGAGGCATATCGGGATGGCGAATGATATTATGGGGTTCGCCCATTAGCTGGTTTTCGTTGAACCCGCTGGCATCGATAAAAGCAGAGTTCGCATAGGTAATATGACTCTCTTTATCTGTGGTCGAAAGCAATGTCGCTTTGTCGTTCAGCGAGTACTCAATTTGTGTAACGGGCAGGTTACTTTTCATAAAGGCCCCATGATGATATGTATAATTCATACAAAATCTCCGTAATAACATCAGGAGATATTAAAAAGCTGTTTTAAACGGTTTTAATAAGAAACGCTGCATTCTCTACCAATCATCAATTATGTGAAAGTACTTCAGGTAAAAAATAATTGCGTGCAATATCATTAATTTCATAATTCTGAAACAACAAATACAAACGCATAACCTGTGCAGCGATTTAGTCTGACTTAAATTAAATTAATCCGGGGAGCTTATCGCAAAGATAAAATTAACCAAAAATGATATTGCCGTTTTTTCAACGTCAGCAGCAACCCTACTATATTTCGTAGCCCACGCATAAAGGGATCTTATCTGACGCGATCGCTGCCCGTACCGTTCACCGAATCTTAACCCTGAGGACAACAGGGTTGGTTATCTGTTTTTTAGCAGAGCAAATGTGAATTAATTGTTTTAATACGGTTGCTGAACGATTTAATAATGATGACATGTTAATAAATATAGGCCTGCAACATGTCATATCGCCTGAGCATTCTTGATAAAAGCCCCGTTGGGGAAGGTGAAACCGCCGCCATTGCCCTTGCCCGAACGCTGCAGTTGGCGCAGTTTGCCGAGGCGTGGGGATATCACCGTTTCTGGATCGCGGAACATCATAATACGCCACAACTTGCCAGTCCGTCGCCGGAACTTGTGATTGCCTGGATCCTCGGACAAACGCAGCGTATCCGTGTGGGCTCTGGTGGCGTCATGCTGCAACATTACAGTCCTTACAAAGTGGCGGAAAACTTCAATCTTCTTGCATCGCTGGCGCCTGGACGCGTTGATCTTGGCGTCGGAAAGGCGCCTGGCGGCTTACCGCTTTCCACTCAGGCGCTGCAACGGGGCATTCACCCGGATGAACGGGGCAGTTTTGCACAGCAGCTTTCTCAACTCACCGACTGGCTGTCGCTGACCGGTAAAGAATCGACGCAGGCTGTTTTCCCGACGCCGCTTCCTCCTTCACCCGCAGAAGGATTTGTGCTGGGCGCCAGCGTGGAAAGCGCACAGTTGGCGGCGGCATCAGACTGGAACTTTATTTTCGCCGCGCATCTGAACGGGGATAAAGCCCTGTTGCGTGACGTTCTGTCGTACTGGAAAACAAACAGCACGCGACCTGCCATTGTCGCCGTACAGGTCATCGTTGCGAACAGCGCCGAAATCGCAGCGCAGATGGCGGAAAACGTGCAGATCTGGGGTGTCGAGCTGGAAGACGGTCAACGTGTCACGGTCGCCAGTGAAGAACAGGCTCTGGCGTTCGCCGCGCAGGCAGGAAGTGCGCCACGAAAAATAGCCCGTCGTGAGCAGGCGCTACTGCACGGTACCGCGCAGGAAGTGGTCGCCCATCTGAATCAACTGCATGCGCACTACGGCATTGATGAGTTCATTATTGACACGCCAGTGGCGGAAGGGCATGCGCGCCTGACCTCTTTACGGTTATTAGCACAAGCGCATGCTTACGAGGAGGTTGCCTGATGTCACTCGGCTCGAAGCTTATCCACTGGCGGCGTGAATTGCACCAACACCCGGAACTTTCCCTGCAGGAGGTGGCAACCACCGCACGCATTCGCGACTGGCTGCGCAGTGCAGACGTCACTATTTTACCCTTTGAACTGAAAACGGGTCTGGTGGCTGAAATCGGACACGGGAACGACGTTATCGCACTGCGTGCAGATATTGATGCGTTACCGATAGAAGAGAGCGCTGATGTTCCGTTTCGTTCCGTCACGCCGGGGGTGATGCATGCCTGTGGGCACGATATTCACACCAGCGTGATGCTGGGTGCTGCACTGTTGCTCAAGCAGCAGGAAGCCAATTTGCCTGGGCGAGTGCGCATTCTCTTTCAGCCCGCAGAAGAGAGTTTTGGCGGTGCGAAAACCTTGATCCGCGCTGGCGCGCTACAAAACGTGGCGGCGATTTTTGGTATGCACAATGAGCCGGGTTTACCGGTGGGCGAATTTGCCACGCGGGGCGGTGCGTTCTACGCCAATGTGGATCGCTTTGTGTTACGCATCAATGGCAAAGGCGCGCACGCAGCACGTCCCCATGAGGGCAAAGATGCCATTCTGCTCGCCAGTCAGCTGGTGACGGTTTTGCAAAGCGTTGCCAGCCGGGAGGTAAACACGCTGGATTCGGTGGTACTCAGTGTGACGCGTATTCAGGGCGGTAATACATGGAACGTTCTGCCCGAATCTGTAGAACTGGAAGGCACCCTCAGGACGCACCGTACAGCGGTCCAGCAGCAGGTCAAAACACGGGTCAGCGATATCGCAGCCGGATTTGCCCAGGCTTTCGGCGCTCAGATAGACGTTATCTGGCATGCGGGCCCCACGGCGTTGGTGAATGATGCACGCTGGGCCAATATTGCTACCGACGTGGCAAAGCAGTCCGGCTACACCACGCGTAAAGCCGACCTGCATATGGGAGGAGAGGATTTTGCCGTCTATCTGCAAAATACGCCTGGCGCATTTGTCAGCATTGGCAGTGCCAGTGAGTATGGATTACACCATCCTGGCTTTAATCCGGACGAACGATTAATTGAACCCGCAGCACAGTATTTTTCCCATTTAGCAAAAACGGCTTTCGAACATCTTTAATTTTACCTGTTGGGTAAGGGGTTACTATGGACAGAAATCGGCAATTACGGCTGGGCACTATTTTGCACGGCGCGTCAGGAAATATGTCAGCATGGCGTCATCCGGCAGCTCAGGCCGATGCCAGTATTAATTTTGAGTTTGTGAAAAAGACAGCATTGATTGCGGAGCAAGGCAAACTTGATTTTATTTTTGTTGCTGATGGGCTGTATATCAATGAAAAATCCATACCGCATTTTTTAAATCGTTTTGAACCCCTGACGGTATTATCCGCGCTGGCCAGCATTACCCGCAATCTGGGGTTGGTGGGTACGGTATCGACGTCATACAGCGAACCGTTCACCACCGCGCGCCAGTTTGCCAGCCTCGACCATCTCAGCCACGGGCGCGCAGGATGGAACGTGGTGACATCGCCGCTGGAAGGTTCGGCAAAGAACTACTCCCGTGCGCAACATCCTGAACATGCCCAGCGCTACCGTATTGCCGACGAATACCTGCAGGTGGTGAAAGGCCTGTGGGATTCATGGGAAGAGGATGCCTTTACGCGTAATAAAGCGAGCGGTGAATTCTTTAATCCGCAGAAATTGCACACGCTGAATCATCACGGTGATTATTTTCAGGTCGCCGGGCCATTAAATATTGGCCGTACCCCGCAGGGACGACCGATTATATTTCAGGCGGGGGCCTCTCAGGATGGTAAAAAATTAGCCGCTCACCATGCCGATGCTATTTTCACTCATCAGGAATCGCTGGCCGAAGCCAAAGCGTTTTATCAGGATGTAAAAAATCAGGCAGAAATTGCCGGACGCCATCCCGATGAACTGCATATTTTCCAGGGTGTCAGTGTGATCGTTGGCGGCAGTGAACAGGATGTGGAGCAGCAATATCAAACGACTGCTGCGCTGGTCTCGGTGAGCGATGCGCTCAATTACCTTGGCCGCTACTTTGAACATCACGATTTTGCGCAGTACCCACTTGATGCGCCGTTCCCGGATGTTGGAGAACTGGGGCAAAACAGTTTTCGCAGCACCACCGATGAAATCAAACGTCATGCGCGGGAGAAAGGGTTAACCCTGCGACAAGTGGCGCTGGAAGCGGCCAGTCCTCGTCCGCGTTTTAGCGGTACGCCAGAACAGGTCGCCGATGGCTTACAGCAGTGGTTCGACGAGAGAGCCGCCGACGGATTTATCATTCAGGGCGGTACACCCGACACCTTCCCACGCTTTGTCGAGCAGGTGGTCCCGCTGCTTCAGGCACGCGGCCTGTTTCGTCATGAATACCCTGGCACAACCCTGCGCGAGAGCCTGGGGTTAGCGACACCTGCAAATCAATTCACACAATAAGAGACATACGCTATGCAGAAAAAATCATTACTTCTTGCGCTGTCACTGACTTTCAGCGCAACCGTCTGGGCAAATGACGTCACTATCAACGGTACCGGCGTAAGCCTGGAAGCCAACAAAACCCCGATCAACACGGTGAAAAATCCTCAGGCCATTGCGCAACTGCCCGCCGGTCTGCATCTTGCGGTTCCGGGGAAATTCACGGTGGCCATTGCCGGATTGAGTCAGCCGCCACTGACCGTGTTTGCAGATGACAATAAAACGCTGATCGGCAGTGAAGCGGATATCGCCCGCCTGGTTGCCGACAGTCTGGGACTGGAACTGAACGTGGTGCCGACATCATGGGAAGACTGGCCGCTGGGCGTGGCCTCCGGCAAATATGATGCCGCGATCAGCAATATTACCGTGACCAAAGCGCGCAAAGAGAAGTTCGATTTCGCTACGTACCGTAAAGACTCTCTCGGTTTTTACGTCAAAACCGGCAGTCATCTGACGAAAATCGACAAGGCGGAAGATATTGCAGGCCTGCGCATTATTGTCGGTTCGGGGACGAACCAGGAAGCGATTCTGCTGGCGTGGAACGACGAGAACCAGAAGAAAGGGTTAAAACCGTTTACGCCGGTCTATACCAAAGATGATGCGGCCCAGACGCTGGCATTACAGTCCGGTCGCGCCGATGCCTATTTCGGTCCTAACGTCATCGGGGCGTGGAAAGCGGCGCTGAACGGTAAAACGCAATTGGTGGGGAGCGTGGATGGCGGCTGGCCTAAGGCCGCGCATATCGCGGTGACGCTGAAGAAAGACAGCGGTCTGGTGCTGCCGGTACAAACTGCGCTTAATGGCGTCATGAACAATGGCGACTATGACAAAGTGCTGAACCGTTGGGGAGAAGGGGTCGAGCGTATCCCTCATTCTGAAATTAACCCGGCCGGTTTAGGCGACTAAGGAGGTCTGTGTGAGTGATGAATTCCGTGTGGTCTCCCCCGAAGCCACAGAACTCCAGCCGATCCTTAACGGTCTGTTCGCTGAATATGCCGCACGTTATGGGGATTATTTCTCCCGTGATGCTGAAGTGGAGTTGACCGAATGGTATCTGGCTCCGCAGGGGATCTTTGTGGTGCTTGAGCGTGACGGCGAAATTATTGCCACCGGAGCATACAAACCCTATGACAAAGACACGGCCGAGATAAAACGCATCTGGACCAAAAGCACCCTGCGTCAGCAGGGGCTGGCGGCACGCGTCGTACAGGAGCTGGAACGTCGGGCGTTACTTGCAGGCTACAGCCGCATTTACCTGACCACGGGGTTTCGCCAGCCGGAGGCTGTCCAGCTCTATTTGGGGCGGGGTTACGATCCGCAGTTTGATACGACCCGCAATCCCGAAGAGTACAGCCAACCCCCCTTTGATGGGCGGCTGCGTTTTAGCAAACTGTTGACCCTCGCAGGTCAGGCAAAAATAGCCTGAGGAGAGAAGATGAAAACGACGGAAACCATCAAGGTCGTCCCGGCGCGCTATCCGTTGCGTACCGTGGGCGCGATAGTGGCGCTGTTTGTGCTGACGGTGATTATCCAGTCGGTGGCGTTTAATCCGCGCTGGGAATGGGGGGTGTTTGCCCGCTGGTTCTTTGATCCGGTTATTTTGTCTGGCCTTGGGCAAACGCTGCTACTGACCCTTATCGGGACGCTATTGAGTATTGTGTTGGGCGGTTTGTTGGCGCTGGCCAGACTCTCATCGTCCTGGCTGTTGAACGGGCTGGCATGGGGATATATCTGGCTGTTTCGCTCGCTGCCGCTCATTGTGGTGCTGATTATTCTGTATAACTTCTCTTATCTGTACGACACATTATCCATTGGTATCCCGTTTACCGCGGTTCAGTGGGGCAGCTTTGAGACGATCAATGTGCTCGGTCAGTTTTCCACGGCGGTTGTTGGGCTGACTCTGGTTCAAAGCGCTTATACCGCGGAGATTATCCGGGGTGGTTTCCTCGGCGTCGATCATGGTCAATATGAAGCCGCTGCCGCGCTGGGGTTACCGGCCTGGCGCCGCACATTGCGCATTATTCTGCCGCAGGCGCTGCGCACTATTTTACCTGCCGGATTCAATGAAATTATCAGTCTGGCAAAAGGGACCGCGATGGTTTACGTGCTGGCGATGCCGGAGTTGTTCTATACCATCCAGATGATCTACAACCGCACCCAGGAGGTGATCCCGCTGCTGATGGTTGGGGCGGTGTGGTATCTGGTGATCACCAGCGTTCTGTCATTAATTCAACATATTGTCGAACGAGCACTGGCGCGTAGCGAGCGCCGTTCAGCCATCAATACCTCTCGCACGCATCGTGCGGTGAAACGCAGTCGTCAAATTCCGTCGCAGGAGGCCGCACATGTCCCACTCGCCTGAGGGTCATATTTCCATTACGGGAGTCAGCAAATATTTTGGTCGCCAGAAGGCGCTGGATAATGTGTCGCTGGAGATCCTTCCCGGTACCGTGACGGTGATTCTCGGGCCATCCGGTTCAGGAAAATCAACGCTACTGCGAGCCATCAACCATCTGGAACGTGTCGATGAGGGATTTATTCAGATTGATGGCGACTACATTGGCTATCGCCGCCAGGGAGACAAACTGTACGAGCTAAAAGAAGCGGAAATCCTGCGCCAGCGCGTCAATGTCGGTTATGTCTTCCAGAACTTTAATTTGTTCCCACACCTAACGGTGCTGGAAAACCTGATTGAAGCGCCGATAGCGCATGGGCTGGCCTCACGTAAAGCGGCCACGGAGCGGGCATTAACCTTGCTGGATACCGTAGGGTTGCGGCATAAAGCCGATGCCTGGTCACGTCACTTATCCGGTGGACAGCAGCAGCGTATCGCCATCGCCCGTGCGCTGGCGTTACGTCCACGCGTCATGCTGTTTGATGAGCCGACTTCGGCGCTCGATCCCGAACTGGTGGGCGAAGTGCTGGATGTGATTAAAGCACTGGCGCGATCAGGAACAACGCTGGTCGTGGTGACCCACGAAATTGGTTTTGCCCGGGAAGTCGCGGATCAGGTGGTGTTTATGGTCGATGGAAAGATCGTGGAGCAGGGCAGCAGTGAGCAAGTGCTAAACCGTCCACGTCACACCCGAACCCGGCAGTTTTTATCCAAAGTGCTGTGATCCCCTGTGGCACAAGGCTGTGCCACAGTCCCCCTTTTCATACAAGACTCGATGGCCGTCGTGATGGCAAGGGTGCTCTACACTTAAAGTTTTACTTTGAGGGTAGCAGCATGATTAAGGTTTATGGTGTGCCGGGCTGGGGATCAGCCATCAGTGAAGTTATGCTCACGCTGGCAGAAATTCCATATCACTTTGTCAACGTGAGCGGTTTTGATAGCGACGGGGTTGCGCGGGATTTATTAAAAACAATGAACCCGCTGTGCCAGGTGCCAACACTCACCCTGGAAAATGGCGAAGTCATGACAGAAACGGCAGCGATTTCGCTCATGATTCTTGATCGTCGTCCCGACCTCGCGCCCCCTGTGGGACGCGCCGAGCGCCAGCAGTTTCAACGCCTGTTGGTATGGCTGGTGGCAAATATCTACCCGACGTTTACCTATGCCGATTACCCCGAACGTTGGGCACCGGATGCCGCAGCGCAATTGAAGAAAAACTGCATTGAATACCGTAAATCGCTCTATCTGTGGCTGAATGATCAGTTAAGCGCCGAACCGTACGCATTCGGAGAGCAACTCACATTACTCGACGTTTATCTTGCCGTTATGCGTAGCTGGGGGCCGGGACATGACTGGTTTCAGGACAACACGTCAAATATTAGCGCTATCGCTGATGCGGTATGCCAGCTCCCGTCATTACGTAGCGTACTGAAAAGCAATGCGATTATTTAACTGCTCCCGCGCCGCGATCGTATTGAACTTATCTCGCGTGAAGACGATATTATTGATGCTGGATTCCATCTGGTTAAACGCGAATCCACATAAGCTCACTGATGCCCAAACAATAAGGACCCTGCGATGCCGCACGTTGATATTAAATGTTTTCCCCGCGATCTGAACGATGACCAAAAAGCCGCACTGGCTGCTGATATTACCGAGGTGATCATCCGTCATCTGCAAAGCAAAGACAGCTCCGTCAGCGTGGCGCTAAATGAAATTCAACCGGATGCGTGGCAGGCGGTGTGGGATGCGGAGATCGCGCCTCAGATGGCAACGCTGATTAAAAAACCGGGTTACAGTATGTGATGTCTTGATGGCAGCCTTACGCTGCCATCTGTAGATGTTCGTTATTTGCCTGCGGTGATCATTTTGCCGCTGGTGACAAAGGTACCCGCACCGAGATGATGCAGGGTATTGAGTTTATCCTCATCAAACTGCCAGCGACCGTCGATGAATACGCGGTCATCTGCGGCAGCAGAAACCACTTCGCCAAACAGAGTGTCGTACTTCTCCTGTGCGGGTGTGGCTGGCAGCAGGCGGCACTCCATCCACGCCAGGCATTTTGCCTCCACCACCGGTAATCCCAGCACCGGACCTTGCACCACCGGGATGCCATAACAGTTGAATTTGTCTTCCACCCGACCGGAAACACTGCCGACGGCATAGGTCCAGTTGGTTGCGGCGACACCCGGGATGACAATGCCAAACATGCCGCTGCGCTCAATCAGTTCTCGCGACCAGGTGGTCTTATCCACCACCACCGCAATGCGCGGCGGTTCAAACTCAACCGGCATTGACCACGCTGCCGCCATCACATTACGCCTCTGTGTATGAACGTCGCGGCTGGTAATCAAAATGGTGGGACCATGATTAAGTAACCGACTGGCGTGTTTTAATTCAACCGAACGAAAATGACTCATAGCGGCTCCTCGGCAGAGTAAAGAGTGCATCACAATTAACATAGATATTAACGGGATTAGCGATTTTGTCGCCTGAGCAGGACGTACAGCGCACAAAATCGACGGTGTAAAATGAAAAATGCGTTATAAGTACAGCATTCAACAAACAGGAATGCCGTATGACGCCTTTTTTAAACGCCTATTTTTCCCGTATTGGCTGGACGGATACGCCCAGCGTCGATCCTGAAACCCTGAAAGCGCTGCATTTGCTGCATAACTGCGCGATTCCGTTTGAAAATCTGGATGTGCTGCTGCCGCGCGAAATGCAGCTCGACGACCTGTCGCTGGAAGATAAACTCGTTACTGCCCGTCGTGGTGGTTATTGCTTTGAACAAAATGGGGTCTTTGAGCGTGCGCTTCGGGAGATAGGGTTTACCGTGCGCAGTCTGTTGGGGCGCGTGGTGCTGGCGAATCCATCAAGCCTGCCGCCGCGGACGCATCGTCTGTTACTGGTTGAGTTACAAGGGAAGCAGTGGATCGCTGACGTCGGATTCGGCGGACAAACACTGACAGCACCCATTCTGTTACAGGCAGACATTGAGCAGCACACCCCGCACGGAGAATACCGGCTGATTCAGGAGGGCGATGACTGGATATTGCAGTTCCGCCACCATGAGCACTGGCAATCGATGTACCGTTTTGACCTGGTGGTGCAACATCAAAGCGACTATCTGATAGGCAACTTTTGGTCAGCGCACTGGCCGCAGTCGCATTTTCGCCACCATTTGTTGATGTGTCGTCATCTGCCGGACGGCGGAAAACTGACGCTGACCAACTTCCATTTTACCCATTACCAGGACGGCCGTGCCGTAGAGCAGATGAATTTACCCGACGTCGCGAGCCTGTATGCACTGCTGCAGACACGATTCGGTTTGGGTGTTGACGATGCGAAACACGGTTTTACGCTAACAGAACTGGCCACGGTGATGGCGGCATTTGATACCCACCCGGAAGCGGGTAAGTAAACGGATTACCGGATGAGGCGTTTCCTCATCCGGTAGCGGCTCTTACAGGTTAATCGCCCATTCGGCGTGAAACAGGATCACCGCGGACCCGGAGATGGTCACTTTTTCCGGCTGATTATTGCGGACAGTGACGGCGACATCGACAACGCCATCGCGTCCCAGCGCACGCCCTTGATGCCCCTGAACACGCAACATGTTTCCGTCATGCGCCATCAGGTTATGGTGTACCAGCCATGCGCCCATCGGACCATTGGCATTGCCTGTAACCGGATCTTCCACAATACCGATAGCAGGCGAAAACATACGTCCATCCGTTTCGTTTTTTCCCGGTCGGATCTGAAACGGGAAAAAACCGTTACAACCGATTTTCTGGCTCAATGCGGTCAACGCCGGGAGATTCGGGGAAAGGGCATCGATATCGACACCGGGCTTGAGCGGGATCATGACTTTTGAATGCCCCGTAGAGGCCACCTGAATCGGTAATCCCGGTAGCATATCGTCTTCGGTGAGGTGCAGGGCGGCGATAATCGCGGCTCGGATCTCACCGTCAAGCGGCGGTTCGAACTCGGGTGTACCTTGCTCCAGGCTGATACGGTAATCGTCTTGTTCCGCGTGAATCTCAACCCGGTGACGTCCTGCCAGGGAGGTCTGCCAGACGGTACAATCACCCAGCCCAAGTGCTTTCGCCCGAACATAATGCGCGGCCACCGTGGCATGCCCACAGATCGGCACTTCAACCGTTGGCGTGAAATAGCGAATACGCACATCGCTGTCATCACTGGTCAGTAAAAAGGCGGTTTCTGAATGGCGAAGCTCACGGGCAATCAGTTGCATCTGTGCTTCACTCAGGCCATCAGCATGCAATACAACCCCCGCCGAATTGCCGCGAAAAGGTTCAGAGGTAAAAGCATCGACGTGATAAATCTGTGGTTTCATTGGCATTCTCCCTGAGATGGAGAAGCATCATAGCGCATAAAAACCAGGCCCGGATAGCGCAAGCGCTACCGGGCATCAGAGGATATTAGCGGCGGGAACGTACAATCTGGTAGCGGCGAGTGAAATATTCTACCGGTGCGCTCCAGACGTGAACCAGGCGGGTAAACGGGAAGAGCAGGAAGATGGTCATTCCCAGCACCAGGTGCACACGGAAAATCAACGCCACACCGTCAAGATGCGCAGACGCACCGCCCTGGAACGTGACGACTGACTGCGCCCAACCGACCAGCTTCAGCATTTCGCTGCCGTCAGGATGCTGTGCCGAAAACGGTATGGTGGTCAGACCGAGAATGCACTGGATCAGCAGCACGCACAGGATCAGGATGTCCGCCGTGGAGGAGGTCGCGCGAATACGTGAGTTGGTCAGACGACGAACCAGCAGACCGGCACCGCCGACCAACGTCAGTACACCGCAAATACCGCCCGCAATCATCGCCATCTGCTGCTTAACTGCGATCGGTAAAAACCAGGCGTACATCCAGTGCGGGGTCAACATGCCAAACAGATGACCGAAGAAGATCCCCAGAATGCCGATGTGAAACAGGTTCGACCATAACACCATACCGCGTTTGTCCAGCATCTGGCTGGAGGAGGCGCGCCAGGTATACTGTCCGTAGTCATAGCGTAACCAACTCCCGAGGATAAACACCGTGCCGCACAGGTACGGGTAGATGTCGTAAAAGAAGACGTTCAGATACTGAATCATTTCGGGCCTCCCGCGCTGACGTCAACATACTGTGGCGCCACGTCCTGGCTAAAGCGCCGTTGATAGTGTTGTAACGGTGAACTGTCGCAGGCCGTGGCGTTATCCTCGATAAACTTGACCTGTTCCTCTTCCCAGACCGCATCCAGCGCCTGACGGGTATCATCACGGGTCTCTGCGCCTACCTGTTTGGTGACACTGTCACTTGAAAGGGGGCTTTCCGCTAAGATGAGCAGGGCGTCAAACAACTGATACCACGGCGTTTCCCGTTGTTTTAAGCGCCCCCCCAGCAGCGCCAGGATGGGCGCAACGTTCTGCAATCCCACTTTTGCCTCAGCCTGTGGCAGTACGCTCAAATACTCCAGATACAACGGCAGGTGATCGGGCAGTTCCCGGCAGTCCAGTTGCAACCCCACCTTTTCATATTGCGCCAGCAGGTCAACCATCGCCTGACCCCGATCGCGCGACTCTGCGTGAACGTGTTCGAACAGCAACAATGAGGTGGCTCGGCCCCGATCAAACACCTCGCACCATTCGGCCTGTTTATCGAGTAACGGCGCATTGAGCAACGCCGTCGTAAACCCGGTAAGCATCGGTGCATCGCTGGCAACAAGCGCCAGCGCGTCGTCTTTACACTCCCACAGCAGCTCGTCCGGGTACTCCATCAGCAGGCCGATAATCTTCAGGATTTGCATTATTCACCCTCCGCTTTATCGCGTACTTCGGTGATGTCGATGGCGTCAATGCGGCTGCTGTTGAACAGGTTGAATTTGGTGTCGGAACCGTGGCAACCGTCGCCAAAGGTAAAGCCGCAGCCGTTGCGCTCCCCGAAAGCGTCACCCGCCATTTCGCGGTGGCTGGTTGGGATCACGAAGCGGTCTTCATAGTTAGCGATAGCCAGGTAGCGGTACATCTCCTCAACCTGTTCAACGCTTAATCCCACTTCCTCAATCGCGCGCGTATCCGTTACACCCTCTACGGTTTGCGAACGCATGTAATGGCGCATCGCCATCATGCGTTTCAGTGCGCGCAGCACCGGGCCGGTATCTCCGGCGCTGAGCATATTGGCGAGGTACTGCACCGGAATACGCAACGACTCGACGGCAGGCAGAATATTGCCATTGTGTGGCAGACCGCCTGCGTCGGCGACGGACTGAATAGGAGACAACGGCGGTACGTACCAGACCATCGGCAGAGTGCGATACTCGGGGTGCAGGGGCAGAGCCAGCTTCCAGTCCATCGCCATTTTGTAGACCGGGGAACGCTGGGCCGCATCGATGACGTTGTGGGGAATACCCTGTTTTAACGCCTCTTCAATCACCGCCGGATCGTTCGGGTTGAGGAATACATCACACTGGCGCTCGTAGAGATCGGTTTCATGTTCGGTGCTGGCCGCTTCTTCAATACGGTCTGCGTCATACAGCAGGACGCCGAGATAACGAATGCGCCCGACACAGGTTTCAGAACAGACCGTTGGCTGACCGGATTCAATACGTGGGTAGCAGAAAATGCATTTTTCTGACTTGCCGCTCTTCCAGTTGAAGTAGATTTTTTTGTACGGACACCCGCTGATGCACAAGCGCCAGCCACGACATTTATCCTGATCAATCAGGACAATGCCATCCTCTTCACGTTTGTAGATAGCGCCGCTCGGACAGGTCGCCACACAACTGGGATTGAGACAGTGCTCACACAGGCGTGGCAGATACATCATGAAGGTGTTTTCGAACTGACCGTACATCTCCTTTTGCATCTTCTCAAAATTACGGTCGCGGGCGCGTTTTGAAAACTCGCCGCCCAGCAGCTCCTCCCAGTTTGGCCCCCAGATAATCTTGTCCATCCGTTTGCCGTCAATCAACGAGCGTGGGCGGGCGGTAGGCTGGTTTTTACCTTCAGGCGCACTGTGCAGATGCTGATAATCGTAAGTGAACGGCTCGTAGTAATCATCGATTTGCGGGATCACCGGGTTGGCAAAGATTTTGGTGATCACGCCCATTTTGCCGCCCAGGCGGGGTCGTATCTTACCGTTTACGTCGCGAACCCAGCCGCCTTGCCACTCCTCCTGATCTTCCCAGTTTTTTGGATAGCCGATCCCGGGTTTGGTTTCGACGTTGTTAAACCATGCGTATTCCATACCTTCGCGCCCGGTCCAGACGTTTTTACAGGTGACGGAGCAGGTGTGGCAGCCGATACACTTATCCAGATTAAGAACCATGCCGACCTGTGAGCGTATTTTCATTTTTTCGCCTCCTGTACCTGATCGCGACCTTCATCATCCAGCCAGTTAATGTTTTTCATTTTTCGAATCATGATGAACTCGTCGCGGTTCGAGCCGACCGTGCCGTAATAGTTGAAGCTGTATGCCAGCTGCGCATAGCCGCCAATCATGTGCGTCGGTTTCGGGCACACACGGGTGACAGAGTTATGGATCCCTCCGCGCATTCCGGTGACTTCAGAGCCGGGAATATTCATGATTCGCTCCTGAGCGTGATACATCATGGTCATCCCCGGCGGCACGCGCTGGCTGACTACCGCACGGGCGGTGAGTGCGCCGTTGGCGTTGAAGGCCTCGATCCAGTCGTTATCCTCAATACCCAACTCTTTGGCATCGGTTTCACTGATCCAGACAATCGGACCGCCGCGGGACAACGTCAGCATCAGCAGGTTTTCACTGTAGGTCGAGTGGATGCCCCATTTCTGGTGCGGCGTCAGGAAGTTCAATGCTTTCTCCGGGAAGCCATTGGGCGGAATCTCGCGCATTTCACTCACGCTGCGGGTGTCAATGGGCGGGCGATAAGCCACCAGGCTTTCACCAAAGGCGCGCATCCACGCGTGATCCTGATACAACTGCTGACGACCCGACAACGTGCGCCACGGGATCAGCTCATGCACGTTGGTATACCCGGCGTTATAGGAGACATGTTCGCTCTCCAGACCGGACCATGTTGGGCTGGAGATGATTTTGCGCGGTTGCGCCTGAATATCGCGAAAGCGGATCTTTTCGTCTTCTTTGTTCAGCGCCAGATGGGTGTGATCGCGTCCGGTCATTGCGCCCAGCGCTTCCCAGGCCTTCACCGCCACCTGACCGTTGGTTTCCGGTGCAAGCGCCAGGATGACTTCGGACGCGTCGAGCGCCGTGTCGATCAGCGGTCGGCCTTTTGCCGGACCTTCACGCTTGGTGTAGTTCAGCTTGCCGAGGAAATCGACTTCCGTCTGTGTATTCCAGGCTATGCCTTTCCCGCCATTTCCCAGCTTATCCATCAAAGGCCCCAGCGACGTGAAGCGCTCATAGGTGGCAGGGTAGTCACGTTCTACGACGGCAATGTTGGGCGCTGTTTTACCCGCAATGAGATCGCATTCGCCTTTACGCCAGTCCAGAATATCAAACGGCTGCGCCAGCTCTGCCGGCGAGTCATGTTGTAACGGTTGCAGCACAACGTCGGTTTCTTGTCCCAGATGGCCAACGCACACCTCTGAGAACGCTTTGGCAATCCCTTTATAAATTTCCCAGTCGCTTTTTGATTCCCATGCCGGATCAACCGCCGCTGACAGCGGATGAATAAACGGATGCATATCCGACGTATTCATGTCGTCTTTTTCGTACCAGGTGGCTGTCGGCAGAACGATATCGGAGAACAGGCAGGTACTGGACATACGGAAGTCGAGCGTTACCAGCAGATCGAGCTTGCCTTCAATCGCGGCGGATTGCCATTCGACTTCCTCCGGCTTGATCCCCGCACTGGAACCCAGCGCTTCCCCCTGAATACCGCTTTCGGTACCCAGCAGGTACTTGAGCATATATTCATGCCCTTTACCGGAGGAGCCCAACAGGTTAGAGCGCCAGACGAAGAGGTTACGCGGATGGTTTTTGCCGCTGTCGGGTTGTTCGCAGGCCATGCGGATATCCCCGGACTTCAGCGCCTGGGCGGTGTACTCCGCAGGTGACAATCCCGCCTGTTCAGCCTTCGCTTTCACCGTTAACGGGTTGAGGTTGAGCTGTGGGGCTGACGGTAGCCAGCCCATACGCTCCGCGCGGACGTTGAAGTCAATCAGATGCCCGGTAAATTTCGACGCATCCGCCAGCGGGGAGAGCAGCTCCTGCGCGGTCACTTTTTCATAGCGCCACTGGCTGGAGTGGTTGTAGAAAAAAGAGGTACTGTTCATTTGACGCGGTGGACGGTTCCAGTCCAGCGCAAAGGCCAGCGGGAGCCAGCCGGTTTGCGGGCGCAATTTTTCCTGCCCGACATAGTGTGCCCAACCGCCACCGCTCTGCCCGACACAGCCACAAAATACCAGGATGTTGATCATCCCACGGTAGTTCATGTCCATGTGATACCAGTGGTTGACGCCAGCGCCGAGGATGATCATCGACCGACCGTGGGTTTTGTGGGCGGTATCGGCAAATTCACGGGCGATCTGTTCAATGTGATGTGCAGGCACGCCGGTGATTTGCTCGCCCCAGGCCGGAGTGTAGGCTTTAATCTCGGTGTAGTCGTTGGCTGCCAGCGCATCCTCCAGCCCGCGATCCAGACCGTAATTCGCCAGCACAAGGTCATAAACACTGACCACCGGGCACTCACGTCCATCTGCAAGGGTGAGGCGTTTGACCGGTAAGGTGCGTACCAGTACCGGCTCCTGCTTCACGCTGCGAAAATGCGGGTTTTCGTTACCCCCAAAGTAGGGGAAGGCCACACCGGCGACATCGTCATGCTGACCGAGCAACGACAGTGACAGTTCGGTTTCCGCACCCGCCGCCAGCGGTTCGAGGTTCCACTTGCCTTTCTCACCCCAGCGAAAGCCTATCGAACCGTTCGGCACCACCAAATCACCGGCGGTATTAAAGGCCACGGTTTTCCATTCCGGGTTGTTGCTTTCACCCAGGCTATCTACAAGGTCGGAGGCGCGAAGCATGCGCCCCGGTACATAACTGCCGTCCTCACGGGAATCCAGCAGGACTAGCATCGGCATATCGGTGTAACGGCGGCAGTAATTCAGGAAGTAGTCGCTGGGCTTATCGAGGTGGAACTCTTTGAGGATCACATGCCCCATCGCCATTGCCAGCGCGCTGTCGGTGCCTTGTTTCGGCGCCAGCCACTGGTCGCACAGCTTGGCGACTTCAGAGTAGTCCGGTGTGATAGCAATTGTCTTGGTGCCTTTGTAGCGCACCTCGGTAAAGAAGTGGGCATCCGGTGTACGGGTCTGCGGGACGTTAGAGCCCCAGGCAATGATATAGCTGGAGTTATACCAGTCGGCGGATTCTGGCACATCGGTCTGCTCGCCCCAGGTCATCGGCGAGGCGGGAGGCAAGTCGCAGTACCAGTCATAAAAGCTCAGGCAGGTTCCACCCAGCAACGAGAGATAACGTGTGCCCGCTGCATAGGAAACCATCGACATGGCAGGGATCGGCGAAAATCCCACGACGCGATCCGGGCCATAGGTTTTTACCGTCCAGACGTTGGCAGCGGCAATAAGCGGGTTTAACTCTTTCCAGTTCGAACGGATAAATCCGCCACGCCCGCGTACCTGTTTGTAGCTCTGGCACTTCTGCGGATCGTTCATGATGGATTCCCAGGCCAGTACCGGATCCGGCTGGCGGGAGAGGGCGTCGCGCCACAGTTCAATCAGACGTTTACGTACCAACGGGTATTTCAGGCGATTGGCACTGTAGAGATACCAGGAGTAGCTGGCGCCGCGCGGGCAGCCGCGGGGTTCATGGTTTGGCAGGTCGGGGCGGGTTCGTGGGTAGTCCGTTTGTTGCGTTTCCCAGGTGACCAGACCGTTTTTAACGTAGATTTTCCAGCTGCATGAACCGGTGCAGTTGACGCCGTGGGTCGAGCGCACAATTTTATCAAACTGCCAGCGCTGGCGATAACTGTCTTCCCAGTCCCGGTTGGTGTGCATCACTTGCCCATGACCGTCGGCAAAGGTATCGCCCTTTTGTTTAAAGTAGCGAAAGCGATCCAACAGTTTACTCATGACATGTCTCCTGCTTCGATAATGTGGCCGACGCGAACCAAACTGTCGGCCGGATAGCCGCTAATGCCCTGTCCGGCCGACAAAAACGTCCGATTCTGCGATTGTTATGCTGTTATTTTTTTTGTGATTTGCGGCCATAGACCAGCCAGGTCACCAGCACGCAGACGATGTAAAACACTAAAAATATTTTCATGGCGCCCACCGGAGAGCCGGTCAACGCCAGGGAGGAACCAAACGCTTTCGGGATAAAAAAGCCGCCGACGGCGCCAATAGCGGAGATAAACCCCAGCGCTGCGGCGGTATCCGTCACCGCTTCACGCTGAGCCTGTTCTTCCGTACCGCCGTGCAGTTTCACGCGATAAATCGTGATTTTGCGAAAGATCACGGCAATCATCTGGAAGGTCGAACCGCTGCCGAGACCTGCCGTCAGGAACAGTCCCATAAACACCAGGTAGAAGGCGGTGAAGCTCCCCGAGCCTGAACCTGGCAGGGTGAGGAACAGCAGGGCGCTAAACAACGCCATAAAGATGAAGTTAATCAACGTAACCCGCACACCGCCGAACTTATCTGAGATGAAGCCGCCAGCCGAACGCGCGAGTGCGCCGATAAACGGTCCGAAGAACGCCAGTTGCAGGATATTGACCTCAGGGAACTGCGTTTTTGCCAGCATGGCAAAGCCCGCCGAAAAACCAATAAACGACCCGAAGGTGGCGAGATAGAGCAGGCTTAACAACCACAGGTGAAAACGCTTGAGTACCGGCAATTGAGAGGCGATGGAGGCTTTGGAGCTGGCGATATCGTTCATCCCTACACCCGCGGCCAGCGTTGAGAGCAGCAACAGCGGCACCCAAATCCATGCGGCGTTAGTCAGTGACAGCATCGAGCCGTCAGGTTGCGGTACGCCCTGTACGCCCAGAAAGGTAAATATCGGCAGAAAGATAACCAGCGGTGCAATCAGCTGCATGACGCTGACGCCCAGATTACCCAATCCCCCGTTAACGCCCAGCGCACCGCCTTGCTTCGCTTTCGGGAAGAAAAAACTGATATTGCCCATGCTGGAGGCAAAGTTGGCACCAGCAAATCCACACATCAGCGCAATAACAATAAATACGCCAAACGGAGTAGCGGTATTTTGCACGGCAAAACCGAGCCACAGGCAAGGAATAACAAGAATGACGGTGCTGAAAATCGTCCAACGGCGGCCACCAAATATAGGTACCATAAAGGAGTAGGGGACGCGTAATATTGCGCCAGACAAGGACGGTAATGCGGTTAATAAAAAGAGTTGATCGGTGGTGAAATTAAAACCAATTTTATTTAAATTGACGGCGACAGCGCTAAATAACATCCAGACGCAGAAAGCTAAAAGAAGGCAACTTACTGATATCCAGAGATTTCTCCGCGCTATGTGTTTGCCTTTATTTTCCCAAAAAGCAGGATTTTCGGGTTTCCAGTCAGTCAAAAGATAACGATTATTTTTCTCATTTGATGGCGGCATATTTTCCTCGCATGCACACGTCGTTTAAGAAATAAACGTAGAGAGAGCCGTACTGGCCCTATTTAGAAATTATTGAAAAGTTTTGGGAATAATGATTGAAAGAATAGATAAAAAAGCGCAATAGCGCGGAGCGAAGGGAAAATAACGCGTTGCTTAAGTGTTACTAATTGTAAATATAAAGTGTCTGCTGTTACTGCGCGCAGGGTTTAGCGAAACAACTCCAGCGTGATCATGCGATCCAGATGTCTCGCAAAGGCGGGATCGTCCATCTCTTCAATACCGAGCACATACATTCCGTCAAGACCACAAACCAGACCGATCAAGCGCCAGGCGACGTCTGCGGCGTCAGGCTCTGCTGAAAATTCACCGGCCTGCTGACCGTGTACAATGATAGCCGCTGTCTCTTCATGCCACATTCGCATCGTTAGCAGGTAAGCGCTTTTGATCTCCGGGTCCTTATCCGCCAGGATCTGCGCTTCACGCCAGAGCTTAATATAAGGCTCGAATCCACCTTCCTCGCTACCGAGCATGGAATGCAGTCGCTCGCGAAAGGTTGCGTCCTCGCTGACCAGTTCGGCATCAAGCAGGGTACGAATCAGTCGAACAAAGGCCTGTGATTTAAGTTCGCCGGCGGAGGTAAAATGGTGGTGTAACTGACCGGTCGCCACGTTTGCCTCTGCGGCGATACGTCGTACCGTCATGGCGGTGAATCCCTCTTCAAGCGCCACGCGCATTGCCGCTTGCAGAATCACTTCCCGACGTTCATCCCGATTCAGATAACTCATGTTTGCCCCCGCATATTCACTGTGCTCGCAGTGTAACAAAAAGTTGGACATACGTTCAAATTTCCGTAGGATCGCTAAAGCTGGACATGTGTCCAGTTTCAGTTTTGTCGGGAGTTTTATGTTTCGTCAGTGGTTAACGTTAGTGATTATTGTGCTGGTCTACATCCCTGTTGCGATTGATGCAACGGTGCTGCACGTTGCCGCGCCTACGCTGAGTATGACGCTGGGCGCCAGTGGTAACGAGCTACTGTGGATCATTGATATTTATTCCCTGGTGATGGCCGGTATGGTGTTGCCAATGGGGGCGCTGGGCGATCGCATCGGCTTTAAGCGTCTGCTGCTGTTGGGCGGCGGGTTGTTTGGCCTCGCCTCACTGGCGGCGGCCTTTGCCCCCAGTGCCGGAGGGTTGATTGCCACCCGGGCGGTACTGGCCATCGGTGCCGCGATGATTGTTCCGGCGACGCTGGCGGGGATACGCGCCACCTTTGCCGAGCAACGTCACCGTAATATGGCGCTTGGCGTCTGGGCGGCCGTGGGCTCCGGTGGTGCGGCGTTTGGACCGCTGGTCGGCGGAATGTTGCTGGAGCACTTCTACTGGGGCTCGGTATTCTTAATTAATGTGCCGATTGTCCTGGTCGTGATGGCGCTGACCGCGCGTTATGTCCCGCGACAGGCAGGGCGTCGTGACCAATCGTTAAATTTCGGCCACGCGATCATGTTGATTATCGCCATTTTGTTGCTGGTCTATAGTGCGAAAACCGCCTTGAAAGGGCATGTGGCGACCGGCGCCATTGCATTGACGCTGCTGGCTGGCGCGCTGCTATTGGGTCAGTTCGTGCGTATCCAGCTTGCAGCCTCACGTCCTATGATCGACATGCGGCTGTTTGCGCATCGCATTATTCTCAGTGGTGTCGTGATGGCCATGACCGCCATGATAACCCTGGTAGGTTTTGAGTTGCTGATGGCGCAGGAGTTACAGTTTGTTCACGGTTTAACGCCCTATCAGGCAGGGCTGTTTATGTTGCCGGTGATGCTGGCGAGCGGATTCAGCGGCCCGATTGCCGGGATGCTGGTGTCCCGTCTGGGGTTGCGCTGCGTGGCCACGGCGGGAATGGCGCTGAGTGCTATCAGCTTTTATGGTCTGGCAATGACAGATTTCAGTACTCAGCAGATCCAGGCCTGGATATTAATGGCGCTGTTGGGATTCAGTGCCGCCAGTGCGCTTTTAGCCTCTACCGCTGCCATTATGGCGGCAGCGCCAGCAGAAAAAGCAGCGGCAGCCGGAGCCATCGAAACGATGGCGTACGAACTGGGCGCCGGACTGGGGATAGCCATTTTTGGCTTGCTGTTAAGCCGGAGCTTTTCCGCATCGATTCTGCTGCCTGCAGGGCTTAACCCACAGGAGCAGGTACGGGCCTCATCGTCAATGGGGGAGGCCGTACAACTGGCGCATTCACTTCCCGCCACGCACAGTGAGGCATTGCTGGAGGCCGCCAGGGACGCGTTTACCTGGTCGCATAGCGTGGCGTTAAGCAGCGCTGGCAGTATGCTTATCCTGTTAGCGATAGGGATGTGGTTCAGTCTGGCGAAGGTGAAGAGCCAGTAGCTAGTGGGCTAAATGACAGGGGTAATCCATCGCCTCGACTTCTTTTCCGCTCAGGCGAGCGTATTGCCCCGTTAGCCTCCAGAACGCAGGCTGAGTTTCGGTATAGATCTCGGCCGCTAAAATCAGGCGGCGACGGTCTACTTCATTCAGTTCCAGTAACGTCCACGGAATAAAGTAACGTTCGCTGTCGGTCAGCGTGAACCACAACGGGCATCCGCAACCGGAACAGAAAAAACGTTCTCCACGCGTTGAAGAAGGGAAGTGCGAAGGTTCGATGGAATCTGGCGACAACTGCGGATGACCGTTAGCTTCCAGATACATGGCAATACCACCTGACCACTTTTGACACAACGTACAGTGACAGGCATAGACATCAAGCATTTCGACGTTTACGGTAAAATGACTCTGTCCGCAAAGACAACGACCTGTGAACGTCTGCACGGCATACTCCTTATGACCGAGTCTACTTCAAGTGAAAAAGCCAGCCCGGAATGGACTGGCTTTGCATTCAGGTTACAACAAATTAGAACTGGTAGTTCAGACCAACAGCAACGACGTTGTCAGTTGAAACTTTCGCAGCAGTGGTGAAGTTGTTGTCGTCCAGCAGGTTGATTTTGTAATCAACGAAGGTAGACATGTTTTTGTTGAAGTAGTAAGTAGCACCCAGGTCTACGTATTCAACCAGATCCTGGTCGCCGTAACCGTTGATGTCTTTACCTTTGGATTTCAGGTAAGCGATGGACGGACGCAGACCGAAGTCGAACTGGTACTGAGCAACAGCTTCAAAGTTCTGTGCTTTATCCGCGATACCAGTAATACCGGAACCACCATAGGTAGTCATGTTACGGGTTTCGGAGTAGGTGGTCGCCAGGTAGATGTTGTTCGCATCATATTTCAGGCCAGCAGCCCACACTTCAGCGTTTTTACCGGAAGCCATGAAAGCGCCGTTACCAACAGCCTGACGGTCAGTACGGTCAGATTTCGCATAGGTCGCACCTACGCCGAAGCCTTCATACTCATAAGTGGTAGACAGACCGAAACCGTCGCCGTTAGCTTCTTTCAGGTTGTCGCGCTCGTTTTTGCCCTGGTACTGAGCAGCAAAGTTCAGACCTTCTACCAGACCGAAGAAGTCGGTGTTACGGTAGGTTGCAACGCCGGTGGTACGGCCGGTCATGAATACGTCAGTCTGGGTCCAGGTATCGCCACCGAACTCAGGCAGAACGTCGGTCCATGCGCCGATGTCGTAAGCTACGCCGTAGTTACGGCCGTAGTCGAAAGAACCGTATTCAGCGAATTTCAGGCCAGCGAATGCCAGACGAGTTTTGTCTGCTTCGGAACCCTGATCTTCAGAACGGTTACCTTTGAATTCATATTCCCATTGACCAAAGCCAACCAGCTGGTCATTGATCTGAGTTTCGCCTTTGAAACCCATACGCGCGTAAGTTTTGTCACCATCGTTGCTATTATCATCAGAGAAATAATGCTGCGCGTGAACTTTACCGTACAGATCCAGTTTGTTGCCGTCTTTGTTATATACCTCAGCTGCGTTTACCGCACCTGCTGCCAACAGGGTAGTCACTGCCACTGCAACTAATTTAAGTTTCATTCTAAATAATCCTTATAATTTCTTTTTGGTGTGTATCCTAAACCATTGCTAAACGAAGGTGTTCGTCAATGGCGAACCATTTTTAAATGACCTTGTGGTATGAGTTCAATAATAAGTTTCATATTATTACGGAATATTTGAATTTGTGTGATCCAGATCCACTTATTACCACAGCTTATATTAATCATAATATGTGACTGATCGGGATGGGTATATTTACGTAGGGGACTATTATGCAGAGTATGGTTTAATTATAGGTAGTTACGGTTGTGTAATATATTCTTCCGGTGGTTTATAGATAAATATGTAATACTTTCGAGCGTAAATTAATAACAATATATTTAACATTTAATTAAACAAAATAAAACATAAAACGCAAGCAAAACGGACAATAATTATCCATCAATAAAACGAAGTGTAGCCAGGTTTTCATTATGCGCATTAAAACCCGGCATTTTTTCAGGCACGACGTGTCGCCAGCCAGCACAGCAACGAGCCGGCACAGACCATCAGCGCGCCTTGCCAGAACGAAAACGAGAGCGGGGCGCTCAGCAACACGGCAGCCAGTGCGGAGGATAAAACCGGCGTGAAATAAGAGCCAACGGCCATCACCGTGACGTTACCGTGCAGAATACCGATATTCCATGCCGCATAGGCAAATCCTAAGGTCAATGCTGCGGTAAACATCTTAATGACCACTGGTGTGCTGAAAATCATATCAGGCTGTGGCGTCAGGAAATAGTAAATCCACAAGCTTAGAGCGGTCAGTAAAACGAACACGGTGATACCGTTGAAGCCTTTTGCATATTTATTGGTCACCGTACAATATGTTGCCCAGATAAAAGCACCCAAAAAAGCCAGAAAATAACTGAGCGGACTACTGGCAACATTGCTGATAATTTCACCAAGATTCAGTCCATTCTCGCCACCTAATACCCAGCAGACACCGGTCAACGCGATGATTAAACCGGGGATCACCAACCAGGTCGTTTTTTGGCCATTAAATAATATGGCAAACAATATCGTGAGGCTGGGCCAGAGATAATTGACCATTCCGACTTCAATTGCCTGATGCCGGGTGGCGGCATATCCTAATGCCAGCGCTAAACATATTTCATAGCTGACAAAGAGCACACTGCCGGCGATTAAATAGCGAACCGGAAATTTTCTTATATCAGGAAAACCCACGGTGAAAATAAGTAGCAGGCCGCTTAATGAGAAAATCATCGCCGCGCCACCTGCTGGCCCCAGTCCCTCACTGACACCACGCATCAGTCCCACCATGGTGCTCCAGAGCACGATGGCCATGAGTCCGATTAACGTTGCTTTTTGTTTTGTCATGCTGTTTGTCTGTCAAAAAATGAAGCTGAAATTTATAGCACTTTTCCTCAACGATGCGCTAACTAATTCCCTTTTGCGTAACCCCTTGTAGGTATGAAGGTTAAACAAACTGCACTATTTAGTAGCGGAACCGTTTCGTTATTGATTTGACGCAAAAAATTTATGGATATAGCTGTTAGTTTCGTCGCGAAGTTGTACATGTCATCTTTCAGACTGCCGCGCTGGCGCAATTTGAGAGATTTCTTGTACGCATCCCTGCAAAAAAGAGGAAAGCAATGGACGTCAGCCGCAGACAATTTTTTAAAATCTGCGCGGGCGGTATGGCGGGAACAACAGTCGCTGCGCTGGGTTTTGCACCCAAAATGGCACTGGCTCAGGCGCGAAACTATAAACTGTTACGCGCGAAAGAGATCCGAAACACCTGCACATACTGTTCCGTAGGTTGCGGGCTATTAATGTATAGCCTGGGTGATGGAGCAAAAAACGCCAAAGAAGCGATTTACCATATTGAAGGGGATCCGGATCATCCGGTAAGCCGTGGGGCATTATGCCCGAAAGGCGCAGGACTCCTGGATTACGTGCACAGTGAAAACCGTCTGCGTTACCCTGAATACCGTGCGCCAGGTTCTGACAAGTGGCAGCGCATTAGCTGGGATGAAGCATTCACCCGCATTGCCAAACTGATGAAAACCGACCGTGATGCCAACTTTGTCGAAAAGAATGAA
Source organism: Citrobacter sp. Marseille-Q6884 (assembly GCF_945906775.1). Taxonomy (NCBI): domain Bacteria; kingdom Pseudomonadati; phylum Pseudomonadota; class Gammaproteobacteria; order Enterobacterales; family Enterobacteriaceae; genus Citrobacter; species Citrobacter sp. Marseille-Q6884. Next base: position 1,315,707 of record NZ_CAMDRE010000002.1, read on the forward strand.
CAGGGCGTCACGGTAAACCGCTGGCTTTCAACCGGGATGCTGTGTGCATCTGCGGCAAGTAATGAAACCGGCATGCTGACGCAAAAATTTGTGCGCTCACTCGGCATGCTGGCAGTAGACAACCAGGCGCGCGTCTGACACGGACCAACGGTAGCAAGTCTTGCTCCAACATTTGGTCGCGGTGCGATGACCAACCACTGGGTTGATATTAAAAACGCTAACGTCGTGATGGTGATGGGCGGTAACGCCGCTGAAGCCCATCCGGTGGGTTTCCGCTGGGCGATGGAAGCGAAAAACAACAATGACGCCACGCTGATTGTTGTTGACCCTCGTTTTACACGTACAGCCTCTGTCGCGGATATTTACGCGCCGATTCGTTCCGGTACGGACATTACGTTCCTTTCTGGTGTGTTGCTGTACCTGATTGAAAACAACAAAATCAACGCTGAATATGTGAAGCATTACACCAACGCCAGCCTGCTGGTGCGGGATGATTTTGCTTTTGAAGACGGTTTGTTCAGCGGTTATGACCCGAAAAAACGCCAGTACGATAAGTCGTCCTGGAACTACCAGTTCGACGAAAATGGCTACGCGAAGCGTGATGAGACCTTAAGCCATCCTCGCTGCGTCTGGAATCTGCTGAAACAGCACGTTTCCCGTTATACGCCGGACGTGGTGGAAAACATCTGCGGTACGCCGAAAGCCGACTTCCTGAAAGTCTGTGAAGTGCTGGCCTCCACCAGCGCAGCCGATCGCACGACCACCTTCCTGTACGCACTGGGCTGGACGCAACACACCGTTGGGGCGCAGAACATCCGCACCATGGCGATGATCCAGCTGCTGCTCGGTAACATGGGGATGGCTGGCGGCGGTGTTAACGCCTTACGTGGTCACTCCAATATTCAGGGTTTAACCGACTTAGGTCTTCTCTCAACCAGTCTGCCAGGATACCTGACGCTGCCGTCAGAGAAACAGGCCGATCTGCAAACCTATTTAACGGCCAATACGCCGAAAGCAACGCTGGCCGACCAGGTTAACTATTGGGGCAACTATCCGAAGTTCTTCGTCAGTCTGATGAAATCTTTCTACGGCAATGCGGCGCAGAAAGAGAATGACTGGGGCTTTGAGTGGCTGCCGAAGTGGGATCAGTCCTACGACGTCATCAAATACTTCAACATGATGGATAGCGGGAAAGTCACCGGCTACATCTGTCAGGGCTTTAACCCGGTTGCGTCCTTCCCGGACAAAAACAAAGTGGTTCAGTCACTGAGCAAACTGAAGTATCTGGTGATTATCGATCCGCTGGTCACTGAAACTTCTACCTTCTGGCAAAACCACGGCGATGCTAACGATGTTGATCCAGCGTCGATCCAGACCGAAGTGTTCCGTCTGCCTTCAACCTGCTTTGCAGAAGAAGACGGCTCAATTGCCAACTCCGGTCGCTGGCTGCAATGGCACTGGAAAGGTCAGGATGCACCGGGCGAGGCCCGTAATGACGGCGAAATTCTGGCCGGTATTTACCATCGTCTGCGCAACCTGTATCGCACAGAAGGCGGTAAAGGCGTCGAGCCGCTGCTGAATATGAGCTGGAGCTATAAGCAACCGGACGAACCGCATTCAGAAGAGGTGGCGAAAGAGAACAACGGCTATGCGCTGGACGATCTCTATGATGCCAATGGTGTGCTGATTGCGAAAAAAGGTCAATTGCTGAGCAGCTTTGCGCAGTTGCGTGATGACGGTACCACCGCATCGTCCTGCTGGATCTATACCGGTAGCTGGACCGAGCAGGGCAACCAGATGGCGAACCGCGATAACGCTGACCCGTCAGGGCTGGGCAACACGTTAGGTTGGGCCTGGGCATGGCCGTTGAACCGCCGCGTTCTGTATAACCGCGCCTCGGCAGATCCACAGGGTAAACCGTGGGATCCGAAACGCATGTTGATCCAGTGGAACGGGACGAAGTGGACGGGTAACGATATCCCAGACTTCAACAACGCCGCACCGGGCAGCGGTACCAATCCGTTTATCATGCAGCCGGAAGGGCTGGGTCGTCTGTTCGCCATCGATAAGCTGGCTGAAGGGCCGTTCCCGGAACATTACGAGCCGATGGAAACACCGCTGGGCACAAACCCGCTGCATCCGAAGGTGATCTCCAACCCGGCGGCGCGTCTGTATGAAGCCGATGCGTTGCGTATGGGGAACAAGCAGGACTTCCCGTACGTGGGTACAACCTATCGTCTGACGGAACATTTCCACACCTGGACCAAGCACGCCTTGCTGAATGCGATTGCTCAACCAGAGCAGTTTGTGGAGATCAGCGAAACGCTGGCGGCAGCAAAAGGTATCGCTAACGGCGATTACGTGAAAGTCAGCAGCAAGCGTGGATTTATCCGTGCTGTGGCCGTGGTGACGCGTCGTCTGCGTACCCTGCAGGTTAACGGTCAGCAGATCGAAACGGTGGGGATCCCAATTCACTGGGGCTTTGAAGGAGTCGCGCGTAAAGGCTTTATCGCCAACACCCTGACGCCAAATGTCGGTGATGCAAACTCGCAAACGCCGGAATACAAAGCGTTTTTAGTTAACATCGAGAAGGCGTAAGGGAGGCGAACATATGTCTATGGAAACGCAGGACATTATCAAACGGTCCGCAACAAACTCCATCACGCCGCCGCCTCAGGCACGTGATTACAAAGCCGAAGTCGCGAAACTGATCGACGTGTCCTCCTGTGTGGGCTGTAAAGCCTGCCAGGTGGCATGTTCAGAGTGGAACGATATCCGTGATGAAGTCGGTCATTGCGTCGGGGTGTATGACAACCCCGCCGATCTGAGCGCCAAATCCTGGACGGTGATGCGTTTTACCGAAACCGAGCAGAACGGCAAACTGGAATGGCTGATTCGTAAAGACGGCTGTATGCACTGTGAAGATCCGGGCTGCCTGAAGGCATGCCCGTCTGCCGGGGCTATCATCCAGTACGCCAACGGGATTGTCGATTTCCAGTCAGAGCATTGCATTGGCTGCGGGTACTGTATCGCCGGGTGTCCATTTAATATTCCGCGCCTCAATAAAGAGGATAACCGCGTCTATAAATGTACGTTGTGTGTGGATCGCGTCAGCGTCGGGCAGGAGCCTGCCTGCGTGAAAACCTGTCCAACCGGGGCAATACATTTCGGGACCAAGCAAGAGATGCTGGAAATGGGCGAGCAGCGCGTCGAAAAACTGAAAGCGCGCGGTTTCGAACATGCCGGTGTCTACAACCCGCAGGGTGTGGGCGGAACGCACGTGATGTACGTCCTGCATCACGCTAACCAGCCGGAGTTGTACCACGGTTTGCCAAAAGATCCACAGATCGATACCTCTATCAACCTGTGGAAAGGGGCGCTGAAACCGCTGGCGGCAGCCGGATTTATCGCCACCTTCGCCGGACTCATTTTCCACTACATTGGAATTGGCCCGAATAAGGAAGTGGACGACGACGAGGAGGATCATCATGAGTAAGTCGAAAATGATTGTGCGCACGAAGTTTATCGACCGCGCCTGTCACTGGACGGTGGTGATTTGCTTCTTTCTGGTTGCGCTGTCGGGTATTTCGTTTTTCTTCCCGACTTTGCAGTGGTTGACGCAAACCTTCGGTACACCGCAGATGGGGCGTATTCTGCACCCGTTCTTCGGGCTGCTGATCTTCGTCGCGCTGATGTTTATGTTTGTGCGCTTTGTGCACCACAACATCCCGGATAAGAAAGACATTCCGTGGCTGAAAAACATTGTGGAAGTGCTGAAAGGCAACGAACACAAAGTTGCGGACGTGGGCAAGTACAACGCCGGACAGAAAATGATGTTCTGGTCGATCATGAGTATGATTTTTGTGCTGCTGGTCACCGGCGTGATTATCTGGCGTCCGTACTTTGCGCAGTTCTTCCCGATGCAGGTTGTGCGTTACAGTCTGCTAATCCACGCAGCGGCGGGTATCATCCTGATGCATGCCATCCTCATCCATATGTATATGGCGTTTTGGGTGAAAGGATCGATTAAAGGCATGGTCGAAGGGAAGGTGAGTCGTCGTTGGGCGAAGAAACATCACCCTCGCTGGTACCGCGAAGTCGAACGTCTGGAAGCGAAAAAAGAGAGCGAAGAAGGCGTTAAATAACCCCTGATACGTTCTGACAAAATGGCGCTGCATCGGTAGCGCCATTTTTTTGTCTAAAACACCATGCAGATGTCTGCAACGAACGGGTCTGTTATTCCTGAATAACCAGACGGCGAAGCCGCGAAACATCAACTGTTTTCTCTGCTTCTGCCAGACTCCATGTGTTCTGTAGGTTCAGCCACATTTGTGGAGAACTGCCGATCACAACCGACAATTTGATCGCCATTTCCGGGGTTAACGCCGCTTTTCCGGTCAACAATCGACTTGCGGTAGAAGGCGCAATCTCCATTGCTTTGGCAAATTCGCGCAGACTAACGTTTAGCTCATCCAGCGCTTCCTGAATAATATCCCCCGGACGGGGATGATTTGCCATTTTCATCAATGATAGTCCTCATAATCGAGTATATAGGCATCGCGATCACGCCAGTTCCTTGTTCCCTTCGGAGGAACACTATCATTAGTGTTCCGTTAAGCGCAACACTGAGGCCGTAATATTTTCAAAATTGTGCGGCGAATGGATCTAAAGAGAAAGTGGGCGAGGGAACCTCTGGAAAGCGCCACGCAAGATTTGCCGCATGGCGCTCATCCGGCAACGTTTTTTATTCGAGTTGAGAATTCAAACGTGCAATCTCCTTACGCCATTGCGCTTGCAACTGCGGTTTCTGATGCTTTGGCTTACGAGCAAGGTCATCGGCCAGTCGCTGTTCAAGCTCAATCAGTTTTTCCAACAGACGCTCGCCGTCACCGCTAATTTCCACCACCGTTTCCGTTGCCGTTTTGGCGGGCGCTAATTCCGTTGCGGTCTCCCGAATACGGGCATTAATGGCGTCCAGATCGTGCCATTCGCTGAGTTCGCCCTCGTCGATAAACCAGAAGCGGTTACAGCTTTGGCTAATGAGCTGGCGGTCATGGCTGACCAGCAGCACGCCACCGCTGAAGTTTTGCAGCGTTTGCGCCAGCGCCTCTTTGCCTTCCATGTCCAGATGGTTGGTTGGCTCATCCAGCATTAACAGGCTATAGCGGGCAAGCGTAAGTCCGACAAACAGCAGACGTGACCGCTCGCCGCCGCTCAATGTATTGACGCCCTGTTGGTGACGCATCCACGGAAATCCCGCGCTAATTAGCGCCATTTTGCGAACCTCCGGCTGTGGAGCAAACGGTTCGAGCGCATCAAACAATGAATCGTTATCTGCAAGCTGGTGCAATGTCTGATCGTAGTAACCCAGCGTCACACGAGGATGCAGCACCAGCGACTCTGACGCCAGCTGAGACCGATATTGCTGCCAGATAAGCCTTAACAACGAGGATTTCCCACAGCCGTTACGCCCGACAATGGCCACGCGGTCACCGCTTTTTATCCTGATGCCGGCAACAGAAAACAGGGTCGCGGCCTCTGGCGCAGGTGAAACCCGCAACTGAGACATTTCCAGCAAGCGATCGGCACGCAGGGCATCGCCCTGTAATGTTAGTGTCCACTGACTTCCTGCGGTGACTTCCGTCTGCGTCTCTTTCAGTCTCAGTACCTGTTTTTCCATCTGCTTGGCTTTTCGGGACAAATCTTCGTTGTCATAGACCCGTCCCCAGGTCGCCAGACGTTTAGCGCTGGCCGTAACGCGATCAATCTCTTTTTGTTCGGCCTTATGGCGTAACGCATCGCTGGCATCTCTGGCAACAAGTGCCTGACGCGCCGCGCTACAGGGGAGATCAAAGGCGTGCAGGGTGTGATCGCGCAGGATCCACGTACTCCCGGTGACAGCATCCAGTAACTGCGGATCGTGCGACACCACCACAAAACTGCCAGACCAGTTCAGTAAAAACTGCTCCAGCCAGAGCAATGTCGGTAAATCCAGGTGGTTACCCGGTTCATCCAGCAATAAAAGATCAGGATCACGCATCAGCGCCCGAGCCAGCAGCAGACGTGTATGTTGTCCGCCGCTCAGCGTTTGTGCTGTGAGCTGTAAGTTATCCGGCGTAAATCCCATTTCTGTGAGGAGCGATTCAACGCGCCACTGCTGGCCTGCACGCGCATGCTCAGGAAGTTGCGCAAGAACCGCTTCCTGTAGGTTGAGCGGAAGAATGTCAGCCGGTAAATGTTGTTCCACACGGGCGAGATGGCAGTGGTTTGCCAGCGCTATTGACCCGCTGGTGGGCGAAATCGTGCCATCAAGCAGTTTTAACAGCGTACTTTTGCCACAGCCGTTGTAGCCGATAAGCCCGATGCGGTCGCCTTTTTTTAGGGTAAAGGAGAGATCGTCGAATAGCGTGCCGAATGCCGTATCAACGTGTAAGGATTGCGCGGTTAGTAATGTGCTCATTGTTGCTTACTCAAGAGTTACAGGCGTGAAAACGCCTCGTCAAACATCGCTGACGATAACCCGGTAAGCCCGAGGGAAGGAGATTTAGAAGTTAGCTTCGCTCAAGCAGAAGTTATCGCAGCACGATACCGATAACGCTTGAGCACTGGCGATCGCCTAAAGTATGTGAAGCGATGAAACGTTCACAGTACAGCATAAGTATCCTCCTTATATTTTTCCGAATGTTAATCGATGGTGAAAGTGTAATCGCAACTTATCGATCCGCGCAAGCTTTGAACACCCGACGGCATGATCCCGCCGGGTAAACCATCAGATAGAGGTACGACGGTAGTCGCGATATTCTGCATGCCAGAAATTATCGTCAATGGCCTGTTGCAGCGCTTCCGCGGAGGTTTTCACCGCCACGCCTTGTTGCTGAGCCATTTTACCGACGGCAAACGCGATGGCGCGCGATACAGTCTGAATATCCTTCAGCTCCGGTAACACCAGACCTTCACCGTTGAGCACCATCGGCGAATACTGAGCCAGCGTTTCACTGGCCGACATCAGCATGTCATCGGTGATGCGCGAGGCGCCAGATGCAATCACCCCAAGACCGATACCTGGGAAGATATACGCGTTATTACACTGGGCAATCGGGTAGGTCTTCTCTTTCCACACCACCGGTGCAAACGGACTGCCCGTGGCAACCAGCGCATTACCTTCGGTCCAGGCAATAATATCCTGCGGCGTGGCTTCGACGCGGGAGGTTGGGTTTGAGAGCGGCATCACGATCGGGCGCGGACAATGCTTATGCATCTCGCGAATGATCTCTTCGGTAAACAGACCCGTTTGACCGGATACGCCGATCAGAATATCCGGTTTCACATTGCGTACGACGTCGAGCAGCGACAGCACGTCATTTTGCGTATCCCAGTGCTGCAGGTTTTCGCGTTTTTGCACCAGCTTCGTCTGGAAGGAGAGCAGATTCGGCATTTTGTCGGTCAACAAGCCAAAGCGGTCAACCATAAAGACACGCTGGCGTGCTTCTTCTTCACTGAGACCTTCACGCTGAATTTGCGCGACGATCTGTTCGGCGATCCCGCAACCGGCGGAACCTGCGCCAAGGAAGACAATCTTCTGCTCGCTTAACTGGCTGCCTGCCGCACGGCTGGCCGCGATGAGCGTGCCTACCGTGACTGCTGCGGTACCCTGAATATCGTCGTTAAACGAGCAAATTTCATCGCGATAGCGGGTCAACAATGGCATGGCGTTTTTCTGTGCGAAGTCTTCGAACTGCAACAGTACGTCCGGCCAGCGATGTTTAACGGCCTGGATAAACTCATCGACAAATTCGTAATACTCATCGTCGGTGATACGCGGGTTACGCCAACCCATGTACAGCGGATCGTTGAGCAGTTGCTGGTTATTCGTGCCAACGTCCAGCACGACGGGCAGGGTGTACGCCGGGCTAATCCCACCGCAGGCGGTATACAGCGACAGTTTACCGATAGGAATGCCCATCCCGCCGATCCCCTGGTCACCAAGACCCAGAATACGTTCACCGTCAGTGACGACGATGACTTTGATATTGTGGTTTGGCACGTTTTGCAGGATATCGTCCATGTTGTGGCGGTTCTGGTAAGAGATAAAGACGCCGCGTGAACGACGATAGATCTCAGAAAAACGCTCGCAGGCCGCACCTACCGTTGGGGTGTAGATGACAGGCATCATCTCATCCAGGTGGTTATGCACCAGACGGTAGAACAGGGTTTCGTTGGTATCCTGAATGTTGCGCAGGTAAATGTGTTTGTCGATTTCCGTTTTAAATCCCTGATATTGGATCCAGGCGCGGTCGGCCTGTTCTTCAATCGTTTCGACGACTTCCGGCAGTAACCCCAGCAGGTTGAAGTTACGGCGTTCTTCGACGCTGAAAGCACTCCCTTTGTTCAGTAAGGGAAACTCCAGCAGTACAGGGCCAGCGTAGGGGATGTAAAGGGAACGCAGTTTTTTAGTTTCGTTTTCCATGTCACTCGCTCTTTTTTGAATAACTGTCCCTGGCTCTCTTTATGATCATATGTTGCCTTCCACCAGGGAAACGGGCGAAGTATAAAGCATTGTGAATGGGTTAAGGGGTTTTATAAGCAAAAACACCACTGCGGTTGCAATGGTGTTTATCATCGTTATTCAGTAAGGCGGGTTAAGGCCTATTTGCTGTCAGCGCGGCGTTTTCTTCCGGTTGGGTTATTGACCACGCTGGTTTTGTCGCCTTCGCTGACGACTTTACGTTGGTTGGAGATTTTGTGGTCCAGTCCAAGAATATGACGGGCCTGACGGTTCGATTTCATTCTAACTCCTTAATCCTGTTACTGGTTTCAAGGGCGAGTCCGTGCAGAAACGGACGAAATACAACCTGATAGAAAGCCGATGTTTAAAAAAGCGGCTTTCTGGATGGTCGGTCATTTTATCTGAAAGGTCAATGCTTAAGCGGTAAATGCAGAACTATCCATTATGTGTCATACCTTTCCCTCAACGTCCTATACTTATCACTCCGACGACAACACAGGAGAGCAGTAATGACTATCCATAAGAAAGGTCAGGCGCACTGGGAAGGTGATATCAAGCGTGGGAAAGGGACTGTCTCGACCGAAAGCGGCGTGTTAAATCAGCAACCCTATGGGTTTAATACGCGATTTGAAGGCGTTAAAGGGACCAACCCTGAAGAGCTGATTGGTGCGGCCCATGCCGCCTGCTTCTCAATGGCGCTCTCGTTGATGCTGGGTGAGGCAGGGTTTACGCCAGATTCTATTGATACAACTGCCGATGTTTCTCTGGATAAGGTGGATGCGGGTTTTGCGATAACCAAAGTGGCGCTACACAGTGAGATTGCCGTCCCTGGAATCGATGCCGCTACGTTTGATGGCATCATCCAGAAAGCCAAAGCCGGCTGCCCGGTTTCACAGGTTCTGAAGGCGGAAATTACCCTTGATTATCAGTTAAAATCGTAACTGACCCGTTGCCCGGTGACACATGCTTACCGGGCCTACATAAATGTAGGCCGGATAAGCGGATGTTTTTTACTGCGCGACCCAACCCCCATCCATATTCCACGCAACACCGCGTACCTGCGCCGCGCCATCTGAACACAGGAACAGCGCCAGCTCACCCAGTTGCTCCGGTGTGACAAACTCACGTGAGGGCTGCTTCTCCGCGAGCAGAGCATCACGCGCCGCATCGGGCGCAGCGCCATCCGCAATACGTTTATCGATTTGTTGTTGCACCAGTGGCGTCAGTACCCAGCCTGGGCACAACGCATTACAGGTGATACCGGTCTGCGCCGTTTCCAGTGCAATAGTCTTGGTGAGCCCGACCACGCCATGCTTCGCCGCAACGTAGGCGGATTTCTCTTTTGAGGCCACCAGGCCGTGCACTGAGGCGATATTAATAATGCGTCCCCAGTCACGAGCCCGCATGCCGGGAAGCGCCAGGCGTGTGGTGTGAAACACGGAGGAGAGATTGATGGCGATAATCGCATTCCATTTTTCGGGCGGGAATGTTTCCACCGGCGATACATGTTGGATCCCGGCGTTATTGACCAGAATATCCACGCCGCCAAATTCGCTTTCGGCGTAACGCATCATCTCGGTAATTTGCGCGGCATCGCTCAGATCCGCGCCATGATACCCCGGCACGTTGCCATACTGCGCGACGGCATCTTTTGCTGCCTCGATATCACCAAATCCGTTGAGAATCAGCGTTGCGCCGGCTTTGGCCAGCACCTGCGCGATCCCCAAACCGATACCGCTTGTCGAGCCGGTAACGAGGGCTGTTTTTCCCGTTAAGTTCATGAACGTTCTCCTTATACAATTCCGGTGGCGTAAAACACGCCGATAACAAACAGCACGGCCAGACTTTTGATCACCGTGATGGCGAAGATCCCGCCATATGCCTGACGATGGCTTAAGCCTGTGATGGCCAGCAGCGTAATGACTGCGCCGTTATGGGGAAGGGTATCCATGCCGCCACTGGCCATCGAGGCTACGCGGTGCAGGACTTCCAGTGGAATATTGGCAGCGTGCGCGGCAGCAATGAAAGAGTCCGACATCGCCGCTAACGCAATACTCATCCCACCAGAGGCCGATCCGGTGATCCCGGCAAGGGTGGTGATACTGATGGCTTCGTTAAGCAGTGGGTCAGGAATGGCCGCCAGCGCTTTTGACAGCACGAGGAACCCTGGCAGGGCGGCGATTACAGCACCAAAGCCATATTCTGACGCGGTATTCATGGCCGCCAGAATAGCACCGCCGACGGCCGTTCTGCTTCCTTCGGCCAGACGACCTTTGATGTTGCGATAACCGAAAATGACAACCAGCAGAATCCCCGAAATCAACGCGGCTTCCACGGCCCAGATCGCGGTTATCTTGCCAACTTCCGTGGTAATCGGTTTGGCAAGTCCCGGAAGTTCCAGTTGATGCGTCGCCCCGTACCATTGTGGGATCCAGCGGGTAAACAACAGGTTAAACACGCCCACCAGGATCAGCGGGGAAATCGCAATAATCGGGTTTGGCAGGTTGATGTTATCCGGCGTTTCCGGCTCGTTTAACAGTTCAGTACCATAACCTTCATTCTTAGCCTGCGCTTTACGACGCTGGCGTTCGAGATAGACCAGACCGACAAAAATGATAAACAGCGATCCTATCAGTCCCAGCCAGGGTGCTGCCCAGGCATTGGTGCCAAAGAAGCTGGTCGGAATGATGTTCTGGATCTGCGGCGTACCGGGCAGCGCATCCATGGTGAAGGAGAATGCCCCCAATGCGACGGTCGCCGGGATCAGACGCTTAGGAATATTGCTCTGACGGAAAAGCTCGGCCGCGAACGGATACACCGCAAACGCGACCACGAACAGTGATACGCCGCCGTAGGTTAACAGCGCGCACACCAGCACAATCACGGGAATAGCGTGACGACGCCCGAGGATGTTGATCGCTGCGGCGACGATAGAACGGGAAAAACCGGATAGCTCGATTAACTTGCCAAAGACCGCTCCCAGTAAGAACACAGGGAAGTACAGCTTCACAAAACCGACCATTTTTTCCATAAACAGGCCGGTAAAAGCAGGGCCGACGGCGCTCGGTTCAGTGAGCAGTACAGCACCTAATGCCGCGATGGGGGCAAACAGGATAACGCTGTATCCGCGATAGGCTGCCAGCATCAGCAAGCCCAGCGCTGCCAGGGCGATTAATACACTCATCATGACTCCTCATTATTATTAGTGTGGGTACAGAAAGAGAAGTTACGGTTTCAGGGCAAAGCGCAATTGATGCTCTCTGCGTTGCTGGATGTATTCCTTGCGCGAATCATCCCAGCGATAAAATCCCTGACCGCTGCGCAAGCCGGTATCACCGCGTGCCACCTTTTCAGCGACGAGTGACATCATGTCGCTACCGGTGGCGAGTTCCGGTAGCAGATGGCGACAAATGTCCTGCACCGTTGAAAGTCCGGTCATATCTGCCGCTTCCAGCGGACCGACCATCGCATAGCGACGACCCAGCGAGGCGCGCATGACCTGATCCACCACTTCCGCGCTGGCAATGCCGCTTTTGACGATATGCAGGGCTTCACGCAACAGGGCGAACTGCAGACGGTTGCCGACGAAACCGGGCGCGGCGCGGTCGAGCACGACTGCCTCAAGCTGCATCGACACCAACAGTTGTTGTAACTCACGGAGGTACTCTGGTTTTGTCGCTGTGCCAGGCACGATTTCGACTAACGGAATAAAGTGTGGCGGATGCCAGAAATGGGCAATCAACAACCGCTCCGGATGGGCGAGATTTGCGGCCAGCGCGTCCGGTGGCAGACCGCTGGTGTTACTGGCGATAACCGCCTCAGGGGCGATCAGCGCTTCGAGTTGCGCATACAGCGCGTGTTTGAGTTCGATTCGTTCCGGGATCGCTTCAATCAGTAATCCTGATATCGCGAGATCCTCCAGCGAACCTGTACCGTGCAACCGACTCAGCACCGTCGTTTTGTCGGTATCCGCAAACGCGTCGGTGGCGATCAGTTCATCGAGGATCCCACTGGCAACGGTCGCAATATCGGCAATCCGGTTGTTGTCGGTATCATATAACCAGACATCATGACCAAAGCGGGCAAAATGGGTGGCGATACCGACGCCCATTAATCCGGCACCCAGCACGCTGATGTGATTAGTTTGCATGTTGTGCTCCTGTCGGGCGTTCAACCGTCAGCGCCACGCCCTGACCGCCACCGACGCACAGTGTGGCCAGTCCTTTGGTCACGTCGCGGCGAGCCATTTCGTGCAGCAGGGTCACCAGGATGCGGCAACCGGAGGAACCAATCGGATGACCGAGGGCAATGGCGCCGCCATTGACGTTCACTTTGTTGCTGTCCCAGTTCAGCGATTCGCCGACCGCCAGCGCCTGGGCGGCAAACGCTTCGTTGGCTTCAATAAGATCCACATCATCCAGCGTCCAGCCCGCACGTTTCAGGCACTGCAGTGAGGCTTCCACCGGGCCAATGCCCATGATCGCCGGATCAACGCCTGAAACCGCATAGCCTGTGACACGGGCCAGCACCGGAAGCTTCAACGCTGCGGCTTTGGCGGCGCTCATCAGCATAACCGCCGCGGCGCCGTCATTTAATGATGACGCATTACCCGCCGTAACCGAGCCGTTACCCGGGCGAAATGCCGGTTTCAGTTGCGCCAGTTTTTCCGCCTGCGTATCCGGGCGAGGTTGTTCATCGTGGGTGACCAGACGGGGGGATTTTTTTCCTTGTGGGACGCTGACGGGAGTAATTTCTGCACTAAACCGACCGGCCTCGATAGCCGCCGCCGCTTTCTGCTGGGAGAGCAGCGCAAAGGCATCCTGCTGTTCGCGGCTGATGGCGAACTTATCCGCCAGGTTTTCAGCGGTGATCCCCATGTGGTAGTCGTTAAACGCATCCCACAGCCCGTCATGCACCACGCTGTCTTTCAGGCTGGCATGCCCCAGGCGTAAACCGGCACGTGCGCCGTCGAGAAAATAGGGGACATTGCTCATGCTCTCCTGACCGCCCGCAATGACGATTTCCGCATCGCCACAGCGGATCGCCTGCACCGCCTGGTGTACCGCTTTCAGCCCCGACCCGCACACCAGATTGATCGTCAGTGCAGGCGTGGTCACCGGCAATCCGGCACGTAACGCCGTTTGCCTGGCAGGGTTCTGACCGCAACCCGCCGTCAGCACCTGGCCTAAGATCACCTCATCAATGAGTTCCGGTGCGACGGCGGTTTTTTCCAGCAAAGCGCGGATCACCGCCGTGCCTAACTCCACGGCGGAAAGAGGAGCCAGTGCGCCATGAAAACTGCCAATCGGTGTGCGCGTTGCCGCGACAATAACAACATCCTGCATGGTCAGCTCCTCAGTTGAATTGCATTTCGGGGACATGATCGGGGATGACCAGCTTGCCTGCGGTTCTGGCGACAATCTCATCTACGCTGACACCTGGCGCGCGTTCGCGCAGAATGAAGGTGCCATCGGCGATTTCCAGTAGCGCCAGATCGGTAAGTACACGTTTAATACAGGCCACACCGGTCAGCGGCAGGGTGCAGGCAGGCAGCAATTTGGACTCACCGCTTTTGGACGCGTGGGTCATCACCACAATGATATTTTCCGCGCCAGCCACCAGATCCATCGCGCCTCCCATGCCTTTCACCATTTTCCCCGGGATCATCCACGAGGCGATATTGCCGTGGGTATCCACCTCAAATGCGCCGAGTACCGTCAGGTCAACATGACCGCCGCGGATCATGGCGAAGGATTGCGCGGAGTCGAAAATCGCTGCGCCTTCACGCGCCGTCACGGTCTGTTTTCCTGCGTTGATCATGTCGGCATCCAGCTCGTCTTCGGTGGGGAATGGTCCCATCCCGAGCAGGCCATTTTCCGATTGCAGCATCACGTCCATGCCGTCGGGAATGTAATTTGCCACCAGCGTCGGGATGCCGATCCCCAGGTTGACGTAATAGCCGTCGCGCAGCTCACGGGCGACACGCATCGCCATTTGTTCACGCGTTAACATGGTCAGGCTCCTTTGTGGCGTAGGGTGCGTTGTTCAATACGTTTTTCAAACTGCCCCTGAATGATGCGGTTAACGTAAATCCCAGGGGTGTGAATCGCGGCAGGGTCCAGCTCTCCGGGAGGGACAATCTCTTCAACTTCCACGACCGTAATACGCCCGGCCACCGCCATTAGCGGATTAAAATTCTGCGCGGTATGGCGATAAATAACGTTGCCGTACCAGTCGGCTTTCCAGCCTTTAACCAGCGCAAAATCACCGGTAATCGCCTGTTCCATGATGTAAGGGCGGCCGGCAAACTCACGAACCTCTTTCCCTTCAGCCACGGGCGTCCCGTATCCGGTCGCAGTGAAGAAGGCCGGGATCCCCGCGCCGCCTGCACGTAACTGCTCTGCCAGCGTCCCTTGCGGCGTCAGAATGGCTTCCAGCTCGCCACTCAGCACCTGTTGTTCAAACAACGCATTTTCACCCACATAGGAGGCGACTACTTTGCGTACCTGACGTGTCTCCAGCAGCACGCCGAGACCAAAACCGTCCACGCCACAGTTGTTTGAAACGACCGTGAGTCCCTGAACCTCCCGGCGGCGTACCTCTGCAATCAGGTTTTCAGGAATACCGCATAAGCCAAAACCGCCCGCCAGCAGCGTCATGTTGTCGGTCAGTCCTTCCAGCGCCTCTTGATACGTGGCGACCCGTTTATCCAGTCCAGCCATACACTTGCCCCTCCAGTTGTCCTTGCCGACATCATTGGGGGTGAAAAATGATTTGTTAATTTTAAATTTGTGACTCACTCATTGGGTTTTTTTATCAATTTAATGTTAATTAAAGGTATTCAACAAGTTAAAGGAATGAGTAATGAGAATGAGCATCAAACAGTTACGCGCGTTTTTAGCGGTAGCTCACACTCTGAATTTTGCTCATGCCAGTGAACGGCTGAATATGTCACAGCCCGCGTTAAGCCTGGCGATTAAAGGTCTGGAGGACTCCCTGGGTGGGGCTTTACTGTTAAGAACCACCCGCAAAGTGATCCTGACGCAGGAAGGGGAAACGCTACTGACGATGGGGCGGCAACTGCTCGCTGACTGGGAAAACACCGAAGAAGCCATGCGCCAGCACTTTACGCTGCAACGCGGTAAAATCTCGATTGCCGCAATGCCTTCGTTCGCCACTAACGTGCTGCCGCCGGTACTCAAAACTTTCCGCGACTGCTACGGCGGCATCAACGTGACGGTTCATGACGTGATAAACGAGCAGGTCATCGAAATGGTGAGCGAAGGGCGTGTGGAAATGGGGATCGCTTTCGAACCGGACTATTCCGGGCACCTTCATTTTACACCGCTCGGGATGGATCGGTTTATTGCCATTGTTCCCCCCTCGTGCCGGTTGGCGGGTCGGGAACGGATTACCTGGAAAGAACTGCTGACGCTGGATTTCATTACGCTGCAGCGGCCATCTGCCGTACGTTTGATGCTTGAAGAGCAGTTGGTGCAGAGCGGCCACGCACTGGAAGTTGCGCTGGAGAGTCATCAACTGGTCACCATCGGGCGTCTGGTGGCAAATGGGTTAGGTGGCAGTGCGGTGCCCGCGCTCTGTCGTACACAAATGACCGAGCTCGGGGCAACCTGTATCGAACTGGACAGCCCGGTGATCCAGCGACGGATCGGCATCCTGCGTTCCGCACATCATAAGCTCTCCACCGCGTCCGAGGTGCTGGTAGACACGCTGAAAAAGGCCTATCTGGCCTAGACGATTTCGGCGGCTCGCCAGCAGCGGACGTCATGTCCGGTTTCCCCCTTCAGCAAGACCTGTTTATTCTCGCAGCCACGAGTCGCCAGCGGGCATCTGTCGCGGAAAAAGCACCCCTGCGGCAAGGTACGGTTGCCCGGCAGTTCGGTTTTGCGCAAGACCAGATTTTCAGCCAGCGGCATGCCGGTTTTGGGAACCGAATCGAGCAACAGACGTGTGTAAGGGTGAGCTGGGTGAGTTAATACCTGCTGCGCATCGCCCAGTTCAACAATTTGCCCAAGGTACATCACGGCCACACGATCGCTCATATGCCGCACCACGGACACGTTATGCGAGATCAGCACGAAGGTCAGTTTTCTTTGCGCCTGGAGCGATACCAGCAGATTAAGGATTTGCGCCTGGACGGAGATATCCAGTGCCGAAGTGGGTTCGTCGAGCACAATTACATCCGGCTTTGAGGATAACGCCCTGGCGATGGCAATACGCTGGCGCTGTCCCCCAGAAAACGCATGTGGCAGACGATCAAGATATTCCGGTCGGATGCCTACCTGCAGCGCCAGTTCTTCAGCCAGTGCCCGGCGTTCCCGCTCCGGGCTTCGCTGCTGGATCCACACCGGTTCAGTGATGATCCGCCAGACCGGTAAGCGAGGGTCCAGAGACGAAAGCGGGTCCTGGAACACCATCTGCATCCCGTTGTTCGCACGGTTTTGTGGCGTGCTATGGCGGGAGTAGTTCCCCTGACTGGGCTTGAGCATGCCCATTAGCAACTGCGCCAGCGTACTTTTCCCGCACCCTGATTCACCGACAATTCCCAGCGTTTCACCCTGGCGGATCTGTAAATCCATTCCATTAAGCGCATGCACGCGCTCAGTCACTTTACCCAGCCAGTTTTTACGAGCCGGGAAGTTAACGTGGACATCATCAAGCGCCAGTAAAATATCAGACATGTGTTGTCTCCAGTTGCGGATACCAGCAGGCAGATTGTTGTTCAAAACGTCCCTGAGTGCGTAACGCCGGTGTCTCTTCGCATTGGGATCCTGCGGCAAAGCAACGTTCACGGAATGCGCATCCGGTGGGCAGGCAGCTCAGGTTGGGTACGGTTCCCGGAATGGCAGGCAACGGTGTCCGCGGTTCGCCATGTTCTGGCGCACATTTCAACAGGCCAATAGAGTAGGGATGCGTCGGATGTTCAATGACGGTTTGCGTCGGGCCACTTTCAATGACGCTTCCGGCATACATGACGTACAACCTGTCACACAGCTGCGAGACCACGGCCATATCATGGCTGATAAACAGTACGGCCGTTCCACTGGCGCGCGCTTTGTGTCTGAGCAACCGCAGCACCTGCAGTTGCACCGTCACATCCAGCGCGGTCGTCGGTTCATCGGCAATAATCAGATCCGGTTCGCAGGAAAAGGCCAGCGCAATCATTACGCGCTGGCGCATCCCGCCGGAAAGCTCAAACGGAAAACGCGTCATGACTTCCGGGGCGTCCGGGATTTGCATCTCCTCCAGTAAAGCAATGGCTTTCTGCCGGGCATCCCCACGGCTGAGCGACTGATGATGACGAATGACCTCGACCATTTGTTGCCCAATACGTCGGGTTGGATTCAGCGCCGTCATCGGCTCCTGGAAAATCATCGCCACACGGTCACCTCGCCATTTACGCATCTGTTTCTCGCTGGCGTTCAACACATCTTCGCCAAGCAGCAAAACGCGCCCCTGATGAATGTGATAACTTTCCTCCGGCAGCAAACGCATGGCGAGCATGGCGGTCACCGATTTACCGGAACCGGATTCACCAACCACGCCAACAATCTCTCCCCGGTTGATATGCAGCGAAACATGGTTCAGCGCATGCACGTCGGCCTTATAACCGGGGAAGCTCAGGTGTAAATCTTCGATTTCCAGTACAGGTTGTGTCATGACTGTTTTCCTCCGGCTTTCGGATCAAGCAGGTCGCGAATACCGTCACCAAAGAGATTAAAGCCCACGGCAGTGATCAAAATGGCGGCACCCGGGAATGCGCAATACCACCACTGGTCAAGCACATAGTTGCGACCAATCGCGACCATCGCTCCCCATTCGGCGCTGGGTTGTTGTGCCCCCAGTCCGATAAATCCCAGCGTGGCTGCCATCAGGATCGCACTACCAATGTCCAGCGAGGCCTGCACGATCAGCGGCGGCAGCGAATTACGTAATATATGCCAGCTGATCAGATGCCAGCGGGATGCGCCGTAGGTACGAGCCGCCTGCACGTAAGTAAACTGGCGAACCACCAGAGTTTGCCCGCGCGCCAGACGGACATAAAATGGGATACGCACAATCGCAATCGCCAGCATGGCGTTAAACAGGCTGGGTCCCAGCGCAGCGGCGAGCGCCATCGTCAGAACCAGTGACGGGATCGACAGCATGACATCCATCACGCGCATGATGACAGCGTCGGCCCGTCCGCCCATCACACCGGACAAACAGCCGACCAGAGAACCCACACCGCCGGCGATGCCAACAACCACCAGACCGGCGACGATCGACTGCTGACTGCCCACCAGGACGCGGCTAAACAAATCGCGGCCCACCTCGTCAGTGCCAAACCAGTGGGTTGTGGAAGGCGCAAGCAGGCGAGCGCTCAGGTCGATAGCATTGGGGTCGAAAGGGGTGAGCCACGGTGACAGCACCATCAACAGCAGCATCAATACAATGATCATGCCGCCAATCAGCGTCAGAGGACTGCCTTTCACCATCCAGAACAGTTTTGCCCAGTCGGTGCGACGGCGTGTTGTCGGGGAGGTGGCGGGCGTTTCTTGTGAGAGCATCATTCAGCACCTCCGCGTCCGATACGTGGGTCGATCCACAGATAAAGTAAGTCCACCACCAGATTGACCAGGACATATGCAAAGGAGACCACAATGGCAAATCCCATTACTGCCGGAAAATCGAGTGCCTGAATCGACGTCACCACCCAGGCGCCCATGCCCGGCCAGGCGAAGACTGTTTCGGTTAACACCGCACCATAAAGCAGATCCCCCAGCGCCAGACCCAGCACGGTGATTGACGGGATTAACGCATTCGGTAGCGCGTAACACAAAATGATGTACCAGCCTGGTAAACCGCTGGCGCGGGCGGTGCGGATATAATCTTCACTCAGTTGCTCCAGCATGGCCGAGCGAATCTGGCGAGCGACGATCCCCAGATGGACAAAGGCCAGCGTCAGAGAAGGCAGGATCAGATGCTGGAGCGCATTGAAGAAGACCTCGCCATTCCCTTCCAGCAGCGCATCAATCAGGTAGAACCCGGTGACGTGTGCGGGCGGATCCAGCCAGTCATCAAGCCGCCCACCGCCGGGTAAAATTTGCAGATGGCCATAAAACAGAACGATAACGCCCAGTCCCAGCCAGAACGCGGGCGTTGAAATGCCGGTGATCGCCATTAACCGAACGATGTGATCAAGCCAGCGGTTACGCCAGACGGCAGAGAGAATGCCCAGCGGAATACCGATAATCAGCGCCAGCAGAAGAGAACAAAAAGCCAGCTCAAGCGTGGCGGGGAAGAATATGCGCAGTTCATCCAGCACCGGGCGTCCGGTACGAATCGAGGTGCCCAAATCCCCCTGGAAAATATCGCTGACGTAGCGAAAAAACTGGACATACAGCGGTTGATTCAGCCCCAGTTGTTGGCGAATGTTTTCGACAATTTCATCGCTGGCGCGATCGCCCGCCAGCAGCCGCGCGGGGTCACCCGGGATCAGGTGCGAAATAATAAAGGTAATCACGCAAACACCGGCAACCACCAGGACGAGTCCCCAGCAGCGCTGGCGTAAAATGCTCCAGAAAGTCATTGGCTTCCCCTTGCGGAGCCAATACGGCTCCGCATAAACGTGGCGTATTTACTTACTCATGGTGGAGATGTTGAAGACCTGTTCCAGCATCGGATTGAATACAAAGCCTTTAACCTCTTTGTTCATCGCCAGCTGGTAGTTTTTCTGGAATAAATAGACGTAGGCGGCCTCATCAATCACGATGGTTTGCGCCTGCTGATAATCATTGGTTCGGGCCACCTGATCGGTGGTGGACAACGCGCTACGCAGCAGCTTATCGACTTCACTGTTTTCATAGAATGAACGGTTACCCGGTAAGCCTTTCTTATCTGACTCAAACCAGTAGTTCATAAACATATACGGGTCTGCGAAGTCCGGGCTCCAGTTGCCGATGGCGATGTCGTAATCCCCTTTACCGACACGGTCACGCATGGTGGCATTCGCCAGTTTTTCGAGCTTCACTTTAATCCCCAGCTTGCCGAGACTGGCCTGGGTAGCCAGCGCGATGGGCTCCCAGTTAGGGTCATTATCCGAGTAAAGGAAACTCAGACTGTCGGGCTTCGTCGCCACTTTATCCCATGCGGCTTTGGCTTTCGCTTCATCAAAGCTGTACTGCATGGCCTTTTGGTCAAAGCCCCACATCCCTTCAGGAATTGGGCCGCGCATCTGCTTCCCGTTACCACTCAGAATACCTTTTACCATTCCCTTGTAGTCGGTTGACCACGAAATAGCGCGGCGCAAATCCACCTGATTAAGAGGTGCTTTGCTGTTATTCAGATACAGGTAGGTCACGCGCAGCGAAGGGTAATCCGCGACCTTGACTTTACCTTCTTGTTTTAAGGCGGCCAGTTGGTCAACGGGAAGCGCATCAGCAATGTCGATATCCCCACGCGACAACTGCAGGCGACGGGAAGCACTTTCACCGATGATTTTTACCGATACACGCTTAAACGCGGGCTTTGAGCCAGCATAATGTGGGTTCGGCACCAGCACCAGTTGCTGTCCTTTTTGCCAGCTCTTCAGCATGAAGGGACCCGATCCGGCTGTGTTTTGCGCGAGGAATCCACGAGCGTCGTCAGCGGCATGTTCTTTTAAGATTGCCGGGTTGATGATGGAGGCACCGTCATTCGCCAGCGTATACAGGAACGGCGCGAAGGGCTGGCTGAGGGTAAATTTCACCGTACTGGCATCGATGGCTTCCACCTTCAGATCTTTCGGGAATGCTTCGGCAGGACCCTGACCAATTTTAAGTAAACGCTCAAAAGACTGCTTCACCGCGTCTGCGGTGACAGGCGTACCGTCGGCAAATTTGGCATCGTTTTTCAGTGTGAACGTCCACTCTTTCTGATCGTCAGACGCTTTCCAGCCGCTGGCTAAATCGCCTTCAACTTCCGTTGAGCCTTTATCTCCCTCGGTTTTGTACTGCACCAGGCGCTGATAGGAAGGATAGGTCACCGTCCAGTCGTTGTTGTCGATGGTGACGGCGGGATCGAGCGTCTGCGGGTCGGCCGCTTTACCAATGACCAGCATATCTTTGGGTACAGCAGCCTGCGCGGCAGGCAAAGCGGCCGCCAGCGCAATGGCAATCAGAGCGGGGCGAAAAAACGATGTCAATGCAGGTGTAGTCTTCATAACCAGGCTCCAGAATCAAAGGGCGTGTTGTGTTGTTATTTGTGGGACAGGAAAACAGGCAAAGTGATCATCCAGTAGCGGGTAGCGCGCAGCGTCAGGCAATTCAAAATGCCACCATTCGCTGCTTATTCCGACAAAGCCGCCGCCGTGCATAATGGCATTGAGCAATAGCCGGTTACGCTGCGCTGCCGGGGGAACAGAAGGGTGCCAGGCGTGAGAACGGTCGTGCATTTCGTCAAAATCCGCGCCCATATCAAGAACGTTGCCGCGCTCATCCATCAACGTCAAATCAATGGCCGTGCCACGGCTGTGATTAGAGCCAATCGCCACATCGACGACATACTGCGGGTCAGGACAGGCATTCCACAGCACCGCCTGCGCCTGTTGCGGGCGATAGGCGTCATACACCACCAGGGATAGACCCGCCAGTTGCGCAATACTGATGCTTTTGGCCAGCGCTGAGACCGCATCAGTGTGTAACAGGCAACGCGCTTCCCGATAGATAGGCGCGCCGGTAATGTTATCGGAGGTGGCATATTTGAGATCGATGTGCAGTGACGGGAATATCACTGACAGATCGACCAGCTCTGGGGTATCTGACATAGCACGTTTCCTGTTTATTGTTCGAATTGACCAAATTGTTGTTGTAACTGTCGGTTGGTTTGCAGGCGCCCCGTAAGGGTGTCGCCCAGTTGCGCCACCACTGCGGAGAGTAATAAGTTGAACAGACAGCTCACGGGCGCAAGGGAATCCCAGAAATGTCCGGTGTCGGTTTTCACCTGTAATAAATCAATGGCATAGTCTCTGGCCCATGGACACCAGACATCGGTAATCAGCGCCAGTGGGATGTTGCGTTCACTGGCGACACGGCAATACTGACGGGACGTTGCCGCGTAGGCGCGCAGATCGGTTATCACCACATAGGGTTGGTTAAACCCTGAATTCAGCGACTCAACCCAGCTGCCGGAAAGGCCTTCTGAGTAGATCACTTTTGGCCGTAAATATTCCAGATGACTAAAAAAGGCGTTGGCGATCCCCCGGGTGGATTGGATCCCGAGAATATAGACGGCTTCTGCATGCGCCAGCCGCTGGGCAATACGCAAAAAGGTCTCGCCCTGCGCAAGCTGGTAGACATGGGTAATTGCATCAATTTCCAGTAACAGCGACTGATTTGCGCGATCCGGCAGGCTCTGCTGCTGGTGCCAGGAATCCAGACGCTCGTTCATTCCCCAGGGCTGATAGGGGATGACGGGCAATTCGCGCAAACTGGCTTTGGCATCTTCCAGATTACGAAAACCCAGTTTACGCAGGTAGCGGCCGACGGTAATGCCGCTGGTTCCCGCTGCCCGGGCAATGCCATCCGCTGTTTCAAACGGGATCTGTGCAGCATGCGCTAACAGCCAGCCGGCAACACGCTTTTCGCTGGGCGTTAGCTGGCTGAATGTCTGTTCCACGCGGGCAAATAACTCAGGTTTCGATGTCATCACCATCTCACTGTTAGTTGTCTGTCAGTTACCGCTTCTCTGTTACTGAATTAACAATGCAGGACGCGTGCCATGTCTACGGCAACGGCTCGCCGCTGTTTTTTGTTAAAAAACGATTAATTTTATTAACCAATGATCAACATTTGTGCAGCATAGTTCAGTTTTGGTGCAACGGCAGGGAAAGTGGGGTAGGAATCTGTCGATTTCGTCGGGGTGATCACATTGTGAGCAGTCTGAATAGCCATACATCAGAATCGGTAATGTGAAATATAAATTTCAGCCATATCAAGGGCGGTGATCTTTATTCTTCAGATTGTAGGGGTATTATTTTTTCCGAACTACATTAACGGTTTAAAGCGCGAGTGTAGATATTATCTATATTATAAATGGAGTACAACAATGAATAAATTCTCCCTTTCTACAGCAGGTATTCTGGTCGCAGCGCTGTTAACCAGTGTAAGCGTCAATGCAGCTACAGATAACGCCAAAACAGAGGTTACCCCGAAAGGCATGAGCTGCCAGGAATTTGTTGATTTGAACCCACAAACGATGGCTCCTGTGGCCTTCTGGGTACTGAATGAAGACGAAGACTTCAAAGGCGGTGACTTCGTAGACTATAACGAAACTATCACCACAGCGGTTCCTCTGACCGTTGAACTTTGCAAAAAACATCCGCAGAGTGAATTAAGCAAAATAAAAGACGAAATCAAAAAAGAATTATCTAAATAAGATTACGCCGTTATTAAAACCCAGCCAAAGTGCTGGGTTTTGTTATATGTGACAACGTCACTTTATTAATTTAATCCCACCCGCTGAAACAGCATAAAGATATAAATACCTGTGCCGATACTGGATAAAAGTTAGCCTTTTACAGAAGGAGTTTGTATGGCCTGGTATCCCACTCGTATTTCAACTCGCCTGACCATCGGGGGCATACTGCTGCTTGCAGTCACCACCCTGGTAATTGTGGCGATTATGCTCTGGCGCGGTCAGCCGCGCGTCGTTGAGATCAATTCCGACCTGATAGAAGAAACGGGGCAAGGTTTAACCCGTCAATTGAGTACCGTGTTGTCACGTATTGAGGGTGAAACGGTCAGTTTGTCACGGCTGGCAGAAGTGCTGCCTAACGATGAATCTCTGTATCAAAGCGTCGTCCCGCATCTGATTGGCGAAGATAAAAACTCGATTATTACCGGCGGGGGGATCTGGCCAGAGCCTGATGCATTCACCGCAGGCGTGGAGCGGCGTAGCTTCTTCTGGGCGCGTAACGCCGAGGGAAAACTGGTATTTTCTAATGACTACAACGCAGAAGGCTCCAGCGGTTACCACAACGAAAGCTGGTATCAGCATGCGAAGGGACATTCGCAAAATAATTGTCTCTGGTCTGATGTTTATCAGGACGCCAGTTCTGGCGTAAACATGGTGACCTGCAGTATTCCTTATCTGCTGGCCGGTAAGTTTGCCGGGGTAGCGACGACCGATATTCGTCTGGATAACGTCGCCACCTTTATGCAACAGCAAGGAAACAGTACCGGGGGGTATGCGTTCGTGGTGGATAAGCAGGGGCAGATCCTGTATTTCCCACAGGCAGATAAAACCAAAGATAAAACCTTTAGTGAGCTGGCGCGTAGCGCACAGTGGCTTAGCCCGGTGGAAAAGGGTCTGAAGTCGCTTCGTGCGACGGAGGGAGTGAAAACCATTACGCTCGAAAAGGACAACCTGCTGAATGCGCCATCACGGGTGATGCTGTTCCCGATGGCGGATACCGGCTGGGTCGTCGGTCTGGTGACACCGGAATCGCGGATTGTTGGTTTAGCCAAAGTGATGATGCAGGACGTGCTGGAAGTCTTGATTCCGGTCATGACTCTCTTGCTGGCGGGCTCCTGGCTGGTGGTTCGCAGACTGATCTCCCGTCTGGACGATACCCGTCGTGCGCTCGATGACATCGCGCAAGGAGAAGGCGATCTGACCCGAAGACTGGATGTGCGCGGTAAAGATGAGATCTCCGATATCGCCGAGGCATTTAACCTGTTTGTTGATAAGATTTCGGCCATTCTGATCACCGTCAGAAGCAGTAGCGTGGTGGTGGCAAATAACGCAGTCAGCCTGGCAGACAGCAATATGGAACTCTCATCACGCGTGACGCAGCAGGCAGCGGCGCTGGAAGAGAGCTCCGCTGCCATGGAACAATTAAATGCGACCGTTCATCAGAATACGAGCAATACACAACTGGCCGATGAGCTATCTGACAGCACCGCGCAAACCGCTAACCGCTGCGGCGATGTCATGCAGGGCGTGATCTCTACGATGGATAATGTCAGCAACTCGTCAGGAAGAATGGTGGAAATTGTCGCGGTCATCGACAGTATCGCATTCCAGACAAACATTCTGGCGTTGAATGCCGCCGTTGAAGCGGCAAGAGCGGGTGATGCAGGCAGAGGATTTGCTGTCGTGGCTTCGGAAGTTCGCACCCTGGCGCAGCGCAGTGCAACAGCCGCCCAGGAAATCAAAGCGCTGATTGATGAGTCTGTTTCCCATGTTGGCAGCAGCAGTCAGCAAATTCACCATGCCGGGGAACGTCTGGGAGAACTGGTCAACAATGTGCGACAGGTTCGCCAACTGATGGGCGAGATTCGTGTCGCAGGCGAAGAGCAGCGAAAAGGAGTTTCCGAAGTTACGCTGGCGGTGACGGAAATGGACAGCACTGTGCAACAGAACGCTTCGTTAATTGATGACGCCGCCGCGCGAACACAGGCACTCAAAGAAGAGGCCGAACAACTGGCCTTGCTGGTCTCTTCATTCAGGTTGCCTGAACCGATCAGCGCCTGATAACACTATGAACGCTCTTTCGAGGGCGTTCTTATTTTGTAGCCCGTCACCTCTGTTAAATCCTTTATAACGTGGCTTATGGCCGATTTTCTGACATATCTCCCTTATTTTGTGTTTTAATCGACTTTGCGATTTAATCCTCATAACTCTATAATATTGTGTGTAAATGCCGATTTTTACACATAAGGCACATTATTATGGATTTAACACTTCATACACCAGACGATATCGTCAAGCTGCTTTGCGACCGACTGCGCAAAGAACGCCTGGCCAGACAGATGACGCAAGCGGATGTGGCTGCCCGTTCGGGAATAGGGGTAAACACCGTATCCAACCTGGAAGCAGGTAAGAACGTAGGCTTTGAAAGCCTGGTCAAAGTCGCCATGGTGTTAGGTTATGGCGAGGCGCTGGAAGATCTGTTCAAGCCTAAAATTGACAGCCTGGACGATA
Organism: Citrobacter sp. Marseille-Q6884; assembly: GCF_945906775.1. Lineage (NCBI taxonomy): Bacteria > Pseudomonadati > Pseudomonadota > Gammaproteobacteria > Enterobacterales > Enterobacteriaceae > Citrobacter > Citrobacter sp. Marseille-Q6884. The sequence continues at coordinate 1,342,180 of NZ_CAMDRE010000002.1, forward strand.
TCTTGCGTTACGAGAAGAGTGCCGCACGCCAGCGGGTGAAAAGGAAAAAATCGGATGCCTGAACAAATCGCGATCTTTTATGAAGGCTGGGGTGAAAAATGGCTCTGGGGGAAACTGGTTTCCTCAACCGCACTGACCGGACGCCCTTTGATCGCATTCGAATACAGTGACGACGCCATTCGCAAAGGTCTGGAGCTATCCCGGTTAACGTTGCCACTGAATGGACCGCGTCTGCGCAGAGATTTCCCCGCTCATCAACTGGGATTACCCGGCCCGGTGTATGATTCGCTGCCCGATGGTTGGGGCATGTTACTGATGGATCGTTTATTTAAACGTCGCGGATTACACGCTGCACGCATTGGCCCGTTAGAGCGATTAACCTGGGTCGGTAACAATGCGATGGGCGCCATGACGTTCCAGCCCGTGCAACCCGAGGCTGAACAGGTCTCGAGGGAAGAGGTTCCTCTTGACCAGCTGGCGTCTGAGGTTCAGGAAGTGCTCAGCGGTGAAGGCGGCGAGTTTTTGCAAAAACTGCTCCAGATGGGGGGATCGCCGCAGGGAGCCAGACCCAAAGCACTGCTTTATCGTGACACTGTCACGTCTAAATTCACAACATCTCCGTTGCCCGGTGCTGAAGCATGGCTGGTAAAATTCCCGGCCAGGCATGAACATGCCGAAGTTTGTGCGATCGAGGCGGTCTATGCTGAGTGCCTGCGGCAATGTGGGATCGCCACCCCCGATACGGCCTATTTTACGCTGCCGGATGGGCAGGCCGCATTTGCGACGCGTCGATTCGACCGCCAGCAGGAGATGCGTATTCCTATGCAAAGTCTGGCAGCCCTTACCGGAGCCAATTATCAGGTTCCTGGCGCGCTCGATTACCGAAGCTTTTTACGCGCGACCCAAATATGCACCAATGATGTCCGGGAGAAAGCGAAAGCCTTTGAACGCGTTGTCTTCAATGTGGCATTTAACAACCGCGACGATCATCCGAAAAACTTTGCTTATTTAATGTCGGCAGAAGGCAACTGGACGCTGGCTCCGGCGTATGACGTCACCTACTGCGATGGACCGGGGGGATATCATCAAATGGATGTGATGGGAGAAGCGCTGGATATTGAACGAAAACAACTTCAGAGACTTGGCGAACAGGAAGCTGAACTCTCCACCGAAAAGGTGAACGAGATTATCGACAGGATCAGTGAGTATGCCGCCGCATGGAGTGACACGGCCAAAGACACATACCCTGAGCAGATCACACCGGCCACCCTGAAGGCCATCCAGAAACAAATTAATGAAAATGTCCGCCGCTTAGCGGTGTAGCGGCGGACACCCTCCACATTAACGTCCCCAGCGATCGCGAATATAGGTCACCGCATCCTGGGTTTGTGGTTGATTAAGGTAATCTTCACGAAACAGGATCGTGCCGTTAATGTGGGGTTCTGACTCATTCAAATCGAGCTGTTTTTTCAGTTCCGGCACACCGCCTTTGACGGCCCAGTCGGGCTCTTTTGATGACGGCTCACCCACCTTATACAGTGCGACCCCGATATACAGACGGGTGTTGGTTGATTTCACCACGTCAGCCCACCATTTCGCCAGCACGTCATAACGCGCGGCATCGCGGGCGAAAGGCCAGTACAACTGCGGGGCGATGTAATCCAGCAAACCTTGTTGCACCCAGCGACGGGTATCAGCATAAGATTCATCATAGGCCGCAGCACCCCGCGTGTCGGAGCCCGCGGGATCGTGCGAACGGTTACGCCACACGCCTGCTGGACTGACGCCGAATTCCACTTCGGGTTTACTCTTTTTAATGGTCTGCGAAACCTGCTCTATCAGCCGTTGCGTGTTATACCGCCGCCAGTCAGCTTTGGAGTCGAATCCCTGACCGTACTTTCTGAAGGTTTGAGAATCGTTAAGCGCAGAGCCGGGGGACTCGGTATAGAAGTAATCATCAAACTGCACGCCATCGACCGGGTAATTCTCGACAACCTCTGCCACGATGCTGGTGATCCAATCCCGCGCTTCAGGAATGCCCGGGTCGAGCACAAAACGTTCGCCAGATGTGCGGATCCAGTCCCGGTGCAGGACATATACGCTGGCAGGATGCAAAGACAGTGTGCGGTTGAGTTCAGCTACCGTTGATGGCTTCGTGTTAACGGAGACACGATAGGGGTTAAACCAGGCGTGAACTTTCATGCCGCGTTTGTGGGCTTCGTCGAGCATAAACTGCAGCGGATCGTATCCCGGATCTTCTCCTATCGTGCCTGTCAGCGTGTCTGACCAGGGCAGGATTTTAGATTTCCAGAGCGCGGTGGCGTCCGGTTTCACCTGGAAGAAAACGGTATTGATCCCAAGACGTTTCAGGTTGTCCAGCTTATCGGTCAGGGCTTTCTGCTGCTGGCTGATACGTACAGACGGTGAACTGATGTTAACCGAGGAAATCGGCGGCCAGTCAAGACGTGACACCGTTGCCAGCCAGATACCGCGAACCGGCTCCTGGCTACGCTGAGGTTTTGTTACCGGAGGTTGCTCCGTAGGCTTTTTCGCTGGCGGCTCAGAAGAGCAACTGCCAAGTAAAAGCATGCTGCCGACAAGCATCGCAAACCATTTTACGTTGCTTATCGGGAGCAGATTGCGTGAACGGGCAATGAATGTCGCCCATTTTTTCTGATGATGACGTGAAAGAAAACCGGGTGCTGACATCTGATATGGCTCTTATTTTTTCTTCAGGCGGCTGTTTGCCCAGGGATCGATAGCAGGCACCGTGCTTTTTATCGGCGCCACGTCATGCAGGGAATCAAGATACAGTGCTTCAACTTCTGCGCGAGCCCACGGTGTACGACGCAGAAACTTTAAGCTGGATTTAACACTCGGTTCATTTTTAAAACAGTTGATGTTAATGCGTTGACTCAACTCTGCCCAACCAAAGCGATCAACCAGCGCATTGACCTGCATCTCAAGCGTGACGCCATGTAAGGGATCTTTAGAAATATGCGCGTTCATATGAAGTCCAGTTCGATGTATCCAGATTGAAGGGTTCTTGTAGTAGGCTTGCGAAGCGAAAGGTTACAAGAAAGCAGGGCGACCAGCAATGTATAAACAGGCATGGTGCCCGCAAAGGCGCACCATGGTTTGTCTCGCTGAACAAAGGGAGGCGATCAATACTCTTTAAATGCCAGTTCCAGACGGGCAATTAACGGCTTGAACAGATAACTTAAAAAGGTTCTTTCGCCCGTTTTGATCGTCACGCTGGCGGGCATGCCGGCTTTGATTTTGTAATCGCCCAGCAAACGCGCCCCTTCGGAAGAGACCTGCACTTCAGCCAGATAATAGGGCTGCTGCGAGGCTTCATCAATTAAGCGGTCAGCCGAGATCGTCAGTACGCGGGCCGGAACGGACGGCAACAGCGCATGGTTTAGAGCAGGGAACAGAACGTCTACGGTCAGACCGGGCGCCAGTTTATCAATGGCATGCACGGGGATTTTGGCATCGATCTGCATAGGTTGCCCGGCGGCGACAATATCCATCAGATGCTCACCGGGCTGAATAACGCCCCCGATGGTACTGACCTTAACATCCAACACGACACCATTAATCGGCGAGCGAATTTCCGTGTTATCCAGTTCATGGCGGGTGGAAACCAGCTCATCTTCCAGCATCGCGACCTCTTTCTGGTTTTCAGTAAGCTCAGATTCGACTTCCCGCAGATATTGATGGCGCACCTGATACGCTTTAATTTTCAATTCATTTTGCTGAGATTTTAGCTTGGCAATATTCAGAATATCTTCTGAGACACTGCTGGATATTTCAGCAGCCTCGCGCTCAAGCACCAGCAATTGCGCTTTGGGATAATAGTTCTTCTCACTCAGCGCGCGAATAGCGCCTAATTCCCGGTTAATCAGGTTGAACTGGTGGTCACGATAACCCTTTATTTTGTTTAAGTTATCCGTCTGGCCGACCAGCCCATCGAGGGTTTCCTGAATCATCGATAATTCATCCTGAATCGTTTTGCGCCGGGTATCAAAGAGTTTGGCTTGTAAATTCCTGACCTCCGCCAGACGCTTATTACCGGAGAATTGCTGTGTCAGCGCCTCATTGAACGCAATCGTCTCCAGACCATCCCGTTCTGCCAGCAGACGGTCTTCAATGCTTTTTGCCGAAATATACTGTGCGTTGAGTGCGCTAAAGCGCATGTCGAGCTGCATTTTATCCAGACGCACCAGTACCTGATTCTTTTTAACGATGTCGCCTTCTTTAATAAAAATATCCGTTACCCGTCCACCGCTCAGGTGCTGAATGGTTTTCCGATTGCTCGACACGGTTACCGTGCCATCTGCGACCACACCGGCATCCAACGGGGCTTGCACCGCCCACAGCAGAAATCCCCCCACGCCGAGCACAATCACGATGATTCCGCGAAGGATCGGCGACCAGATGTTGGTATCCACACCGTCTGGACTGGTATTTTCGGTGCTTTTGTCGTTCTTTTTCATCTTCATGCCTCGCGTTTTTGTTCAGTGTTGGATGAAGAAGAGGTCGCCACCGGTTTTAAAATATTGGCCTGTCGCAGATTGGCAAAGACCTCGTCGCGACTACCAAATGCCTGAATGGCACCATCGTTAAGCAGTAATACCTTGTTGACCACGCCGAGCAGTGTGGGGCGGTGTGAGATAATGACGGTGGTTTGTCCCTGTGTTCGCAGGGTATTAATGGCTTTGACGAGGGCAAATTCACCGGCGTCATCAAGATTGGCGTTGGGTTCATCAAGCACCAGAAATGCCGGATTGTTGTAGACGGCGCGAGCCAGTCCAATGCGCTGACGCTGACCGCCCGATAGCTGGTGTCCGCCAGCACCCAGCAACGTGTCATATCCCTGAGGCAGTCGCAGGATCATCTCATGAACACCCGCCAGCATTGCTGCGGAGACGATCAGTTCGCTGTCATTCTTCGTGAAACGGGCGATGTTTTGCGCAATCGAACCGTCAAACAATTCGACATCCTGCGGCAGATAACCTATAGACGGGCCAAGTAAGGTTTTGTCCCACTGGCAGATGTCAGCGCCGTCCAGTCTGACTTTTCCCGATAGCGGCTTCCAGACGCCAACCAGTACCTTAGCCAGCGATGTTTTTCCCGACGCAGAAGGGCCGATGATGCCAAGGACTTCGCCTTGTTCAAGCTGAAATGAGATATTGCGTAACATGGGAGTATGAAGACCGGGCGCAGCGGCAAAAACACCTTCAACGCTGATGTTCCCTTTTGGGCGTGGCAGAGGCAGTACCTCTTTCGGCGCAGGATACTCTTTGAGTAAATCGGATAACTGTTTCCACGCGCTACGAAACTGCACAAACTGCTTCCAGCTCCCGATAACCTGTTCTACCGGGTTCAGGACGCGCCCCAGAATGATGGACGCCGCAATCATTAGCCCCGGGGTAATTTGCCCCCCGATCACCAGCAATGCACCTGCACCCAGCGCAATAGATTGCAACAGGACCCGAACGAAGCGACCCAGGCAACTGAGTCCGGTGGTTTTATCGGCTATCTGCGTTTGCAGCATCAGTACTTTGTTATGTTGCTCCTGCCAGTTGAGTTTGAGGGTAGAGAGCATCCCCATCGCTTCAATGGCATCGGAATTCTGTAACTGTTTATTCAGCCTGCTGGCATTATTGATGGTTAACGCATGGGCTTGCTGGATAGGGCGTTTGGTCGAAATCTCCGAGACCAGCGTCAGGACAAATAGCAGCGTTATCCCACCCAGCGACAGGTATCCCAGCAACGGGTGGACAAGAAAAGCGATGAATAAATAAACGGGCGTCCACGGAATATCCAGCAGCGCAAACAGACTATTCCCGGAAAGAAACTGGCGTATCTGATCAAGTTCGTTTAAAGACTGCGCAGGGTTATTATCCCCGGTTGCGATCTTTCGTTTAAAAGCAGAATGAAACACCAACTGGCTGAGCTTTATATCCAGCCGGTTACCCAAACGAACCATCACCTTTGCACGGGCAGACTCAATCATGGCAATGATGATGTACAGGCCGACAATTAATAAGGTTAACATTAACAGCGTCGTGGTATTTTTACTGACCAGAACGCGGTCATAAACCTGTAGCATATAAATTGCCGGCGCCAGCATAAGCATATTAATCACACAACTAAAAAACAACAGCATAAGGAAAGTGGGTTTCGTACCTTTTAATGCATCATTCAGTTCTGTTGGCGTATGCTGGCGCGACATAGTCTTCTCCTTATACGATCAATGAACTATTGCCATTGTTGCTGGCAAATGTTGTGGGGACTTCCAGATAAAAATCACCGATATTGACGGTGGTTGAATTGACGCCCACTAACGTAATGGTGTCCGCACCGATGGTGACGACGGTATTGCCGTTACTGCCGCTGATAGCCACGCTGCTGGCAAAATTACCTGCGTTAATGCCCAGGAATACCAGATCCAGATAGTCCTGACCGCCGTTGGGGTTGCTGTCGAAACCGGTGATACGATCCTGGCCAAAGTTTGCGCTAAAGGCGAAGATGTCATTCCCGGTACCGCCATCCATGACGTCATTTCCTGCCTGACCGTTGAGGATATCGTCGCCGCTTCCACCGGAGAGCGTATCGGCACCCGCACCGCCAATCATGACGTCATTGCCTACGCCGCCCTGCAGGTTATCCGCGCCATCGCCCCCATCCAGGAAGTCATTTCCGACACCGCCAGACAGCTGATCGTTGCCGCCCATACCAAACAGTTGGTCATTACCATTTCCGCCGGTAATCACGTTGGCAAGACCGTTCCCGGTACCAATAAAGCTGCTGCTTCCGGTATACACCAGCTCTTCTACGTTATCGGTGAGGTCGTAACTGCTGAGGTTGGTGCGGACAATATCGTATCCGCCATTCAGGCCTTCAATTACAGCATCACCCACATCATCAACGATATAGGTGTCATCGCCGGCTCCGCCGGTCATGCTGTCCGCCCCCTGACCACCGTCGAGCGTATCGTTACCCGCATCACCCTGTAGCGTGTCTTGTCCCGTTTCACCAGACAGGTTGTCGTTCCCGGCACCGCCGACTAACAGGTCATCGCCCGCACGTCCAAACAGGCTGTCATTACCGCCTTCGCCACGCAGGATGTCACTCCACGCCGTACCTGTGAGCGTGTTCGCGCCGTTCGTCCCCACCATAAGGTCGCCGATGGGTTGGGTGGTTGTTGAGGTCAGAACCACAGGGGGGTTGCCTTCGTCATCCACAACGGTGACCACCACCTGCAATGTTCTGCCCACCATCGCCTGGCCAGGCGTGTAGGTGGCCGCTGTAGCACCGTTGATATTGACGAACCCGGTCGGGGAACTCATCCGCCATTGGTAGCTAAAATTACCACCGCTCAGACCGTCAGCATCGGCAATGCCCGATACGATTGCGGTCAGCGTCAGGCTTTCCGTCGGCGTCAGGTCATTGATGACCGGCAAACCGGTTGTCGCCTGATTTCGTGGCAAGATCGCCTGAGTCTGCGCCGATACCAGGGTTTCCGCATCACCCATCCGGTCGTTAAAGCTGGCAACAACGCGCAGTGGCGCACCCTGGATTGACCCCGGCACTCTGAACTCCGCACCGGTTGCCTGATCGCGCCACTGACCGTTAACCAGTGCCTGCCAGGTCATCGTGATCGCCACATCCGCGGCGAGACCGTTGCCGTCCAGCAAATTCGCGACGTTAACACGAAGCAGGTCGCCCACCGAAGGCGCCCCCTTACTGATGGTAAGATCCCCCGTCGCTTTTTGTGCCGTCACCCACAGTTGTTCACCGTTACCAAACTCCAGTTTTTCGATGTTCAGCAAGCGGTCGATGCCGTCATTAAGATTCAATGCGGCATCTGGCGTCGCGTGGTTAACCCGCAGGCTACCGTCTGCCATACGGGTAAAGGCATAGTTGCTGCTGATATCGCGATACACCGCAACGTCAGTTTCAGTGCCATCACCGTCACGGAGAATTTCACGCACGATTGACAGTTGATTCGGTTTCAACGTGCCGGCCAGCATGTAAGATTTCAACTCGGCCATACTTTCGGCACTGGTGAGACCCGCCATACCGGTCACAGCAATGCGCACGTTCAGCCAGGCATCGCCATCAATAATGTCATTGCCCGCTTTACCGGTAATGCGGTCGCTGCCACCGCCGCCGAGCAAAATGTCGCTGCCATCATCAGGGTTCAGCAGCACCGCATTAGGGTTAGCAGAACGCTCTACGCCGAGAATCGCCTGCAGACCATTGATTCTGTCTGCGCCTTCCTGAGTCAGGTTGTTGGAGAGGGGAACACCCTGAACCGGCGCCGTACCGATAGGCTGTTCAGTCCCGATCAACACATCGTTGTGTTTCCATCCCGAGAGTCCTTCAACCAGGTCAAAACGGTCACGCAGAATAAACTCCTGCTGGTTAACGAAAATAGGGATCCCGAGGTCGGAGTTCGCGCCGTTCGGGTCGCCTTTATGGATGGCCCAGTCGAAACCGGCCATACCGTTGTTGCGCTGAATACCCGCGCCCTGAACCATGATGTCGTCACCGGCCTCGCCATCGTAGTCAGTATCGTTACCCTGACCATTCAGAACATCGTGGCCAATGATCGTACTGTTGAAGAACAGCTCGGAGTTGTCCCCGGCGAGGGTATCGAATCCATCACCGCCTTCCAGCCAGTCATCGCCTTCATTGCCCAACAGGAAATCTGCGCCTGAACCGCCGAGTGCAAAGTCGTTATCCTGACCGGAGAAGACTTCCTGCGCATCTTCGCCGACCACCACGAAGTCACTGCCAGTGCCGCCAAAGACCAGATCGTTACCATTACCGGAGAAGATGACGTCATGCCCGGCATCACCGTGCAGGAAGTCGGCATCACCCACCGGCGTTCCGGTGTCTGTAATGATGTCATCACCGTCACCGCCATGAACGACGTCGGCTTCATCGCCACCATCAAGACGATCATCGCCGCCATCCCCCCACAGACTGTCGATACCTTTACCACCGATCAGCGTGTCGTTTCCGGCAGTACCCCCGAGCACCACGTGTCCGTCACCGGTATATTTAAGATAACCACCGTCAGCATGGCCATCGTTATTCACATCCGCGCCCGGATCACGGCGTACCAGCAAAGGCGTGAGCAGGTCTTTCAGTGGGTTACCCCATTTGGGGTCGATCTCTGTTTGCAGCACACGGTTCACTTCGAAAATATGATCCGGGGTCTGGAAGAGATTCGCCGGCAGGTGAGAGGAACCCTCATCCCCCAGATCGCTGTTACGCATGACCAGCGCCGAGAACGAGTTCGCCTCCAGTTCATTGAGCAAATTCAGTCCCTGAACGCGGCTCAGATAGTAGAAACGGTCGCCGTCCTGCAACATTTCCATTTGCGTTTCAAAGACAAAGTTGAAGGTTGAGCCGAGCATGCCGCCAAACTCGTTTTTGCGTTCAGCAAGACCGCCAATCCAGAAATCCACCATATTCAGGCCGGTTTCTTTGGTCGCCCATGTCCCCGTACTGTTGAAGAAGTCCATTGCATCTGCTGGTGGGGCGTTGTTTTTATCCCCAAACAACAGGAAGTTAACGGCGGCGCGTTTACCTTCGAGGGAGGTGGCGTTGAGGATCAGCTCGTGCTGACCGTACGCGGCCATAAAGTTAATGATGGAGGCGGGGTTTTTCAGGTACGTTGTAAAATCAGCCCAACTGGTATAGGGCCGAAGCTGGCTGTCTCCGCTTAAGGCAAAGAACTGTTCGCGCGCCTGGTTCAGTGTCGGCATCGCCGTATCACGTCCGCGGGCGATGTTAAGCGCACCTAAATCAAGCGGTAACCCGATGAGGTTATTACGCAGCGCATCGGTAATAAACTCATCGATCTCGTTACCAACCTGTCGCGTCATACCGCGTACAATCGCGCCAATGGCCTGATCGTCGGTAACGGTAGCCCCGTTAATTTGGTTAAAGGCCACCGGGTTAAGAAACGCTGAAATCAAGTCGATATCACCGTTTTGCATATTACTGTCGGTGCGCGCCACGGTTTCTGTGAGCATCGAGTGCCCAAAACGGTAAACCACATGCGCAAACTCAGCAAAGATTAGCGGGTTAATATCAGCCGTATTTGAGAAGACAAACGGATCAACCGCGGGTTGTACGGTACGTGCAAACTCCTCGAACACAAGGTGCTGGTACTGCATTTCTGTGGAGAAGCGTCCCGCCTGGAACAGATACTCACCGTTCCAGACCAGCGTACTGGTATCGGCAGGCAATTCCGTGATTTGGTGGTTCGGCATCAACCATTGGTTGATCAGGTCAACGTCGCCGGTTTCCAGCAGGGTCGTTTTATATTGTGTTCGCTGTGGAACACGGCATGTACCGCCGTTAAGCCAATGTTTTCATTCCCACGCCCGTCGCCGGTAATGAAGTGGCGGTCGAGCAGTTCATTGTCATAGGTTCCGGCAGCTTGTACGCCGCCAATATCCCCGTCCTCATCGGCGATGAGACCTTTCGGGACCGCGGTGTGTGCAATATCATCCAGAAACGCATGCCCGGTGCGGAAGGTATCTGCGGGTAAGACGTCACCGTTGGCTTCAACCAATCCGCCTTTCGTAGCAATTTGTACTTTACCGTTCTCACTTAATATCAAATTACCGTAGCGGTCAGTCGCCAGCAGTGGGACATTAAAGACATCCTGATCGGTGAGTTTAATGCCCAGCAAGGTTTCAGCCTGATGTTTGACGTCAGCCCAGGTTGCAAGACCACCGTTAGCGCCGCCCAACAAATTACCGGTAGGCTCGGGTTTTCCGTCTATTAATACGTATTCACGAATGAAAATCTGATGCGAAGGGTGGGAAGTGTAGGTTTGGTTTTGATCAATAAACGGGGTCGTGGTGTTGATTGTTTCACGATTTTCATCAACCGTTGCCCGGGTTAGGATCATAAAGTTATTGGGGGACCCTTCTTCATATAATGGGTCATCGGGTTGTAATGGAATAAAGACAATGCCGTTTCCCCCTTTAGGGATCAGATCCAGACCGTGATCAAAAAACTGACCAAAGAACGTCATCCAGCCGTTAAAGGCGGGGGAGAGGCCCACATCAGGAGACTGGTTAGGAATCGACAAACTGCCATTTTCAGAGACGGTTCCACCGCCGGGTTCACCTTTTAACGCGTTGAATACGTCAAGCGCGGCCGGGTTAGAGGCTGTCTGGTCTGAGATTAAGTTACTGATAATACGGGGATCTGCATCTACAACCATTCCCCCGAGTTGGAAATAGCTGGTTCCCAGATCGGCATCTTGCCAGTTTAATACCGTTAACCTCGGCATTGTCTGATCGGCAGAACCGTATAACTCCTGGCCTGGTATCAGACTATTCCAGGAACCATCGACAGTACGTAATCCGTAGGGTAGCAGTGGGCTGGAGACTGATTCACGAAGCTCCTCGCCATTGATGGAACCGTCCGGGTTGGTGGCGGCTTCAGAGATTTTGATCTGCTTGAGAATAAACGCAAGATCGTGCAGTGTGACAGTAAAGTCATATTGTGAGGCCATAAATAATTACCCCTATCTTTACCTTGAATTCGCTATCATCACTCAATTCTGCTGTTTACATATAAACATGAGAATGAGTCGTATTTGATGCTTAATTTTAATTAACGCCAAAATCCCTTTATTCAAATAGCTAAGATATTCACTACGTATTTAGAGTTATTCTCCTGACGTTTTTACTTAGCGTAATAATGTATTCACCTCACTTATGTATTCAGTTATACAGGGGTAGGGGGCCGTGTCCCGTTGAATTTTCAGGTATATTCAGGGCACACGTTTTCGGAAGACGATGTCTTCACAATATTTAAGTTCTTAGCGTTTTTAGCTCGCATTACATTTTTGTTATGATCATAACTATGGATTTTCCGTGAACGACTTCACTCATACTTTTTTATGAATAATATTGAATTTTCATTTCTTTACATTTCAAATAATGTCAATTTATTTTTACGCTATAGATGATGCACTTAAGGAATACATGCCTCGACATTGTCTTCCTGGCAGCCTTTAAGACGCCACTTACCATAATAACTCTGTCTTAGAGAGTCTTTTTCACCTGATATAAAATGATGGGAACTGAAGTGTCCTGGATGGACAGGGAAGGTTGCTAATTGTCATAAATCTGCTCACAGGCGACAAATTCGATCTTCATCTCTGCTTAAATCAGGCTTGCAATGCTTACTGTATACTCCTGCATTCACCGATCTCATCGCCTTTATTATTAGACACTCCCAATAAATCTTACGCAATGAACCTTATTACGTGCCAATACCCGGTATATCGGGGGCATTTTGAAACAACAGAAATGCATTTATGTGATAGCTCATATTATTAAGTAATGAAAATCATGCGTGTTGTCTCATTTTTATAGAGTTAAGAAAAATTTTCTTATCAGCATGGGATTTTGTATTAACTCAGCAAAAACAAAGCATTACACCACCTTAAGCTCATCTTTTTCTTATTTAAGATCGCTCTTTATGTTATTTGAGAAAACAAAGGTTTTCATTATTGGGAATTTTCTTAAACTAGCAGTCATCGTAGGGTTACTCCTATGATGCTACAAGACCTTACTGGCCTCTTTGTCAGACGCAAATAAATATTCCGATTTTCGCGGAGGGGTGCTATTGCGTTGCATTGTCAGGATGTCAGTGTATTTCTTTATTAAGGACAGATAATATGAAATTCAATATTTCTCACGCCAACCGTATATTTGTTGCCAGTAGTCTGGCGTTGTTAATCACTCAGACAGCGTATGCGGATTCAGCGAATACCATCACGTTTAAAGGTGAAGTGACAGAGCAAACTTGTGAAGTCACCGTTAACGGTGTAAATGCGCGTCCCGTGGTATTACTGCCATCGGTGGCTAAAAGTGAGCTGGCAAACACAGCCTCTTCTGCAGGACTGACGGCCTTCACCCTGGGTGTTACAGGTTGTACTCTCGATACTGATGCGCTGGATATCAAAACGGTTTTCGTTGCCAATAATATGACCGAGCGAGGTAATCTCGCCAACACCGGTACGGCGCAAAACGTAGAATTACAGCTGATGACCGACAGTACGGGGACAACAGCAATTGATCTTCGCTCCGCAGCGCCGATTGACGGAATTACCGTGGCGGCTGGCAGTACCAGCGGCGAGCATGACTTTGCCGTACAGTATTTCAGCCCGAACGGCGGTGCGACCGCAGGGACGGTAATCGGCACTGTGCAGTACGCAGTCACCTACCTGTAAACGAGCCCAATGAGATGAAAGGATGGGCGTTCGTTTTGGCCGGAATGCTGATGTGCGTCGGCGCGCAGGCCAGCATCGTGATGACCGGCAGTCGGATTATCTATCCGGCAGACAGCCGGGAAGTCAGTGTGCAGTTAACCAACCATGACGATTTCCCCGGTGTCGTCCAGGTCTGGCTGGATGATGGCAACGCACAATCCGTTCCGCACACCGCAAACGCGCCTTTTGTCACGACCCCGCCAGTCTTCCGGCTGGCGGCCCGGACAGGGCAAACCGTGCGGCTACGTTATGTCGGTAAACCTGTCGCCCAGGACAGAGAATCCCTGTGGTGGTTCAACTTTATTCAGATCCCACCGACGGAAAAAGGTGCACAGGCTGATAATCAGCTACTGGTACTGATCCGCAGTCGCGTAAAAGTTTTAGTGAGGCCAAAAGGGCTGGTGGGCTCACCGCTGGAGATGGCGGGGAGCAGTCGGGTCTGGCTCGCGGATGGCAACCTGTTTTTGCACAACAACTCCGGTTATTACCTTGCTTTGTCTTCGCTTGACGTGAGCGGCGCGGGTAAAAAACAGCGAATTCAAAGTGAAACGGTTGCTCCCTGGGCAACGGTTTCATGGCCGGCAAAAATTACCCGGGTTACCGATGCGCAGATGCGCTGGATTAACGATCAGGGTGCGACCTTGACCGGACGTGTGGCGGTGGAGAATTCGGGTCATGTCCGCCATTAATCCGCACTGGTGGTGGTTACTTCTGTCCAGTACAACACCCGTTTTTGCAACCGATTACACGTTTGATGAGTCGTTATTGCTGGGCAGTGGTTATGAAAAAGGCCTGGCGCAGTTTAACGATCACGCGGCTATCGCTGCCGGGCGATACAGTGTGGATATCTGGCTGAACGGGAAGTTTGTGAGCAGAGAGGATGTGCTGTTTCAACAGAATAGCGAAGGTCAGATTGCGCCCTGTCTTTCGGCGAAATTCTGGAATGAGCAGGGTGTTAAGGCGACAACTGAACTGCCGGAGGATGCCTGTATTGAACCTGGCTCATGGATCAGTGGCGGGCAATGGGATTTCGACCAGGGTCTGCTGCGCCTGAATTTGAGCGTGCCACAGGCAGCACTTAAACGCGTGCCGCAGGATTATGTTCCTCCCTCGCAATGGCAGAGTGGCGAAAGTGTTTTGTTCAGCAATTACAACCTGCACATCTATCACAATAAAAATGGTGGACAGCAAAGCGATTATGGCTGGCTGGGACTTAACAGCGGCTTCAACCTGGGCAGTTGGCAATTTCGCCAACAGTCTTCTGCTAACTGGCGTCGTGATGATAATCGTGAAAGCCAGCGTTGGGACGCGCTACAAACCTGGCTGCAGCATCCTATCGCAAAACTGGAAAGCGTATTGACCGTTGGTGAAAGTTATACATCAGGTAATTTGCTTGGCAGCATGGCGTTTACTGGCATCAAGCTGGAAACCGATCAGCGCATGTGGCCACAGTCGCGTCGTGGCTATGCGCCAGAAATTCGGGGGACGGCCTCAACGCCTTCGCGCGTGGTGATCAAGCAAAATGGCCGCACGCTGTACGAAACCAGCGTGCCGCAAGGTCCTTTCGTGCTTGATGATTTACCGAATACGGCCTGGGACGGCGATTTGCAGGTTGAGATCACCGGCGCTGATGGCAACAAGAGTGGTTATACCGTGCCTTATGCCAGCGTGCCGTTGTCACTGCGTCCTGGTGCGTGGCGTTATGGACTGGTCGCAGGAAAAAACCGTGATTACAGTGCGGCCGACAGTTTATTTACCGATTTCACACTGGAGCGCGGGGTCACCAATTTACTGACTGCGAACGGAGCCTTGCGTATCGGTGATGATTACCAGGCACTGATGATGGGCGGTGTGCTGGCAACGACAATGGGGGCTTTTGGCGTTGATATCACCGGTTCGCAGGCGCGGGTCGCCTCTCAGTCCCTGAGTGGCTGGCGCCTGCAAACCCAGTGGAGTAAAACGTTCAGCCCGACAGGTACGCATGTGGCGCTGGCCGGGTATCGCTATTCAACAGAAGGTTACCGTGATTATGGTGATGTGCTGGGCGAGCGAAGTGTGAGAGGGGGCGACACGCAGTGGCATTCGGACACCCTGCGCCAGCGTAACCAGTTCACCGCGACGGTAAACCAGACACTGGGTGGATACGGAAACCTGTGGGTTTCGGGCTCGATGATGGATTACTACGGCGATCGGGGAAGCAGTTCGCAATTGCAGGCCGGATACAACACCACACTCGGACGCGTCACGCTTGGTGTCTCCTTTAGCAGGCAAGACACCTGGTGGCGCAATGGAAATGATACCCAGGCACAAACAGAGAATGTCGCCACACTCACGCTCTCGATACCGTTTGGCGTGGGTGAGCGCGAGCATACGCTGGCGCTTTCTGCGAGTCAGGCACAGCAGGCTGGGCGCAATGCGCAGATGGCGTTATCGGGCGCACTCGACAGTGAGGAAACGCTCAATTACGCGCTGTCCACGGGCTGGCAACAAGGGCAGGATGGCGCTGGCAACGTGAGCGACTGGAGCGGGTCTCTGCAAAAAAGTACCTCATTCGGCACGCTGAACGGCAGTATCTCGCAGGCACCGAACTATCAGCAATGGACTGCGGGTATGCGTGGGGCCGTCGTTTTGCACCGCCATGGCGTCATCGCAGGCCCCTGGGTGGGAGACACCTTTGCTCTGGTGGAAGCACCGGGCGCAGCGGGTGCCCGGGTCGGCGGCGGGCAGGGCGCCACCGTCAATAATGCCGGTTACGCCCTGGTATCGTCATTAACGCCTTATCGCTATAACAACGTGACGCTCGACGGTAGCGAAATGAACACCCACGCTGAACTACAAGAGAGTCAGCGACGTATTGCGCCGATGGCCGGTGCCGCCGTCAAATTGCGTTTCGCAACATTGTCAGGTTATCCATTGCTCATCACGGTGAACAGCAAGGTAACGCTGCCTGTAGGGATGTCCGTGACCGATGGGCAGGGGCGCGTGGTAGGTATGGTGGCACAGGGGAATCAGGTTTATGCCCGTGTGGAGGGAGAGCAGGGAAGACTGACGCTCGAAGGGGCTGATTGCACGCTACCGTGGGCACTTAACGAACAACAACGCACAGAACCGCTGATTGCATTAACGCTGACCTGCGTGGTGAAAGGATGATCATGAAACGACTTATTCTGGTGTTAGTCTTGCTTCCCTCGGGGGTACACGCGGCTTGCGAATACATTATCTATCCCTATAAATCCGGTAGCAGCAGTGCGCAAGGTTCGCATCGTCTCAGTTCCGCTACCGATGGCGTTGCGAATGACTGGCGTTCTGGCGGCGGCAACGATGCCTGGAACGGAGTGCTGCCGGGGCTCAGTAAATCGGTTGATATCACCAGTAACAGCAGTTTCCAGCCCGCAGGGACAATCCTGACATCCAGCGGTGGGATTCCGTTTACGACCTATGCACATAAGGGCGGGGGCTACGATCCAGAGCAGGTCTTTTTCCGCTGTACGCCGGATACCGCCGGGCAGCTCTATGAGGCCTGGTCAACCAACGGCGATGATGCTTATGCCGGCTGGTATGAGGCCACAGATGTACCAGGCGCCTATTTAACCGTGATTAAGAATGTTGCCTTGCGCCTGACCCATGACGCAACGGGCAGCGTCTTTACCGATAGCTGGCAACAACGCCCGTTGGAAAATCTGGATCTCGACGCCAATGGCAATTACCTGATTAAAGCCAAAAACTTTTCCACGATAAGTGCAGAGCTTATCAAAACGCTGGATACGCGCTATTACCTCAATCAGGCACAGTCCGCCACCTATAACGGTTATGTGAATCCCAATGCTTATGTGGTTTTTCGCGGGCCGGGAACAACGTCCTGGGGGATTAACATCGGGCAGCCACATCGTGGCGGCAACTGGGCCGGCTGGGCCAATGACTGGCCGTCGGTGATAAGCCTGTACAACAACGGGATCACCATCAAACGCGCGGCAATGTGCCAGGTTACGGACTTTACCCCGGTCGTGCATCTGCCTGTTATTACGGTAGCTCAACTTAAACAAGGGGAATATTCCTCTGCGCCTTTTCAGATAGGTTTTGCCTGCGAATCAGCGGTTATTTCGGGCGTTGCGACCGGGAAGAATAATGTGGCGATGGGGTTACTGGCACCCGAAAGTAGCGTCAACAGCGCCTGGGGTTTTAATTTGATCACCGGGAAAACGGTAACCTGGCTGCTTGATACGCAATACGGTGCGCCAGGGCATGCGCGTGGCGTTGGCGTGCGCGTTTATCGGGCCGGTAATCCTGTGAATTTTATGGCGGTATCGACAGCAGGCAGCGGCACAGAAGGCGGCTGGATGCCGGTTATTGGCAGCAATACGCAGCAAAATGGGAGTCAGGATGGCGTCAATTACTACAGTGAAACCTTCGAAGCTCGGCTGGCCAGTTTTGGGGCAGATACGGTAACCGCAGGGAGTTATCAATCACATGTACAAGTTTTATTGCGTATTCAGTAGCCTTTGGCTATTGGCATTTGACGTACAGGCAGCCGTCAATATCAACACGACCAGGGTTATCTTCAACCATGGAGAGACGCTACGTACAGTGATGTTAGTGAACGATGGCGGTTATCCGGTGGTGGTGCAAAGCTGGGTAGATGACGGTTCGCCAGAAAATGGGCCGTCACAAGCCAGTGCACCTTTCATCGTCCTGCCACCGGTACTGAAAATCCAGCCGGGAGATCAGCGAGAGCTGCGGATCATGACCACCGGTAAAGGGCTTGCCGACGATCGTGAATCACTATTCTGGCTTAACATTTATCAAATTCCGCCGGAGATGAGCACACCGTCAACTGGTGAAAAAGTGCGCTTAACGCTTCGAAATCAGCTAAAAGTCCTATGGAGACCTCAAAATACAGGTGTGTTAACTGAAAAAACCGTCAATCGTCTGAGCTTTCACTATCAAGATGGAGCGATTTATGCTGTAAATGAGAGTTCATGGAATATAACACTGGCAAATGTTTCTTCGGGAGACTATTCCACAAGCGGAATAGTGGTTTCTCCGTATTCCCGGCGTATGATTTTTAATTCAGCTGCTCCTGAAATGCGAGAGAATAAGATAAACTTTACAGTGATTAACGATGAAGGAAATCGTTGGGGATTTTCAGCTGTCGTGAATTAACAAAGGATGAACTCACTTCGACTAAACTGACAAAAATGCACATTCAGGGAACATGATGGCAAACGTTTTTTTGCTCAACAGCAGCGTTGTATTCTGGCCAGAGCTAAATGTATTACACGCAAAATCAGATGACTCGAAACGCATAACGTTAAGTAACCCGGCAACTCGTTGTTTATTATTGTTAATTCAACAACAAGGGCAGGTTATTGAACGTGATTATTTTTTCGAACATGTCTGGTTTATTAACGGCGCCCAGGTCACCAATAATACCTTCTATCAGAATATTTCATTGCTGCGCCGCGCGTTTAAAGAGCTTGGTCTGAATGAAGAACTGATTGTCACCGTGCCGAAAGTCGGGATACGCCTGGAACCGCAACTGGACGTACTGGAGCAAGAGATCGATGAGATCGTTTACGAGGAGCCCGTCGTCGCCGAGATTGCCACGATTAAGCCAACACCGAAACCCTCGAATAAACAGGCACTTTGGTGGATTGTGGCAGGGGTAATCTGCTGTTTTTTAGCCTCATTCGTCACCTGGCAGTTGCAATTTGATTCCCGACTTAGCCGTTATGTGCCGCTGAATGTAGGGGAGGGATGTCACTGGTATGCAAATCCGGATGTGTTGAAGTTCGATAAGCATCAAAAATTTATACAAACCAGTACATTGGATTGCCAAAGTTACCCGTGGATTTATCTCACGCTGTATCCGAATTTCCCGCGGATGTCTGCATTAACCTGCCGACAGAAATATAGCCGCTGGCAGGATAATGATTGCGTGACACACTATTATTTCACGGAGTCCAGAAATGTGGGTACGTAATATAAAGTGGAGTATTTTCATCGTCATCGCAGTAGTGATAACGATTACCACTACGCTGTTGTTACAAAACTGGCAACGTTCGCATTTCGATTGCTCCGGGGAATTACTGATGGAGTATCCTGATATTCGTGGCGATATTTCAGTCAGATACGTATTTAATGGAGCTCGCGGTGTCGCTATTTTACGTGGACAAATCACTGATAATAACGGTGAAACATTAGCAGTGAATCAGAATGTCTGGTTTACCTTCACCCGCAAAGATGATGATTATTTCCTCGAGTCAGAAAATGTGGCCTCCAGTGCAGGTGGCACGACGATCCATCCTTTGCTGGCAAGGACTCTGCCGGATTTTTACTTAAAACCGAAAGAGCCTTTTTATTTCAGCATATTGCGGCTTAACAGCAGCACCTGGCAGTTCTACACGAGCCGCTCACCGTCGGTGTTTTGCCGGCATTAAGGGCAAATAGACTGCTGGTCACCTTAAGTGACTGGCAGTAGGGGCCGAATTCATTGAACAGATACCACACCAGGATGAAGACGATCTGTTTAAAGACGAATGGCCATAATGCCTGATATTTTAAAGCCCGGACATCCGTCAGGAGAAAGGCGGGGAGATTAATCGTCGTACAGACCACCGTCAAACAGGTGAACTTAGCGAGAAGCCTCATCTGTGAGTGCGCTGTAATTGCATTTAACTTATGTTGTGTGAGAATCTAGTTTATAAGACAAGGTCATCATATACATCTGATTTAAGTGGATGTTTTTAATATAATTATAAACGCACACCCAGAGAACTTCATGAATTAATCCTCTGAACCCTGTTTTTGGTCTCTTTTGCATGCACTCGGTTTTCATGGATTCATGAGTTCGTTCGGTACAGTATCATTCCCGGCAATTTCATCACCGATACGGGTTTATGACTAAGTATCTCCGATGCTGTCATCGGGCGTGTCAGTGGCTCCAACTGTCAACCAACGACTTGACTCATGATGAAGCAAGGATGCTGTCAATTAATGCATCGCGGCCAGGGTCAGTTGGTGTATTTCTGTCAGTCATAACTTGTTTGGCATTTTTTACTGCATTAATAATCTCTGTTTTCTCCTGAGTGCCTACAAGTGCCATTCGAGTGCTAAGCACACTGGCCGCCTGATAGCCACAGAATGCGGGTTCTTCGTACAATCGGTTGGCAAGCCAGGTAATATAGTTAGGGTCAAAATCCATTTGCAGAATGCAAACCGCAGCCAACCGTTTACCGGGGGAATTGCTGACTGTTAACTGTGGCAGGTAATTTTTCGCCGCAAGCCCCAGACGCCGCATGCTAGGGAAGGTGCGAATAAGCAGGTCATTTCTTCCCAAGCTGACTCGCTGATTAAAATTTCGCGGATCTGGGCCGATTTTTTTCCCGCAAACACATCGAATCAGCCTATTTAGGCTATTTTTTCCACCATTTCTGGCGTTATTTCCGGTTTTTACTGAGATCTCTCCCACTGACGTATCATTTGGTCCACCCGAAACAGGTTGGCCAGGGTGAATAACATCGCCAGTTGGTTATCGTTTTTCAGCAGCCCTTTGTATCTGGCTTTCACGAAGCCGAACTGCCGCTTGATGATGCGAAACGGGTGCTCCACCCTGGCACGGATGCTGGCTTTCATGTATTCGATGTTGATGGCCGTTTTGTTCTTGCGCGGATGCTGCTTCAAGGTTTTTACCTTGCCGGGACGCTCGGCGATCAGCCAGTCCACATCCACCTCGGCCAGCTCCTCGCGCTGTGGCGCTCCTTGGTAGCCGGCATCGGCTGAGACAAATTGCTCCTCTCCATGAAGCAGATTACCCAGCTGATTGAGGTCATGCTCGTTGGCCGCGGTGGTGACTAGGCTGTGGGTCAGGCCACTCTTGGCATCGACACCAATGTGGGCCTTCATGCCAAAGTGCCACTGATTGCCTTTCTTGGTCTGATGCATCTCCGGATCGCGTTGCTGCTCTTTGTTCTTGGTAGAGCTGGGTGCCTCAATGATGGTGGCATCCACCAAAGTGCCTTGGGTCATCATGACGCCTGCTTCGGCCAGCCAGCGATTGATGGTCTTGAACAATTGACGGGCCAGTTGATGCTGCTCGAGCAGGTGGCGGAAATTCATGATGGTGGTGCGATCCGGCAGGGCGCTATCCAGGGATAATCGGGCAAACAGGCGCATGGAGGCGATTTCGTACAGGGCATCTTCCATGGCACCGTCGCTCAGGTTGTACCAATGCTGCATGCAGTGAATACGCAGCATGGTCTCCAGCGGATAGGGCCGTCGGCCATTGCCCGCCTTGGGATAAAACGGCTCGATGACAGCGGTCATATTCTGCCATGGCAGAATCTGCTCCATGCGGGAGAGGAAAATCTCTTTTCGGGTCTGACGGCGCTTAGTGCTGAATTCACTATCGGCGAAGGTGAGTTGATGGCTCATGATGTCCCTCTGGGATGCGCTCCGGATGAATATGATGATCTCATATCAGGAACTTGTTCGCACCTTCCCTAGCAGAAATGGAGGACATCATTAGCGTACGATTATCACCCGAAGGCATTGAGATCCGGGCCTGTTCATAGTCGTTAACCAGACTATCGAGACTGGGCTTAATCGCTTCAGGATTATTTCCGGGAAGTGAGTCTTTGATTTTTTTTGCTATCGCCACATCTGCTGGGGTAGGTACAACAGGAACCCCGTCTTTGACAAACCCTTCCGTATTGGTTTTTAAAGCAACATCGAGCGCTTTATAAAACTGGTTGTCCGAACGCTGGAACGCCCCTTGTAAAAAAAGACGCGTATATAAATAACCGCACAAAAAACCGATTGTCGAAAACCCTAAAATTAAGGCTAGCGCTAGTGACACAAAACTCTCACTGGGAGATTTGTCGCTCATCGAGGCCGCAACATGCCGGCTAAGTCCCATTAAATGATGGCCAATCGCTTTTGCATTAACCAGGGTTAAACCGACAATTATTTTAGTCAACCAGTCTGAAACTTCTTCAAGATTGGTATTTGGCCGCCCCTGATAATCATCGGTTGCTGCAGTGGATGTCAGAGCTTTTGTTTGATCGCTTGCTTTCGCACTGGTGATGTTTTTACTTCCCGCTCGAGGAATACCAAACAGGAAACCGATTCCAGCTCCCACTGCAAGGCAGGCCATCACCCATAACAGAAAACTCCCTAACGCAATATCAAAGTTGATGGTAATGATGGCAATAAGACCTAGCGTGATCAGTGGAAATATTGCAGAGTTAACAATCAGCAGATCGTCATCCCCAGGTTTCAGCGGCGCTCGGCCCGACGAAAACACGGCGCTAAGCCAGGTTTTTACCGAAAGGACAAGAGATCTGAGAATCATGTATCACCTCAAAAACAAGCCAGATAACCATGGTGTCGGATTAAATAACTAAAGCACACTATTTTATGATGACTGATGATCTCGGTAAATTTATTTATAGCGATAACAAACTATTTAGACTGAATTTATGGTGAAGCATCGCCCATCAATTAATATACTTTGATTTTAATCGGTACTTTTATCTTAATACATGTGAAAACCTCAGGGGTTCATACTGACGTGTGTGTATGCAATCCTGTTCTCAATCATTTTCATTAGCTACAAGCATTAAAAATGTGTTCTGACTAAGTTGTGGGAGATATATATGTGCATGTCTCAGTTGGCGTATTTTTTAAAGGCTGCTATTTTTCTTTTAGCTATTAAAATTGCCAGTGAGGGGAAAGTGTGAACATCATCCTGTTACCCGCAACGAATGGTTACCCGCTGCAACTCGATGTTATTACTGATGCAAATCAGCGAGCGACAGAGATGCTGATACATTACGGCGGGAATGTGAAGGCGACCTTCATGCTGGCAACTCCTTTCGACGTACCCGATGTACTTCTCAATAAAACGGGGGAAGTCTGGTCACTCAAAACCCTGGCTGAAATCAGAAAAGATATTCTGCAGGAGGGGCAGACGCTAGAAGATAGATGGCGTGACGTTGTCACTAAACTGTCTGCCATTGAGCTTCAACTGGATGCCAGTCAGCGTTTTGTCGGGGCCGATCTCTTTCCGGGTGCAGTTGAGGTCAAGGGTCATGCCAACTTCAATCTGTTCGCTTGCCTGTCTGCCACCAAAGAAAACCCGCTTCGCTGTGCCGGCTATGTGGCTTTTAGAGGGAACTTCAGCGCCAACATCAAGGGCAAAGCGGCAACCTTGACGCTGGCCTGGCGCATCGATTTCTCTGCGCAATCTGCGGGGCTTTCTTTTGCCGTTCCCGCATTCGGTGTGACGGTGCCCCAGTTTGCGTTCCCTGAACTCGACTGGTCACAAATTAATATTGCAAATTTTACTCCCGCGTTTCAATTATCGGCGCTACCCGGAATCCCTGTCAACATCACCAGTGAAGCCACGTGCGCCATCACCTACAGTGATGCTTTCGGGCTGAATGTGGATTTAGCCATAACAGGTGCGAAGATATCAGCCCTGGGTTCGACTCCCATCGTTTTAGGCGATTTCACTCTCAATTTCTCCAATGGAAAACTCTCCGTCACGAATGGGCTGACTGAGTCGGTGGTACTGATGACTACGGAGGACTATAGGGTTTCGCCCCTCGACAGCCTTACGCTGATGCTGCACCGTGGTGTCGCCCTCAATCTGCAGCTGGAAGTTCAGAACGGTCACGCAGAGTGGGCGGGGTGCCTCAGCGGCGATGTTTCTGTGTTCCCGACGTTGAATCCTGATAAGCGGCTCACGCTGACCCTGGCCTTGCCGTTCCAGCAGGGGCAATTCCGTCAGCAGGTGAACGCAGGAGGGCTAAGCTGGACGCGCGAAATCCTTCTTCAGCCAGCAAATGAGGCGATCGAATCCTTTATTGAATACATGTCATCAATAAACAGCGTCGCCTTTAGCCTGCGCTTATCGGCGCAATTACTCGTTGCCGCCGGGAGCCTGGTAGACATACTGGGCAACGTTCTCGCCGGAGTTGTTCGTGGTGTCAACGGCATTGCGCAACTACTTCTGCCGTTGCTGGAGAAGCTCACAGCGCTGGTCGACGCGGCAGAGAAGGCTGAAATCTTGATGGTGCTGGATGCCACAGAAGGGCATTTGCAGCAGCTCGTCGTCCAGCTGCGGCACGCAACCCCTGCGGGCGATTTTGCTATCGAGGCAAACGGATTCGAACTGAGTGGGCCCAATAGTGGGGATCTGGCGCTGTTTGTCGATCTTCGCGACGGGGCCAGCGCAGCTTACATCGTGTTGACTCCCCGTACTCCAGACACCTCGGCGGAGCTGTTAACCCTTGGCAGCGACCTCTGGTTTGCCTCGGCCGATACTGTGCGTCCGACAGGCGATGCCACTCTGGGCGACAAACCACCCACCAGACTGCTGATGGTTAACGTCAAGGCGAAGAACAACAACCGAATTAGCCTGGTGCCGTTTGGTCTGCGCAACGGCCAGGCTACGTTCATGCAGGTGCTGGACAGGCCGCTACCGGTACTGGATAGCGCGAATTTTGCCTGGGATGACTTTTCGCTGGTGCCGCTGGAAAAACTGGCAGACGCAACCCTTAAACTCCCGGCTAAAGATGAGCTGGATAAACGCCTATTGCCCTTTCTGGCTGCACCGGCCACCGCCGTCAATGAAATGAATGCAGCCCTGAAGCAATACATCGAAATTAGGGAGATCGGGGCGGGCAGTCCCATCGTTCTTAGCGGCGGCAAGTTTAAAATCCCGCTGCAGATCGCTATCAACCTGTTGAAAAGTACAGTCGACTCAACGACGTTGCTCTCTCTTGATGTGCGGAGTATGACCGCCTCGTTGGAGGGAGGACTGATTTATCTCGATCTGCCGGATACGTTCACCCTGCTTGGCATGGCGGTAACTTTCCAGGATAAAGACTCGGGTGCTCGGGTGCATGAAAAGCAGATGGTGTTGGATCTCAGAACCAACGATCCCCGCCTGTACTTCGCCGATAATGTCAGGGCGACACTGGCTTTTACCTCATTACAGACAGACAGGAATGAAAAACCGCTGACCTTCATCTGTTCTGAGTTTGTAGTACACAGCGGCGGGTTGAACCTCACCGCGGCGCTGGATGGACGCACCACCATCAGGTTAGAGGGTCTGGAAACCAATTTTACCTTTGATAAAGCCACACTGCAGGTCAACAACGGACGGATCGAAACCTTCCGTCTGAGGGCCAACGGCAAGTTACCGCCGAAGCTGCTCGGTGATGTCGACGCAGAACTGGAGCTTGATTTTGGTGACACGGGCCAGGGTCTCGATATGCTCGATGGTCGACTGA
Source organism: Citrobacter sp. Marseille-Q6884 (assembly GCF_945906775.1). Taxonomy (NCBI): domain Bacteria; kingdom Pseudomonadati; phylum Pseudomonadota; class Gammaproteobacteria; order Enterobacterales; family Enterobacteriaceae; genus Citrobacter; species Citrobacter sp. Marseille-Q6884. The sequence continues at coordinate 1,367,800 of NZ_CAMDRE010000002.1, forward strand.
AGCTGGCAACAGAAAGCGTTCGCTGCGAGCAGACCCACTTTGAGTTCCGTCTCGAATCCCTATGGCTGCACGCTTTCAGGCAGGACGACCGGCTCTGTTTTTGCGTTTTCCTAACCGGGTCCGCATTTTTCAAACCCACCGTGACCGAATTGGCTGACGGAATGTTTAGCCAACTGGCTAACGTGGAGATCCGTTTCACTGACTGTCCGATCTCCGGAGATTCAGACGCCGTCCGGCGCGAGCTGGCAAGGCTTAACACGTCATACGTTGTGGCGCTGGACCAGCCAGTCCAGAGCTCACTCTTCGACACTTTTTTCTTCGAAATTCGCAGCATCGGCTTCGAACCCCGGTGCCATATGTTTGATGATTTGCCTTTTGCTCTGGTGATTGGCGGACAAATCCGCTTTGCGGAACAAGGCGATGTGGTTCGCGCAGAGTGCGATTTCCATAAGCTTTATATCGCCGGGGGGACGGAAGGTCTGCTGCCAAGGATTCGCTGCGAAGGGCTGGGGTTGTCACTTTGTCTCGGATCGGCCCTCGAGATTGAAGGGAAGGTGGTGGCGGTGGATGGACGGATGCCAGCCTCCGTGCTGGTGAGCAGCAAGCCCGAGGTGGATATTCAGGCCAATGGATTTCTCGGTCAGGGTCGCGTGGCGATCCCCGGATTACCGCCTTTCGCCGCCTCGTTTGGCTTTGTGGAAATTCGCGCGAAAAAGAGCCAGGAGGTACGTCGGGCCTGGTTTGTCTACCTTGAGGCACAGCGCATCAGCTACTACTTCCCGTTAGGGCCTGTGCCATTCTACCTGCGTGAGGCCGGGTTAGGGCTGGGCTACCATTTCACCTATGTGGGCATCAAAGAAATTGATGCCGCGCCGAATTTGCCTGCGGTTATCAAGGTCCTGGACACGATAGCAAAAAGCGCCCTTGAACCGGCCAAGCTGACAACATGGGAAATTGCCGAAGAAGGGGATCTCACCCTGGTGGCGCGCGCGATGTTCTCGATGAGCAGCGCCAATCCCCCGCAGGATCACTTCACATGGAACAAAGAGGAAGAGGAAAAATTACCCAATCTGCTGCTGATGAATGCGGTGCTGGCCATGCGAAAAAGCACATTCATGATGACTGCCAATGCCTGGCTCGGCTACAGCTATTTCGACTGGGATAAAAACCGCAATATTGGCGGCAACTCGCTGGCCGGGAAGCAAACACTGATCGGCTATGTAGTGCTCGCTGGGGAACGCAATGAGTTTCTCGCGCGTCTGGTCAGTAATCCAGGCGCAGAGATAGGCCCGCGCCTGTCCCTGCCGCCACAGTTCAAAGAGAGTCTGAAGAATATTCAGTATGATGCCACGCTGTATATGCGTCCCGGATTACTGCACTTTGAACTCGGCTGGCCGAACCATATTCGCTGGAAGACGACGATTGCCGGGGTCAATATTGCCGTGGCAGGCGGGGCGATTTTCCGGGTGCATGATGGCGTGCTGCTGGTTGGTATGAATCTGGAGGGCCAGCTCAGTTTTGATCTCTCTGGCTCACTGAATGCGGGGGTTGTGGGGATCTCCGTCTCTGCATCGGTCCGCGCCGCGCTGCTTGCCAGGATCATAGGCTATCTGGATCCGCTTAATGCCGCCAGCTCGCTCTATTATTCGCTCTTTTCGCTCCAGGTTAGGGTGGAGTTTTGCGTCTCGGCCTGGCTTGAGATTGGGGCGCTCTTTTGCAAGGTTACTCTTCGCGCGTCGTTGTCGGTCAGCCTCCAGATTGATGTCGTCGCCGAGCTTGCCCTGCAGGGGGATGCGCAAATGGGGTCAAGGATGCGGGCAAGCATTGCGGTTGCGGTCTTTGGTCGGACCCTCGGCTTGTCAGTGGGGCTGTCGCTCTCCCCAGGGATCGTCGACAGAGCGGCTGCTCGCGTGGGGCGGTTTATGGATCTGGGGCTGGTTCAGGATACGCCGTCGTCGGTGGCGGCCATCGATAGACAGGATGCCGATAACCAGAAAGCCGCGGAGCTGGGAGAGGCTCGAAGTGAGGCGCGCACTAAGGCGGAAAAAAGTCCCGAGTATCTACGGCCAGCCAATACCTGGGGCGCAGAGCGCTACCTGATCAACAAAACCCAGTTCAACGCCGTGCTCTCCTGGCCAAAAGTGAGCCCGATCGATGAAATCAAGGACATTCAAAACTGGGTCTACATTACTTTCTTACCAGCAGAAAGCTTTGCCGCGGGGACATCGTCGTTTTACTGCGCACCGCCCACTGACAACAATCAGCCAAACGTAAAGGATCATAAAATCAGCCTGAGCGGGCTCCCGGCAGAGTGGCTAGTCAAAAAAATCTATCTCTACACCAACAAGGCATGGACAGAATTCACACCGGGTCCTTCCTTTGAGAAGGAAACCAGCATCAACTGGCTGGCCCGGCAACCAATGGAAACCGAAACGGGTGAGAACCATTTCGCCACGCTTGAAGAGATGGTTGGATCCGCATTTTTGGGCAATAGCTCCGGTTACCGGGAGCCAACCGTAAGATCGCAGCCAGAGCGGAAAACACAAACCGCAAGCCTTCAGGAGCAATATCATGGCCAGGAGCTGGGGTACCTCGGCGCTATCACCCAGGACCCGGCAGACCGGCGCTGCCACGAAGCCCGTGATTATCTGCTGCACAAATTCGCCGCTGACCTCTTTGATCTGACTACTACGGGCAGTATTCCCGAGGACGATGTCCATGTCGCGCATATGGGACTGACGCTGCTGGTTCCGCTTGATGTAGCTGACGACGAGGCGATCGCCGCATTCGAGAAAATACAGATGACCATTGGCAAACGAATCGATGGTGCGACGACGGCATATGCAGATTCCACCCGTTGTCAGTTCTTTAATCCTCCCCGTCTCCGCTATGCCACAGCCCCACCGGCGATGGTCAACACGAGCATAAAAGTCGAAGGCAAAACCGTAAAACTGGCATGGGCGCTTCAATGGGCCAGTGAGGTCGAGGCCAGAGCCGAAGATTACTTACGTCACCATCGCATTGTACGTACGTTGACCGTTGGCAACAGTGAATACGTCAGCGAACCGATGATCGTCATAAGCGCCCTGCATGAGGTGTGTGAAAAAGATGTGAGCGGCACGAATATCCGCTACCACACAGCCAGCAACACCCGTTTCACGGATGACTTTGCAGACCTTCCGGTCGCGGTGAAAAATGTCATGTTCAGCCCGGATTCCGGCGCCGTGGTGCGCTACGCAGTGACGCCGGTGTGCCAGAGTGACACCGATGGCTTGGTCTGTACGGATTTTGTCTCCGTTATCAGCGGAGAGTATCGGTTCCCCCGACTGAAAAAGGCCGAAGCGACGCTCACGCTCAATCCCGATGAGTCGAAAATCGCCGGGACTTACTCCCTTGACATTGAGCTGCTCGCTGACGTTGATCCTACTGTTCGTCAGCAAAATCTGCCGAAAGGGATGTCGCTATGGTGGCGGATCGTCGCCCGTAGCGAAGCGATTTTACCATCCGGACAGTATGGGTCTGACGCCCAGAGTCGCCGCTCGCTGGTGTCATCCCTCGGTGCCGGTCAGGACGCACGCCCTGGTGATGACATCTTCTTCGTCAGGCAGGATCCTGAGCAAGAGTGGCGCTTCTTGCGCGCTGAAAACCTGGCGAGACCAGATGGACTGGACGGACTCGATGCCCTGATCCGGGATCTGGATAACCCGCGTTCCTGGACGCTGTACGCGCAGCTGGTGCTCAGAAAAGAGAGCGACCTGAACGATAACGTGGTCTTCGCAGGTCCTCTTGCCCCCCTGAAGCATGCGGTAAAAATCATGCCTGCTGCGCAGGTGTTTCCGGTATCCGCGCTGGAGTATGTCCGGAAACCCTTTGCTTCCGACAGTGCGGTTATGCAGCCGGTCGCCGCTGAGGATTTGCTCATTGATTCTGGGCGGGCTGCGCTGCCCGAACCCACGCTTGATCCGGATCGAATCACGCTTAACCTGCATCCGGAATTTGGTGCCGCCTCGTCGCTGAGCTGGAACATCAGGCCCTCAGACCAAACCGTGAACAGGAAGCGTTTCAGGCTTCGCAGCGGCTTCACCCTCTGGTCGATTACGCTGGATAACGGCCAGGTCAGCTGGAAGACGGCGAAACGCCACAGTGAGGTCCGCCTGCTGGATGAGGCACGGGTGAAGGTGACGCCAGGAGAAATCGGTGAGCCCGCAAACTGGAAGATGCGCTACCCAAGCCAGGCCTGGCGGCGTGCCAACGGCAATGCGCCCTGGGTTTCGCAGGATAATGCGATCATCTGTTGGCCCACATTCCCGATCCGCAAACACCTCTTGCCTGAACCATCGTCGGAGCTGATCAGGGCGCTGCTGAGTCACGACAAACCTGATGTTATCGAGCTAAAAATGGTTCATCCCGACAGCATAATCCAGCAGACAAAATGGACGTTTTCTATTCAAAATGAGAAGCGTATTGAACTTGCAGAGGGCAAAATTGCGCTTAAGGGGATGACTGCGGCAGTGCTGCGAGACACCCTGCGCGAGCTGACTGCCGAGCCCATCGAGACTGACAGTTCGCAGTGGTCCTGCGAGCAGCGTTCCGGCTGGATACTGGAGCTTCAACCCATAAACAAATCGGTCAGCGTTCAGCCTGAACCTGAGCGAATCGCCCTGGATTTCGGGAAAGACCTGCATCCCGCACTCGAATACCTGTTGACGCAGATGCGCAGGCCTGAAGGTAAGGGGGCGCTTTTCGTGCTGGACAAACGTCCGGTACCGGTAGTGAATGCCGAACAGTTGGGCACTTTCCTGAGCGTCACGGGTGATGCCGCCGATCCCTACGGCTGGGCGGCACTTGACCGGTTGGGGTTGGGCGTCACGGTGCGTTTATTTGACAGTAATGAGAACCAGTTTCTCGCTCCTGAATATCTGTACAAACAGGTCAAACAGGGGCTGGAAGCCACCAAAAAGGTGTACCCGGAGTTTGCCAGAAACCTGTGCGTCGAACGCCTGCTGCAGCCGGGGACCATGACCCAATGCGTTCCGTTCACCCTGCGGGCGGATCGTACTGGCACCTTCAGCCACGAAGGCACCGATGCTACGCTGCTGCCCCCATCGCTGGTGATAGTGCGGCTCTCTGTTCGCCCGGCAATATCGTCCTCAGTGGGCCCCTGGCAACCTGCTCAGGTACCCTGGCGTGTATTCTGGGTTGCCTTCCGTAATGCCTTCCAGTTGCCACTGGTGGACAAAAAAGAGTCGCCAGCCGACCTGCAGAAAGAGGATTTCGAGAATTACGGTGAGCAATGGGCGAAGTGGAACAACCGCTATTTCACTTATTCGATCCTCAATAACCATTCGGGCGATCTCTTCGCGCTGGGAGCCATCGAGCAAACCCAGCCTGTACGCGTGGCTGCCGATCAGTGCGGCCGGATATCCGTCACCCTCCCGGAAGCCGATGGTTGGGCACATCAGCGGGCCTATGCCGTGGTGCCGCAGTGGCGCTATGCGGAGATGTTGGGGTTGATATCCGATGAAGCCCCGTCCCTGGGCGACATTCGCAATGTTGCCATTATCGAACGCACCGCGCCGGTGATGCCGCAGACGGTATACGCCCTGGAGCGAATCGGCGACAAGCAGTGGGGCCTTAAAGATGGCGTGCTGGTGAAACGAGAAGCGGGCGATAGTCTGATCCCGGTAGGGCGCATTCCCGGCAAAGACATGGCCTTTGTGCTGCCGCTGCATCCGGAGCAAATCCTCAATGAAGATAATGTTCCCCTGAAGCACACCCTGTCGCGCACCGGGCTTCTCTGGCAACTGGGGCTGCACAACGTCGATCCAGAATGGTGTGGGGAGTACCAGCATATGTCTGCTCGCACAGACATCACGTCCAGTGAGCTGAAAGAAGGTGAGCTGCTGGCGATGCTGAACGCGAAAGTGGCAGAAGGACACACTTTTGCCCGCAGCAAAATTCGTCTCGTCACGAATCTGCCACATTGGTATCGGCACACGGTCCACGCCGCAGCCAGCGCCGGGCTTTCTGTCTCCCCAGCCAGCGCCATCTATTTACCAGAGGCCTATGCAAGCCTGGTGACGGTCGACGATGATGGTCTGGCTGTGCTGACCCCTAATCATCCGTGGGAAAAATTGCTCAGTACCATGCCGCAGATAACACCGGAAGAGGGTCCGCTAAAAATGGCGCGGTATCGCGTTAGCTGGCCACTGCTGCGCTACCATGATACCACGGATGAGATCACTGCCAACCTGTGGGATGATCCGCTGTCTGAGCTTCCCGATCCACAGGTTTGTTACGATCTTGAACTGCGGACGGCAGCGAGCGGGCTTCACCCGCAGTCGACCGTCAGGCCGCTGGCGCGAATTTTCCGGGCGCCTGATTCCCGTCCGGACAACCGCCGATTCCAGCTGCTGTTACAGAACCGGCTCTGGGAGATGAACTGCGAAATTGTTGGGAAGGACCTGGAGGTCCTGTTTTCACCGCTCTCGGAACCGATCGCTCTGACAGACAGTCTCCGGTCCGCGCTGGGCGTCAGTGACAGCCTGTACCGAGTGCCGGGCGGCTGGAGCCTGGACTGGCTGGATGAGATCGTGCAGAAATTTACCGACGACGCCTCACGGCTGGCGCTGATGGCAGACCTGTGGAAAGCGCTGGCCGACGCCAGCCGGGGCTTACCCGAAGCGCCAGAGCTGGAGTACTTCCAGAAATATGAACTTCATACCCTGACCATCACCAGGCCCGCAACCGATGCTGACCGGCTACCGCTTAAACAGCGTATGGATCAGTGGTTGAGCAGACTGGCGGCCAACAGCGGCAAACTGGACGATCAGCTCGCAGCAGCACTGCGCCAGCAACTTGTGCCTATCTTCAAGGAACAGTGGCCGTGGGGGGAAGAGTACAGCATCACCGTGCCCTGGATATCCGGTTTTCCGTTGCCAGACGAACCTGAAACGCTGCAACGCGTACCGGGGTCACCGTCGCGGCATCTGGTCCCCGAACTGATGACCCAAACTCAGTACGAGGCTGCGATGAAAACCGCAGATAGCAACGGAAAAGCACGTCTTACCGCGTTAAGGCAGGCGCAGAAAACAAGGATATGGGGTGGGGGTGAGCTCATCATACGTGCCACCCGCGGGGATGCGATCCCACTGGAACTGGCCCCGGTTAAGCCGTTGTGAGCCGCTGAATCAACACAGGAGGCAGACGATGACCAAAATCAATTCGCAAGCAAGTGGGCTGGGTACGGTCACGGTTTTCGGCCCCCGTCGTCCTGACGAGCAACACCAGGATGAAGCCCTGTGGGTGCTCACGGGTTATACCCCCAGGGTGCAGCCTGAAACGGGTAAAACGCCAGGTTCACACGGTGTCCGTGTGCTGGCCGTGAGAAACGAGCCGCGCGAAATGAAGTTCACCTTTTCGGATCACAGTAAGCCTACCGCGCAATTCGCCGATCCGATGCTGCTAGACCTGTTACTGCAGCGGCAGGGGAATAAGGAAGGAAAGTATGCGCTGGAGATTTCTGGGCTCGCCATGAAAACCCTGCTGGTGGCGGATACCCGGGTAACCGTCAGCCCGATCTGGGAACATCCGGATACCGACAGCCACATCGCAGATATCAACGCCGCCAACTATGTTCCGGCTTATTTTCTGCAGGCGGGCGCGATCCCGCTCGACAGCAGCACGTTGATGGCCACTCTTTTGCCCAGTCTCGACAAGTCTCAGCCGGTCTTATTAACGGCAGAGGGTATTATTTACTCTGCTCTTGTCCCTCCGCCGGATGGGGGGCAAGCCATTTCCACGCGTTTACGTCTGGGCTACCGCGATAAAAATCTGTGCCTGACGTTCGACGATCCGCAACCTGCCGCCGCCTGGGATGAGGTCTGGTTGCGTCTGAATGCCATAGCAGGCAGCAGCTCAGCCACGCAATGGGGACGCTTTGGCTTTAACACCACACCGCAGCTACCGCAGCTTAGCTGGCGGATAACCGTGCAGGGCAATGCCCTGAAGGTAAACTGGGCGGAGGCGATCGTCCCGAGTGAGTCAACGCTTGTCACCTTGGCGGACCAGAAGCCTGAGAACCGCAAAATGCCGCCCATGGCGGTGATGCGCCTGACGAGCGAGATTTCACTGCAATACGCCGATGAGAAACTCATCGTCAGGAGCCTCGGCTCACCGGTTCAAGATCCGCAGGCCACCTGGCAGTGGCGGAATAATAGCGAAAGGATGCAGTTCAGCAGGATCCCGCTGGTCCACGACGCGAGCAGTGTGCGCGATCGCCTTTTTAGTCAGTATGGGGACGTAGGCGCAGAGGACAAAACGGCGGTCGGCTTTCTGCTGCTGGACGATGGCTGGGCTGAGATTCCGTTTACCGCCGATAAGCACAGGTTGCCGGGGATCGTGTTCCCGGAGAACATATCTGACGTCAGCGGATCTTTCTGGCTGGGCAATCGTCGCCGCGAACGCTTTAACAGCCGTGACAAGACAACACAATGCGCCCCCTGGAGTCTCTTGCTCGATGAACCGAAGAACTACGCCTTTGAGTTTATCTTTAGCATCCTGCATGGCTCCGCCACCCTGCAAAGCGCCACGGTGACACTGAAGGGATCCGCCATGACGCTGCGCGGGGGAGTCTGGCTCGCGGCCACTGCGCCAGACGGACACGACGCGCTGCCTTGCGTCTCGGACGACCCGGAGTCGTTTTTTGATCTCCTGTTGCGTCGCTGCGAGGGCGATGCCTCTGCCCCCTTCGTACTGGAGCCATTCACCGTTGAGCCAGAGAAACAGCCAGATTTCTCCATCACGGTGAATACCGATGTGACTGCAGCGAAAGGTGCCAACTGGCGAGTCTGGCTGCGCCATCCGACGTTACCGAGTATCCAGATTCTGCCGGTAACACGCTCGGACACCCGGTCGACTCGCCCTCACGCAACCCGCTCGCTGACGCCATTTAAAACACAAGGAGGGGAGTTACAACTGGAAGATATGCTCAGCATGATGCCGAGAATATCTGCTTCGACCCGGAAACGCGTTGAAATCGAAAACCCGATCATGCCGCTCGTGGCTCTGACGCTACCAGGACTGGAACTCACCGCCACGTCAGCTGATGCATATGGCGTTATAGGATATTACACGCTGCCGCTCTGGGATGACCCTCACGCCTGCGCGGTACTGCCTTTGCCGGATAACGCGACCCAAGCAATCCCTCCTGTTATTACGGCTTTAATGCCGGAAGCGCTCAAACAAGCTACCGCAGACAACCTGCTTCGGCGAGCTAACGCCGCTACGCTGCACAGCGAGATGTTCACCGCCGCAGGTGTAATTGCGAAAAACCTTTATCCCCCCTATGACTGGAATCCGACGGTTACCTTCAGCGATAAGGTGAGCGTGACGGATGGTCGCATCACCTGGGGTGCAGTCACGATGACTGATGTTACAGTCAGGATGACCGATGTAGGCTGGATATGGCACCCGGACAGCAATGAGCTACTTCAAGGCCCGGAGGAAATGCTGGCGCTGCTCAAAGATAATCAGGTCTGCATTAACAGCAGTGGCAAGAAGAAACTGACGGGCTGGTCAGTGGCGGAAGAAGAGAGTAGCCCGGGAGTGATTCAGGATGGTCTGGGGGTTTTCTGGAGTCAGGCGCCGCAAACCGGTCACGGCCTGATTGCCCGTGAGGTACGGATTATAGATCCCACCGAAACGCTATGGTTGCTTAGCACTCAGCACCCTTTGTCCGTCAGTGGCGTGAACGGCATCCAGTGGGACTTTGCGTTTACCGACGTCCCAATTTCGGCTCAGCGCAATGATATCGCTCGCCTGGATGGTACGGTACAGAAAGAAGGGTGGACGTGGTCGCTGTCTGACCCGCGCACGCTGGGAGACGATATTGCTCTGCCCCCGCTGTCGTTAGGACCGAACCTGCGTTTTATGCCGACGGCGCTGATATCGCTGTCGAGGACCCTGTCGGGGAGCGTGGCTGCGGCGAAAATCGAAGGCACATTGCTGGCTGGAGCAAAAGCAAATCCGCTTGCCGTAGATACCTTGCATCGGGTGGAGATTACCCTTACCGAAGGTGAGGGCGACATGTTGAAAGTCTCGTCGATCAACCCCGTATCCGGTGAGACCATCACATGGGATCTGAGAGGAGGAGCCCAGTTGACAGGGCGGCTGGCGCTAAGCAACGGAAGCCTGTGGCTTGAAAAAACCAGTTTGACGTTGCCGCTTTTATCGGTCCAAAGATCGCTGCAATTTGACCCCATCGATACGACCCACGCAGAAGCGACAAGCAACATGGCCGACGACGGGCTCCAGGCCAGTATCAACCTGCAAACAGTGAGTGTGCTCTGGACCGCGTTGACGACATCATTGCGTGATGGGGTGAGGGTAACCCTGAGCTTAACTCAGACTCCCGAAGACAATTCGGCAAAAGTGAACTGGTTTGGCAACGAGATCCCTTGTAAGGCAGTCATTGATGCCGCACGACGAAGCTGCGTACTGACGCCTGACAAGGTGGAAGGCCTGGTGGTCATTGCGGGGATGGCGACCGCAAGTTTGCTGAAGGGCGCACTGGCATTAAGTTTTAGCGAAGCAAAACTCGAATTGCAGACGTATTTCCTGGAGTTGGAGCTGCAGTTGGGGACGCTACGGATGACGCACCTGCTGCACGTCGTGGGAAAAGAAGATGTCATGGACTCACTACGCCTGGATGGGAGCTGGACACAGGCCAGCCTTGTGGAGTGGCCAGCATTGGCCCCGGTTGATGACACCCAGGCTCAGGCCAGCCTGGAGGTTGATTTTGCCACCCCAGCGAAGGTCATTCACGAAGCAACGTTTGTGCTGGCTGACCACTGCCTGAGCGGCAGCCAGTTCCGCCCGGCAGCAGGAAAGGGGATTGCCCTCTCGGCAGAAGCGGTAAGCTGGCTGGTGGACACCCGACACCGTTTCACAAGACAGGGTAAAACCAGGCAGCTGCGCTGCCTTGGCGTGTTGCAGCTGCGCTCGGCAGCGGCGCTTGCGGATGAGCTGGACGCAAAATGGTCAACCAAAAACGATACGCGGGGCTTTGGCTTCACGCCGGGCTATATCGGGATGAAAACCGATGGTCATACCGCGCAGTTTCTGCGCCCCGGCGTGCGGCGTCTTAGCCATGGTTACACTGGCCTGCTCGATCCCCGGGTAGTGCAGAGGTTGCAGGAGCAAAATGCCGATGCCTGGCTATTTCTGGGTGGTATGACGGCACTGTACAACCGCAGAGATGACCTCTACGGGTTGCTTCATCTCCCGTTTATCGCCATCTCTGCCGGAGGTGATTCGCTGGCCGCCGTGCTGAAGGTGACAGGTAACGGCCCGCAGACAAAACTGAACATGGTTCGCCACGATTTCCTCAACCTGTCGCTAAAACTGGCTGGCGCCCGGCGACAGTCACCAGGCGAGCTTATCCAACAGCCATTCAGAAGGGCGTTACCCTTCACTTGTGATCTAGGCAACCCCACCCCTGTTGGGGGGAATGAACTGGCAAAAAACTGGTTTAGCGATGAGTCGGTCTCGCTGATACCGGGCTGGCATGTCGAACAAATCCAGCGACCGGGTGCCACACCGGCTAGCGAAGTCAACCCAGCGCCTTTGCCTTTTGTTTTTCCCCGGTCTGCGATAATGCTGGCGATGTTGTTTAATACCGACGAGCAGACTGATTCACTCAGTCTGCTGACCAGCACATATCGACGGCAAGCCAATATCTCCGGATCACAGCCGATGACGGTGCGGCGAGCGCTAATCCGTCTCCCGTCGTCTGTCGACAGTGTTCCGCCGCCAGCCGTGACAGAAATTCATTCAGACCTCATAGTCGGCGGACCGTCAGGGCTCGTAGCCGTACCGCTCAGCCGTACGGATATTGCCATAGACGATGCGAAGCATTTCATCGCCCTTGCGGCCGCCAGAATGGCCGAACCGACGTTTATTCTGCGTCGTGATGCACAGAGCTATTTCGCTTACGAGCTACCCGCCAGAGATGAAGATCCGTTGGAACGTCCTGTGCGTCCTTTAAGCCGATCGAGGGCTAATCCTCCTGATGGCCGTTTGAGCTGGCCGATGCTCGCGGAAGTGGACAAAATGGCCACAGAGGTGCTTGCTTCTCCCCGCAGTTCGCTCCGCTACGATCGGCCGCTGGCAATGAGCGGGATCCGCAGCGAGATCCAGACGAGCTCACCATCAGGAAAACCCTTCAAACTCAATACGTCCGTTAATAGCCAGGAGAAAATGGAAACCGTCTGGATCCAGGAGTGGGAACAGGTTGCGTTTCAAAATAGACAACCAACGGATACGGCAGTTGCCGCAGCGCGACCGACAGTACCCTCGGCCAGTGAAATTGCGCGCGCGTTACTGCAGATGGACCCCACACTTCCGGCAACCCGCCTTATCCAGACCAGACTCCCGCCAGCAGTAATGCACCTGGATTTTGCCACGCGGGCAGGGGCGTTTGTGACGATGGGGATCCGCGGTTTGTACAGCGTGAACAAAGTACACAGTCTGAACGAACCGGCTGAAACCAGTCTGTCAACAATGCGCTCGATACGAAGACCACGCCCAATGGCGCTGCCGCAAAATAGCGGAGATAGCGCTTCATGGCGACAGACCGTCGCCTGGTATGGCAATAAAAATACCACCTGCATGGCGCTAGCAGGAGCGTGGGATATCATCACCGCGCCATTAGTGGCCGATATTCCTCAGTGGGTGCTGTTGATGGGGCGGCCAGAACCGAGCGGTTTGATCCCGGATTCAGCAGGCGGGAAATTAACCTGGCGCGGCGCGGTTACGGTGAAATGCATGATGTGGGACAAGGATAATCAGCCCCTTGAGCGTCCCGCCAGACTGCTGCTGGACATGATGCATCGGACATCAAGCTTGCATTGCAGGCTACGAGTCGGGGCAGAAACGCGTGACTTCTCGGCGGTGGAACTCGTGGAGGATGACACGTTGCTGTTCACTCTCGATCGGTCTGAAGGTATTGAGGAAACGACCTGTACCTTTGAATGCCGAATCCGCCCACTGACAGACCTGGAGTACGAGGCATCTTACAACATAGAGATGCTGTTTCTGACGCGAAAATCCACCGGGAATAACACACTGGAGCCCGCGGCAATGCGTTCTCTGACGTTACCGGTGCTTGCCCCAGTCCGCGAACGCTACCCGTTACCGTTACTGCGGCGCACAATTTTTTTCGCCGATCCAGCGCTGGATCAGGTGTTATCACAAACCAATCCCATCATCGTGGACAGCGGAGCAAATGGGAATTTCAACGTCTGGCTGGACAACTCCACGATTACGCCAACCGCAACACTAGTGATTCAGGCGAGGGCGAGATCGGCAAAAGAGGGCAATTTTACGCTTCAGGCAGCGGTGATCCGTCATGATGGCGGAAAACAGGAAACACTTGCCTTTAATTTGCCTGACGAAACGAAACCGCTCGAATCCGTGCGGTTAGAAGTCAACGAGGTTTACACCCTGCCAACGTCGCTATTTAGCACTACGTTACACGCAGAAGATACGCTGATACTGACCATTGTGAGAGGTGAGGGAATCGCAAAAGTCCCTATTGTGATAAAAGCGCTCTCAGCCCAAACGCCGCCACCCGCTATGTACTCACTTATCGTTACCGATCCGAAAAACCAAAAGGCATGGTGTGCAGCACACTCGACCTGTCCGGCACCAGAAAGCCTGTGGGTGGAAATGCCCCATCAGGAAAAACTCCTGCATCGCGGCGTGTTTAAGTGGGTGGCTTATACGTCTGCCGCAACAACTTCATTAGGCTGGTCAATTCTCAAAGCCGAGAGGGCCACTGAGAGTACCTGTATTCCATTGATTCTGGAGCGTGAATTGCCTCTTAAATAAAACCCGGATTCTGAATCATGATTTTTCATGAGAATTAAACGCTGAGAGTCTAGCTATCCTGAAATGATGCGGATTTTGGCAATTAATTCACTTGTCGAGGAGATGAGGATATGGCGACCAACGCTGTCATCTTACTTCATTTTGGCAGTAAAAAATTGAGTATCACATTATCGGACCACAACCTCTGGCAGGTATCCGGTGACCCGCAACAGGTTCTTTCTATGGATGAAGGCATCTGGAAGTATTCGGTCACGGCAGGCACGGAACTGATAGCCGATGGACAAACCCAGATTGTGCTGGTCGGCTGGAAATTAACTGATGACTCGGAGAACACTGGCGTGGCTTTCTTGTTCCCGGAAACGGCAAATACAGTCGGGGATTTTTCCGTGACGGCTCGGGTGTAACACCAAGTCATGCAACAGGGCAGGAGTGACATGCGGTAAACGTATGAATTATTGGATAAGTATATCTAGGTGTCATTAAAATTGTATGTTGCGAGAGAACTCAGCTCATTTTGATGTAATAGACCCATGGAGGTTATTTAACATAATATACATTATGCGCACTAACATAAGTGCAGGCCGAATCCACCGTTTTATAGTCATCCTTGTTCTGCTCACTGATAGCTCTATTTAAGTGTGTATGATTGAAATCTTTTCAGTCGTAGCTTTTAACAGGATGAACGCATAGCCCTGTACAACACATGTTGAGCAAGCCTGTGGTCCAACGGCAATGCAGGATGCATAAACTCTCCTGTTTTTTTCATTCCGAGTCGCTGCATTAAACGTTCTGAAGGTGTATTGAGTTTCGCGGTAAACGAAACCACTTCATCCAGAGCCAACTCTTCAAAAGCAAATTCCAGACATGTTTTTGCGGCCTCCATTGCCAGTCCCTGATGCCAATATGCTTTGCCAAGACGCCAGCCAATTTCGGTACAGGGTGAAAACTCAAATTTATCCGGTTGCGGGTGCAATCCAACACAGCCTACAAACTGTTGTGTCGTTTTTAGCTCGACCGCCCAAAATCCCCAACCACGTACTTCAATTCCTTCACTAAACCTTTCGACCAGATTATCACTCTCAGTCTTTGTGAGCGTCGCGGGGAAAAAACGCATTACCTCGGGATCTGCATTCAGTGCGGCAAATGGCTTTTTATCGCGTTCTTCCCACTGTCGTAAAATAAGCCTTGGTGTCTCCAGCATATTTCTGCCCTTATCATTCATTTTCATA
The DNA here is from genome assembly GCF_945906775.1 of Citrobacter sp. Marseille-Q6884. Taxonomy (NCBI): domain Bacteria; kingdom Pseudomonadati; phylum Pseudomonadota; class Gammaproteobacteria; order Enterobacterales; family Enterobacteriaceae; genus Citrobacter; species Citrobacter sp. Marseille-Q6884. The sequence continues at coordinate 1,382,919 of NZ_CAMDRE010000002.1, forward strand.
TAATCTTCTAAAAGAGATGTCTCATCGGCAAGGATTATGCAACCCTTCCCGCCTTTCCTCTCAACTGGAGATTCAAACATGGCCGACTGGAACCCTTCGCTCTATCTGCAGTATGCCAGCGAACGTTCAAGACCCGCGGCAGAATTACTCAGTCGAGTGGCGCTGGAAAATGTTCGCTCAATCGCCGATCTTGGTTGTGGGCCGGGAAACAGCACATCATTACTGCATGCGCGTTGGCCATCAGCTCGGATTACTGGCGTCGATACTTCACCAGCCATGCTGAACGAGGCACGCAAAATACTACCTGATTGCCACTTTATGCAGGCAGATATCAGCACGTTTCAGGCGGAACAGCCTTTGGATCTGCTGTATGCAAACGCATCGTTACAGTGGGTACCTGACCATTATGAACTGTTCCCACATCTGGTCTCTCAGCTCAATCGCAACGGGGTTCTTGCCGTACAAATGCCGGATAACTGGCTTGAACCAACCCACGTACTGATGCGCGAAGTGGCATACGAACACGGTTATCCCGATCGCGGCCGCGCCCCGCTTCCCGGCGTGCACGCCTACTTTGATATTTTGACCGACGCGGGCTGTGACGTGGATATCTGGCGTACGACCTACTACCACATTATGGACTCACATCAGTCGATTATCGATTGGGTAAGCTCCACGGGTTTACGTCCCTGGCTGCAGGATCTCAGCGAAAGTGAACAGCGCAATTATCTGGCGCGGTACCATGAACTATTGCAGGAGCAATATCCGCTTCAGGAAAACGGTAAAATTCTGCTGGCGTTCCCGAGAGTGTTTATCGTGGCCAGACGTGATTTTTGAACAGATGACTGTTTTGCTGCGCTGGCCTCTCGTTTTCACTCATCTGCAATGCGCGCCTTCGCCTTTTTATCACGAGAATCTAGTGATAACGCCCGCCATCTGCTAGTGTCAGAAAACGTTTAACTGACGAGAATGGTCATGTCTAAAGTTTACGTTGGCGGTTGTTTGTGTGGTTCGATACGTTTTAAAGCGACAAACCCTAACAATTCACATAGCTGTTCCTGCGAGATATGCAGAAAGCATACGGGAGCCCCGACTGTCGTGTGGATTGAGTTTGCTGCCGAAAATGTAGAGTGGACGGGAACATCGGGTTTGCCAACAACCTGGCGTTCATCAGAAACGTCCAGCAGAGCTTTTTGCCCACGCTGTGGAAGTTCAGTTGGCGCCATTGATGATGATCCGGTCGTTGCACTGTTGGCCGGTGTTTTTGATGATCCGAATGATGACGATCTGGCACCAGAGTTTCACTCTTTTTCAGATATGCAGCCGGCATGGTGGCCAAAAGAACATCACTGATACACTACAGGAACATCCGATAGCGCACAAAATCATCCGCCAGGCAAAATTGGTCATACAACTTTCGCGCCGGATTATTGTCACGCGTCACCCAGTAGAGTGTTGACCACCCCTCGCGCTTCCCCTCCTCCTTCAGCGCATTGAGTAACGCTTTCCCTGCGCCGACACCACGTTGACTGGCATCAACATACAAGTCTTCCAGATAGCAAACGGGGGACGTTGACCAGGTGCCTGGGTGCAATATGCAGATTGCAAAACCGATTACGTTCTCGTCCATCACGGCTACCCGGCAAAAGACACCGGAATCTACCGTAAGCGCCCTTTTCCAGGTCGATGCCGTTACCGACTCATCAAGTTCACACTCATAAAAAGACAGGTAGCCATTCCATAAGGAACGCCACTTTGAGTAGTCGTCTTCGCGCAGTTCCCGAACCGTTAACGTCATAACCGCCCCTTTTTTACGTCAGTTGGTAATGCTTATCCGGTAAGTGTTTAGCAGGAACAATCGCTTCATCGTTCATCTGCAGTAAATCGATTTCAATCGCATTACAAATCGCATCCAACGGCAGATCATTATTCTCAGTGCCAAATGGATCTTCGAGCTCTTCGGCAAGCGTATCGAGAGAGATAAAAGTATAAGAAATAAGCACTGAAATAAATGGCGTCATGTAATGCAAATCGACAACTAACGCGAATGGCAGCATGATACAAAACAAATACACCGTGCGATGCAGGATTAACGTATAAGCAAAAGGAACCGGCGTATTGGCAATGCGTTCACATCCCGCAAGTACCGCAGACATATCATTTAACCTGTTGTTTAAACTGTGAAATAATATATCAGATAGGTGTCCGTTGCGCCGGCGAACGGCCAGCCATTCCCCCATGAGCAACAGAATACGGTTTGCCGGTGACTGAGAGGCAAAAACGGTTTGTAGATCAGCCTCGCTTAAATATTTAGCCAGCGGTTCTGCCTGAGGTTGCCGACGTAACGTCATACGTAAACAGTGCGCAAACGCGATTTGCAGGCGAACAAACTGCCCAAGTTCCGGATCATCGGGTAAGGTCGTTTTGACCTCTCGCAGCAGTGAGCGGGAAGCAATCATCAATTGCCCCCACAGATGTCGGGCCTCAACATAACGTGAATAACAGGCATTGTTGCGAAAGCCCAAAAATATTGCGATGGCCACACCCAGAATGCTGAATGGCGCGAGGGTAAATTTGATACCCAGCATCGTATACCAGGGCAACATAATGATGACGGCAATCGACAGCAAAAAATTCAGGAACAGGCGCGAAAAGATTTTAGATAAAACGGAGCCGTGCCAGACGAATATCAGGCGTAGCCAGTGTTGTTGAGGACGAACGATCATGATTATCTTCGAAGAATGTGAGAGCCGGGACATTAAACGTGATCGCGATCAATGTTGCAAGCGTGCAACACTAAATCCCACGTTTCTTAACTGCCAGACCTTGTTCGCACGGGAGTTTCAGATTGCGTTCTTTGCAGTAAAACTAAATGTATGTTGTAACTAAATGAGGGGTATTAAAAACCCGGCCTGAGCCGGGTTCAACCTGTTAGCACAGTGGCTTAACGGCTTCGCGCATACCTTTAGCCAGGATTGCATCCAGATCGGCAGACACCTGCGCAACCAGGCCTGGAACCTGAGTCAGGTCTTGTTCCCAGTGTTCTTCAACGGCCAGCACCGATTTCACCAAATCTGTCGTGCTAATCTGCTGGTCATTATGTTGGGTCCAAAGCTGCTGGAAACGCGTGATCCAGTGCGCATCATCCTGAACAGGATAAGACTCACCGTTGCGCTCTCCGCGGTAAAAAGCAATCAGCGCGGCCAGTGCAAAGGTCAGACGCGCCGGCAATTGACCACTGCTCTGCTGCCCTGCCAGCAACTGCGGCAAAATACGGGTGCGGAACTTGGTCATACCATTAAGCGCGATCGACAACAACTGATGCTTGATGTACGGGTTGCAGAATCGACCGGTTACGGCGCTGGCAAACGAGGCTAACTCATCGCGGGGTAAGTCCAGTACCGGAATGATCTCTTCATAAATCGCTTTTTCGACAAAGGCACAAATTTCAGCATCATTCATCGCCTCGCCTACCGTGTCCAGCCCTGCCTGGTAAGCAACAGGAACCAACGCGGTGTGCGCACCGTTCAGGATGGCAACTTTACGCTCTTTATACGGCTTAATGTCATCGACAATCAGGACATTCAGCGGGTATTTATCCAGACGCAGTTCTGTCGCTAACGATTTAGGTCCCTGAATGACAAACAAATAGAAATGTTCTGCAGTATCCAGGAACGCGTCGTGATAGCCCAGTTCGGCTTCCAGTGTTGCCACTTCATCACGCGGATAGCCTGTAACAATGCGGTCCACCAGCGTCGAGCAAAATGCGTTGGCCTGATCGAGCCATTGTACGAATGCTTCCGGCAGCGCCCATTCCTGAGCATAGCGCAACACCAGCTCGCGCAGAGCATCACCGTTGTAATCAATCAGCTCGCAAGGAATGATTATCCAGCCTTTATCGGACGCACCGTCAAAATGGGTGTAACGTTCGAAAAGCAGTCGGGTCAGTTTCGCCGGGTAACTTACTGCTGGCGCATCGTCGAACTTATCGCCGGCGTGATAGCTGATACCCGCTTCCGTCGTATTAGAAAAAACAAAACGCATTTCAGGATTGTGCGCCAGTTTCAGGAACTCATCGTATTCGCTATAGACGCTGATTTCGCGGTTAACCGAGCGAATTAAACGTGCTTCGCTGACGGCCTCACCCTTTTCATTCAAACCACGAATGATGGTGGTATAGAGACCATCCTGCGTGCTCAGTGATGGCGGGAATGTACTTTCGATAGGACGGACAATGACCACACCAGAATTCAGATCGGTATGTTCATTTAGCAGATCAACTTGCCAGTCAACAAAGGCGCGCAGGAAGTTTCCTTCACCAAACTGAATGATGCGTTCAGGATAGTGAGCACCGGGAAAATCGCGACGATTTAGTGTTTGCACAATGGGTTCCCTTTTTGATTAGTCATACAACCTGATTGAATTGGTCCAATAGGTTAGCAAACTTTAATACAATGAAACCCTGTTTTGATCAATCCCCCGTGACAATTTAGAGTGTTTTGTAGAAAAGTGTCGTGCCGGTAAGGGTTCCATCCGGCATTTGTGCATAGCCGGGTATCACTCCCACCTTCTGCCATCCGCAATTGTGGTAGAACAACTCAGCCCCGCTACCCGTCGCCGTATCGAGCACCAGCAGCGTTTTGCGTTCCTGACGCGCACAATTTTCCAGGGCATCCATGAGTTCCCGGGCAACACCGCCTCGTCGCGCTGCAGGGAGCACCAATAATTTGGCCACGTCAGCACGATGAGGCTGGTTCTCAGGTTGAGAGAGGATCAGCTGGACGGTCCCGATAAGCGCTCCCTGCGAATTTTCAGCAGCAAGCACCCTTCGTTCCCCACGAGCAACGCTTTGCGCGACGCCCGTCCAAAAAGGCAGTGCTTTATCTTGATTAAAGGGATAAACAAAACTCACAGATGCGCCGTCATTCACGCACTGTTCGAGGAGTTCGCTAAGCGAATCGATTCTCGACAGAATCTGTTCTGCACTCAGCACAACACAGGAAGTAGAGGTCGCCATTGATTCTCCTTAGATTGACCCTTCCATAGTGCGTTTAACATTTGCACTACACAAGATATCGCATCATAGGATTATGTTATCTATGGCTTGTTCATCTGGATCACCAGCCAGTGATAAATCACCGTGACAACGTAACGTTGCTGTTCTTCGCTCAACGGCTGCCCCTGAGGGATAGCATGCCATTTTGCCAGACAACCACGACAACACGTCGCCGTCGCATGTTGAGCGATGAAGACCGGATGACCGCGCATAGGCGTCTGCTTGCCGTCATTAGTCGGAAATGCAGGTGCCAGACGTTTAGCAATAAAATCCGCCGCATGTTGTTCAATCACCTGCGCGCCTTTATCTCTGCAATACTGTCTTTCTTTTTCTCCGAGGCGAAACCGCGAGCGAAAGGTCGATTTTGCCAGTCGGGAAAAAAGCGGATCGAGCGAGTTCATCAGTAAACCGAGCGTCCCAGTTGTTGAGTTAACTGTTCCAGCACCGCAATACCCGCCAGCGAATTCCCCGCGGGATCCAGCTCCGGGCTCCAGACGGCAATGGCCATTTCATGGGGCACAATCGCCACAATGCCTCCACCCACGCCGGATTTCGCTGGTAGACCAACTCGCCACGCAAATTCCCCCGCATTCTGATACATGCCGCTGGTTGCCATCAGCGCATTAATCTGTCGTGCCTGCATGGGGGTCACCACCGGTTCATTAAGATGAAAGGCATGTCCCTGATTCGCAAGAAAGACAAAGGTCCGCGCCAGTTCTACGCAACTCATCTTTAGCGCGCAATAGTGGAAATAGTTTTGCAGAACAGTCGTTACATCATGGTGAAAATTACCGAAAGACTTCATCAGCCAGGCAATTGCCGCGTTACGCGCTGAGTGTTCGAATTCAGAACGGGCAACCGTAGCATCGTAGCCAATATCCGGAACGCCGCTTAGCGCACGCACAATTTCAAGCATGCGTTGCCGAGGGGCGCTGAGGCGTCCTTGCAGCATATCGCAAACCACCAGTGCGCCAGCATTAATGAAGGGATTGCGCGGTATGCCCTGCTCCATTTCCAGCTGAACCAGCGAGTTAAACGGATGGCCTGACGGATCTTTGCCGACGCGCTGCCAGATCTCGTCTTCCTGATAATGGCGCATTGCCACCACCAGACTGAGCACCTTCGAGATTGACTGAATAGAAAAGCGCTCCTGGGCATCCCCCGCCTGATAGTGCTGACCATCGACGGTACAAATGGCAATACCCAGTTTTGAGCCCTCAACAGAGGCTAATGCGGGGATGTAATCAGCAACTTTACCTTGACCAATCAGCGGGCGAACCTGCTGCACAATAGTCTCTAAAATTGAATTGTCCATGGCCCTGGCCACAACATGCTCCTTGCTCGCAGGTCTGAAAGGCCTGCGAGTATAACAGAGCTGAATACAGCCCGCCTGTATTCAGGGTCGGGATTTATGATGAAACGGTCAGGCAAAATCAGACACGATCTTTCCAGACAGTCTGCACATTACAAAACTCATGCAGGCCAAAATGAGAAAGCTCACGACCGAAGCCGCTTTTCTTCACGCCCCCAAAGGCAACACGGGCATCACTGGCGCTGTAACCATTGATAAACACGCCGCCACATTCCAGACGCGCTGCCATTTTCTTCGCCAGCGCGTCGTCTGCGGTGAAAAGCGTTGCGGATAAGCCATAATCACTGTCATTTGCCAGCGCAAGCGCATGTTCAGCATCCTTCGCCACAGTAATCGCCGCAACCGGTCCGAACAACTCCTGACGAAAAGCCGTCATCTCAGACGTCACATCCCCCAGAACCGTCACCGCGTAATAGTTTCCCTTACCGGCAATTTTCTCACCACCCAGTAACAGTCGCGCGCCTTGCGCCAGGGAAGCTTCAACCTGCAGATGCAGTTCATCACGCAGGTCAAATCGCGCCATAGGGCCGAGATCGTTCTCTTCATTCAGCGGATCGCCCATCTTCAGCGCGCTGGCCGCGGCGACAAAGCGTTCCGTAAATTGCGCGGCAATCCCTTCTTCAACAATAAAGCGTTTAGCCGCGGCACAAACTTGTCCGGTGTTCTGATAACGTCCGGCGACAGCGGCCTTAACCGCCAGATCCAGATCGGCATCATTCAGTACGATAAACGGATCGGAACCGCCCAGCTCAAGCACGCATTTTTTGAGAGCCGCTCCCGCCTGAGCGCCAATCGCCGCCCCTGCACGCACGCTTCCCGTCACGGTGACGGCGGCAATACGTGAATCATTGATCATCTGACTGACCCCGGCGTTATCGGCATTGACCCACCCGTAAACACCCGCCGGAATACCGGCATCAGCAAAGACCTGGGCAATGATCCCGGCGCATCCCGTCACGTTAGGCGCATGCTTTAACAGATAACCGTTTCCGGCGAGGAGAATCGGAATGGCGCCGCGCATAACCTGCCAGAGTGGGAAGTTCCACGGCATCACGGCCAGAATGGTTCCCAACGGACGATATTCAATGACCGCCTGCTGATTCTCAACGAGCGTTGGCTCAGCATTCAGCATCGAGGGACCCTGCTCTGCATACCAGTCACACAACGCGGCGGATTTCGCCACTTCAGCACGCGCCTGCCTGACAGGTTTACCCATTTCACGGGAGATCGACTGAGCCATCTCTTCAGCGCGCTGGCGAAGAGCCTGTCCAACATTACGTAGCATCTGTGCGCGGTACGCCACGGTTGTCTGCTTCCATTCGTTGAATCCACTGGCGGCGAGTTCAAGCGCAGTTGCAATCTCATCGGCGCGCGCCCACGGTATTGCCGTTAGCATTTCACCGGTGGTGGGATCGACGGAAATCGCATGTGTTGCTGCTGAAATGGTCATAGGTCTCTCTCTTTATTATGCGGGTGTGTTCATATCATGAGCGTATTTACTCTTTCTGAAAAATGAATAATATTAACCATACCATTCACGAATAGAGAAAAATAATGGATCTGACGCAACTGGAAATGTTCAATGCTGTTGCCGAAACCGGCAGCATTACGCAGGCGGCGGCAAAGGTGAACCGTGTGCCATCCAACCTCACGACGCGCATTCGCCAGCTTGAAGCCGACCTGGGCGTCGATCTGTTTATTCGTGAGAATCAACGCCTGAGACTTTCCCCGTCCGGGCACAATTTTCTGCGCTACAGCCAGCGGATCCTCGCACTGGTAGAAGAAGCAAGAATGGTCGTCGCCGGCGATGAGCCGCAAGGCCTGTTCTCCCTCGGGTCGCTTGAAAGTACCGCGGCGGTTCGCATACCCGCCACACTGGCTGAATATAATCAGCGTTATCCCAAAATCCAGTTTGCGCTGGCAACCGGCCCTTCAGGCACGATGCTGGACGGCGTGCTGGACGGAACCCTGAATGCCGCGTTTGCTGATGGCCCTATTACTCATCCCGGGCTTGAAGGAATACCGGTTTACCGTGAGGAAATGATGATTGTCACTCCGCACGGGCACCCGCCTATACAGCGGGCCAGTGACGTCAATGGCTGCAGTATTTACGCGTTCCGCGCTAACTGTTCTTATCGCCGCCATTTTGAAAGCTGGTTCCATGCCGATCGCGCCATGCCGGGCACGATTCATGAAATGGAGTCTTATCACGGTATGCTTGCCTGCGTGATTGCCGGCGCGGGTATCGCACTCATCCCACGCTCGATGCTCGAGAGCATGCCGGGGCATCATCAGGTTAACGCCTGGCCGCTGAGCGAAAACTGGCGTTGGTTAAACACCTGGCTTGTCTGGCGACGCGGCGCTATGACGCGACAGCTTGAGGCATTTATTGAAGTGCTCAACCCATTATTGCCGCCTGACGCGGATTAACGGTCTGTGGCAACGCTTTACCGCGGTCAGTAACTACACTGGCCGCTTTTAATCCCCCCCCTCAGTAACCGTCACGCATCAGCAAGAAAACGAGATCTGAATCACGAAATGATTGTGTTTTCGCCAGTAAACGTTCTAAGATCCTGTCCTCACCTTTTCGCCGCCAATCCGATTAATTGATATGACGTCAAACACTGTTTCCCGCAAGGTCGCGTGGCTGCGGGTCGTTACGCTTGCCATTGCCGCTTTCATTTTTAATACCACGGAGTTTGTCCCTGTCGGTTTGCTGTCTGACATCGCGCAAAGCTTCCATATGCAGACGGCTCAGGTCGGGATCATGCTCACGATCTATGCCTGGGTTGTTGCCCTGATGTCGTTACCCTTTATGCTGCTGACCAGCCAGGTCGAGCGGCGCAAGCTGCTGATTTGCCTTTTCGTTCTGTTCATTGCCAGCCATGTCCTCTCTTTCCTGGCCTGGAACTTTACCGTGCTGGTTATCAGTCGTATCGGCATTGCTTTTGCCCATGCCATTTTCTGGTCGATTACCGCATCACTGGCGATCCGACTGGCACCTGCCGGTAAGCGTGCGCAAGCGCTGAGCCTGCTCGCTACCGGAACCGCACTGGCGATGGTATTAGGGCTGCCGATTGGGCGTATCGTGGGTCAGTACTTTGGCTGGCGAACCACCTTTTTCGCCATCGGTATGGGGGCGCTCCTTACCCTGTTCTGCCTGATTAAACTGTTGCCGAAACTGCCAAGCGAACACTCCGGTTCATTAAAGAGCCTGCCGCTATTGTTCCGTCGTCCCGCATTGATGAGCCTCTATCTGTTGACGGTTATTGTGGTCACCGCACACTACACTGCCTACAGCTACATCGAGCCATTTGTTCAGACGGTCGCAGGGTTAAGTGCCAATTTTGCCACCGTGCTCCTGCTGGTCCTTGGCGGAGCGGGAATTATCGGCAGCCTCATTTTTGGCAAGCTGGGAAATCAGCATGCCTCTGCGCTGATCGGTTGCGCCATTGCCGTGTTGACGGCGTGTCTGATGCTGCTTCTTTCCGCTGCTGACAGTGAAATGCACCTTGCCGTACTCAGCATTTTCTGGGGTATTGCCATCATGGTGATCGGACTGGGGATGCAGGTGAAAGTGCTGGCATTAGCGCCGGATGCCACTGACGTCGCGATGGCGCTGTTCTCGGGTATCTTTAATATTGGGATCGGTGCGGGTGCGCTGGTGGGAAATCAGGTGAGTTTGCACTGGTCAATGTCTGCGATTGGTTATGTCGGCGCGCTACCGGCCGTTGTTGCGCTGATATGGTCGGTCATTATCTTTCGCAAATGGCCTGTCACGCTGGAAGAACAACCTCAGTAACCGTGAAAAATACGCCCGGCGACATAAACCGGGCGCATTTGTCGTTTAATTGTAGGTCTGAATGATTTCAAGCACGCCGTTAATAATAAACTGCACGCCCATACACACCAGCAAGAACCCCATCAGGCGGGAAATCGCTTCAATACCGCCTTTACCGACCAGGCGCATGATCCCGCCAGAACTGCGCAGACATCCCCACAAAATAACCCCGACGAGCGCAAAAATGATCGGCGGTGCGACCATGATAACCCAGTCAGGAAATTCAGAGCCATGACGTACAGCGGAGGCCGAACTGATGATCATAGCAATCGTACCCGGGCCGGCAGTGCTTGGCATCGCCAGCGGGACAAACGCTATATTGGCCGTCGGTTCATCTTCCAGCTCTTCTGATTTACTTCTCGCTTCCGGTGACTCATGCGCTTTTTGCTGCGGAAACAGCATTCTGAAACCAATAAACGCAACGATCAATCCGCCCGCAATACGCAATCCGGGAATCGAAATCCCGAAGGTATTCATTACCAACTGCCCGGCATAGTACGCCACCATCATAATGGCAAACACGTAAACAGACGCCATCAGTGACTGATGATTGCGCTCTGCACTGTTCATATTGCCAGCCAGGCCAAGGAACAACGCCACGGTGGTTAACGGGTTTGCCAACGGTAACAGGACCACCAGCCCCAGTCCTATTGCTTTAAACAAGTCCATCATAATTTCATCTTTCCTGTGCGTTATTCGTCAACGGCAAGTATAAGGTGAAACGTATGAGATAAGCCATTTTGCCGATGTAAGGATTCATTTTTCGCCTTTACGCATAAGCCATAATTATCAAATTGTTGCGAACGAACCCATAAACATCCGGTGTCTGCAGTTTTAGCAAAACGTGGCATTCCTCCACTCATTCATTTGACTTATATTTGCCTGAGCAATAATATCAGCCGTGACTAACTACTTGCCAGGGCAACCATTGTGAAAAGTACCAGTGATCTGTTCAATGAAATCATCCCACTGGGGCGGCTGATCTACATGGTTAATCAGAAAAAAGATCGTTTATTAAACGACTATCTGTCACCGCTGGATATCACGGCATCGCAGTTTAAGGTGCTCTGCTCCATCCGTTGCGCGGTGTGTATCACCCCTGTCGAATTGAAAAAAGTGCTGTCTGTTGATCTCGGCGCGCTGACGCGAATGCTTGACCGACTGGCCTGCAAAGGCTGGATCGAAAGGCTTCCGAATCCACATGATAAGCGTGGCGTGCTGGTGAAACTCACCGAGCATGGCGCGGCAATTTGCGAGCAGTGTCATCAATTAGTAGGGCAAGACCTGCACCAGGAACTAACAAAAAACTTAACGGCGGATGAAGTAGCCACACTTGAGCATTTGCTTAAGAGAATCCTGCCGTAAACAGAAAGAGGTATGACGATGTCCAGACGCAATACTGACACAATCACTATTCATAGCATTTTGGACTGGATCGAAAATAACCTTGAATCGCCGCTCTCACTGGAAAAAGTGTCTGAGCGTTCAGGTTACTCCAAATGGCACCTGCAACGGATGTTTAAAAAAGAGACTGGTCATTCATTAGGTCAATACATTCGCAGCCGCAAAATGACCGAAATAGCGCAAAAATTAAAAGAAAGTAACGAACCGATTCTCTACCTGGCGGAGCGTTACGGGTTTGAGTCTCAGCAAACGCTGACCCGGACATTCAAGAACTATTTTGATGTGCCGCCGCATAAGTACCGTATGACAAATATGCACGGAGAATCCCGTTATTTGCATCCACTAAATCAATGTCATTGCTAATCGCCTGTAAACGACGTAACCGAGGAAATCATGAAACTTCTGTCATCTGCAATGCTGGCCCTGCTGCTTATTGTTTCGGGTCAGAGCATGGCGGAACAAACCACTCAGCCCACACGACAAAATAGTCGTGATGCGATGATGATGCCTCCAGCACAGGAACAATCCCCGTTTGATTTCAATCATATGGGGGCTGGAAGCGATAAGTCCGACGAGTTGGGCGTGCCTTATTACAATATGCGCAGCCTGTAATTCGTTTTGCCCCGCCACCGCGGGGCTTTTTTTAGCCTCTCATCTGCACAATCTTACGCAAACGAAAGCCAAACACATTGATATACAGACCGGCCATAATCAACAACGCGCCGATAAGCTGTAACCCACTCAGTGTTTCATCAAGCAACACGGCCGCACTCGCCACCCCTACCACCGGAACCAACAATGATAACGGTGCGACGCGCCAGGTCTCATAGCGCCCCAGCAGAGAGCCCCAAATGCCGTAACCCACAATCGTTGCCACAAATGCCAGATAGAACAGCGACAAGATGGTCGTCATATCGATGGTGACAAGGCTCTGCCCGATTCGCGTTGGACCATCCAGAATCAACGACGCCAGAAAGAACGGGATAATGGGGATTAATGCGCTCCACACGACCAGCGACATCACCGCCGGGCGTGACGTGTGTTGCATGATTTTCTTGTTGAAGATATTACCGCAGGCCCAGCTTAACGCAGCCGCCAGCGTCAGCATAAAACCGAGCATTCCCACATGCTGTCCGTTCAAACTGGCTTCAATCAGCACCAGAACGCCAAATACCGCCAGCGCGATCCCGACCAGTTGCTTACCCTGCAGACGTTCCCCGAAAGCAAATGCGCCCAACACGATAGTGAAAAACGCCTGCGCCTGTAATACCAGCGACGCCAGCCCGGCAGGCATCCCAACGTTGATGGCGCTGAACAAAAACGCAAACTGACCAAAGCTAATCGTCAGACCATAACCGAGCAGCAATGAGAGAGGAATTTTCGGGCGGGCAACAAAGAAAATCGCCGGAAACGCCACCAGCAGAAAGCGTAACCCCGCTAACATCAACGGCGGCATATTGTGCAAGCCGACTTTGATCACGACGAAATTCAATCCCCATACCACGACGACCAGTAACGCCAACAACCCGTCTTTACGCGACATTCTCCCGCCCCTGCAATTATTAAATTTTTGTAAACAAGTTAAGGTAACGGAAATCGTTGTACCGTAACAGATCATTATTTCAGGTAGGTCTGACAGGGCATTTTCCGACAACTGATTGAGTGTACATCACACTTTTGCCATGCTATTTCTGTTTGATATCTAAAAAAATCATAACAACATCGCACTGTCGGGCAGGAAAATGAATACCACCTTGAGAAGGTCTACCCTCGCTTTACTCGCCTCATCTTTGTTATTAACCATTGGACGCGGCGCCACCCTGCCGTTTATGACCATCTATCTCAATCGTCAGTATGGTCTGAGCGTCGATCTGATCGGTTATGCCATGACAGTCGCACTGACCATTGGTGTCGTCTTCAGCCTTGGGTTTGGTATTCTGGCCGACAAGTTTGATAAAAAACGTTACATGCTGCTGGCCATCTGCGGATTTGCATCCGGTTTTATTGCCATACCACTGGTGCATAACGTGATGGTGGTGGTGTTGCTTTTCGCGCTGATCAACTGCGCCTACTCGGTCTTTGCGACGGTACTGAAAGCCTGGTTTGCTGATAATCTCTCCGCCACCAATAAAACGAAAATCTTCTCGCTTAACTACACGGTACTGAACATTGGCTGGACCGTCGGGCCACCGCTTGGCACGCTGCTGGTGATGCAAAGCATCAACCTGCCATTCTGGCTGGCAGCTGTTTGCTCGGCTTTTCCGTTGGTCTTTATCCAGACCTGGGTTAGACGTTCTGTGGTTCCGGCAGAAGGTCTGAACGCCACGGTGTGGTCGCCCTCGATTCTGTTACGGGATAAGGCATTGTGCTGGTTTACGCTGTCGGCTTTTCTTGCCTCGTTTGTCGGCGGCGCATTTGCCTCCTGCATTTCACAGTACGTCATGGTGGTTGCCGACAGTCGTTTTGCCGAGCAAGTGGTTGCTGTTGTCCTGCCCGTTAACGCGGCGATGGTCGTTACGCTGCAGTATGTGATTGGACGCCGACTCACAACCGCCAATATTCGTCCTCTGATGGCAGGCGGGACACTCTTTTTTGTTCTCGGGCTGGTCGGATTTATCTTCTCTGGCAACAGTTTATTACTGTGGGGTATTTCGGCGGCTTTCTTCACGGTGGGCGAAATCATTTACGCGCCGGGCGAATATATGCTCATCGATAACATTGCACCGGCAGGAATGAAAGCGAGCTATTTCTCCGCACAATCACTGGGTTGGCTGGGTGCGGCGGTCAATCCACTGGCCAGCGGTATTATTTTGACGACACTGCCTTCCTGGTCGCTGTTTGTGGTGCTTATTGTCGCCATCATCCTCGCCTGGGCAATGATGCTAAAAGGTATGCGCGTCAAACCCTGGGATCAGCCTGCCGTCTGCTGATTCCCTTCTGCTACAGAGCCAACACGGCTCTGTAGCAATACTCAGATAGCCACCAGCCCGCGCACGCCCTCCGCTTGCATGTTTTCCCCTAACCCACGTTGAATAATGCTTCCCCGCGACATCAGTAAGTACCGGTCGGCAAGTTGTTCGGCAAAATCATAAAATTGCTCCACCAGCAAAATCGCCATGTCGCCGCGCTGCGCCAGTTGCGAGATAACCACGCCAATCTCTTTAATGACTGAAGGCTGGATCCCCTCGGTAGGTTCATCAAGGATCAACAACTGTGGACGACTCGCCAGCGCCCGCCCAATTGCGAGTTGTTGCTGTTGCCCGCCGGACAAATCGCCGCCCCGCCGGTACTTCATCTCTTTTAACACCGGAAATAGCGTATAGATCTCCTCGGGTACACTCGACGCCTGATGCGCAGGAAAGCGAGACAACCCGAGCAACAGGTTTTCTTCTACTGTCAGACGCGGAAAGATCTCACGCCCCTGCGGCACATAGGCAACGCCCGCCTGTACGCGCTGATGTGGCTTGCGTTGCGTGATATTCTTGCCCTGCCAGATAACACTTCCGGTGCGGGTTGGAATCAGTCCCATCAGGCACTTCAGCAGTGTCGTTTTACCGACACCATTACGCCCGAGCAGGCATGTCACCTCGCCGATACGCGCTTCAAAACTCACACCGCGCAGAATATGGCTTCCACCATAGTATTGATTCAGATCGTTCACCGATAACATCGCCGCTCCTTAACGCCCCAGATAGACATCGATAACCAGCTCATTGGCCTGCACGTCTCGCAGACTGCCCTCGGCCAGAACGCGTCCCTGGTGTAACACGGTGACGTGGTCCGCGATGGTCTCCACAAATCCCATATCGTGTTCAACCACCATCAGAGAGTGTTTCCCGGTCAGGGTCAGAAACAGTTCCGCGGTGTATTCGGTTTCCGCATCCGTCATCCCCGCCGCAGGCTCATCCAGCAGTAACAAATGCGGCTCCTGGACCAACAGCATGCCGATCTCAAGAAACTGTTTTTGTCCGTGGGAAAGCAATCCGGCACACCGATGGCGTTCGCTCCCCAGCCGTAACAGCATCAACATCTCATCGATACGATCCCGCTGCTCGCCCGTAAGACGTGACCGTAATGTCCCCCACACGGACTTATCGTTTTTCATGGCGAGCTCAAGGTTTTCGAACACCGTAAGCGCTTCAAATACGGTGGGTTTCTGGAATTTGCGTCCAATCCCCTGGCGGGCAATTGCGATGGAGTCGAGTGACGTTAAATCGGTACGCTGATCATAAATCGCCCGTCCGCTCTGCGGCTTCGTTTTACCCGTAATGACATCCATTAATGTCGTTTTTCCGGCGCCATTTGGCCCAATAATGCAACGCAATTCCCCGACACCAATATTGAGCGTCAAATCGGTTAACGCCTGGAAACCGTCAAAACTAACGTTAATGTTTTCCAGTTGTAATACCGGGTCAGTTTGGTGACGAAAGCGGTCGCCGGGCATCTGGCGGGTGAACAGCCCTTCATCTGGCAGCATTACTTCTCTCCCTTACGAAACAACCCCATTACGCCACGGGGTAAAAACAGCGTGACGCCAATAAATATCAGGCCAAGAAACAGCTGCCAGTACTCCGGCATAATGACGGTGAACCAACTTTTAGCACCGTTAACCAGTAGCGCGCCAAATACCGGTCCGATTAGCGTGCCGCGCCCACCCAGCGCGACCCAAATCGCCGCTTCAATCGAGTTGGTCGGTGACATTTCACTGGGATTAATAATGCCCACCTGCGGAACATACAACGCGCCTGCCAGCCCACACAGCACAGCGGACAACGTCCACACCAGCAGTTTGAAACCTTTCGGGTCATAACCACAAAACGCCAGCCGGTTTTCAGCGTCACGCACAGCAGTCAAAATGCGACCAAATTTACTGCGAGCCAGCGCAAATCCCAGCCACAGCGCCACAACAAGAAGCATGACTGTCGCCAAAAACAGCCCAATGCGTGTCGATGTTGCACTCACGGGAAACCCGAGAAGGGTCGTAAATCCGGTAAAACCGTTGTTACCACCAAAACCCGTTTCATTGCGGAAAAACAGCAGCATCGCGGCGAAGGTCAGTGCCTGCGTCATGATGGAAAAGTAGACCCCTTTGATTTTTGAGCGAAAGGCAAAATAACCAAAGGCCAGCGCCAGCAGCCCAGGAACGAGGACCACCAGCAACATCGCCCAGAGAAAATGTTGCGTTCCCCACCAGAACCACGGCAGCTCGCTCCAGGAGAGAAAAGACATAAAAGCAGGCAACCCGTCGCCTGCCGCCTGACGCATCAGGTACATCCCCATCGCATAACCGCCCAGCGCGAAGAAAATGCCATGTCCCAGCGAAAGCATGCCGGCGTATCCCCACACCAGATCCAGCGCAACCGCGACAATGGCATAGCAGAGAATTTTGCCGATCAACGTCAGCATCCAGACGGAGACAGCCAGCGGATGGTCTGCCGGTAACAGCGCGAGAAATGGCAGAATTATCAGCGCCAGCAATAAACTGAGCCCCAGCCACCGCGTCACATGCGGCGCTTTACGCGCCAGCGTTAATGTCATTGGCATCGTCATCAGTCAATAACCCTCCCTTTCAGCGCGAACACACCCTGGGGGCGTTTCTGAATAAACAGAATGATTAACACCAGGATCAGGATTTTGCCGAGCACAGCCCCCACCTGGGGTTCAAGGATTTTATTGAAGATCCCAAGACCGAACGCAGCCACCACGCTGCCTGCCAGTTGCCCCACGCCACCCAGCACCACGACCAGAAACGAATCAATAATGTAGCTTTGCCCCAGCTCTGGCCCCACATTGCCCAATTGCGACAACGCCACACCACCAAGACCGGCAATTCCCGAGCCCAGGCCGAACGCCAGCATATCCACCCGTCCGGTGGGAACACCACAACAGGCCGCCATACTGCGGTTTTGTGTCACTGCGCGAACATGCATCCCCAGACGCGTTTTATTCAGCAACAGCCAGGTGAAGAACAACACCAGAATGGCAAAACCAAGTACCACCAGTCGGTTCCACGGCAGGATCAGGTTGGCATAGACCTGAATACCACCGGATAGCCACGCAGGATTTGCTACCTCCAGGTTTTGCGCCCCAAAGGCCATGCGGACCAGTTGGATCAGCATCAGACTGATCCCCCATGTCGCCAGCAGGGTTTCAAGGGGACGCCCGTACAAGTGACGGATGACACCGCGCTCAAGGAGCATTCCTGTGGCTGCGGTAAACATAAACGCGACCGGCAGGGCAACAACCGGATAAAAGGCCAGCCACTGCGGTAAAAACTGACTCATCAGCTGTTGCACCATCCAGGTACAGTAGGCGCCAAGCATCAACATTTCGCCGTGCGCCATATTGATGACGCCAAGTAACCCGTAGGTAATGGCCAGCCCCAACGCCGCCAGCAGCAAAATTGAGCCCAGTGACAGCCCCATAAACGCCTGTCCCAGAAGATCACCGACCTTCATGCGCTGCGCGATGGTATTCAGACTTTCGCTTGCGGCGGCACGTACACGACTATCCGGCTCATGTTCGGTCTGGGTAAAAGGCTGAAGTCGCGCCAGCGTTTCTGGATCGTTTGAATCCGCCAGTCGTTCGACCGCCTGGCGTCTGATCTGTGGCTGCGCACTGTTCAGTTGCAGGTTTGCCAGCACAAGGGCAAGCTGGGACTTCACCTGCGCATCCGGCTCCTGCTCCAGCCTTTGCAGCAGAAACGGCAACATGGCAGGCTGTGCTTCACGCTGTAAAATGTGTACGGCGGCAGTCCTTTCCGTGACGCTGTCACTTAACAGTTGATGTACCGCCAGCGTCCCGGCAACCAGATTACGCAGACGGTTGGTGAAGCGGACTTTTTTTAACTCGCCAGAAGGATGGCTCGCCGCGCCCAGCGGTTGCACTGCAGCCCCGTTCATCGTGAAGGCGTTTTTTGCCGCGTCGGTGAGCACATTTTCGCGCCCCAACGCATTCAATAACGGTAAACGTTGAAGCTCAGGGTTAACGGCCCAGCGCTCCAGTAAAGCGGCCTGTTGCGTACGGCTGGCCGCAGTAAACGTATCGGCATCGGTTGCCTGCGCTATCCACGGCAAAAGCCACGTCAGCAACAACACGCCACGAATAAAGCACATGGCTTTCATGATAGCGTTCTCCAGAACAGCGCCCTCCCGGCGGAGGGCGAGAGATTAATTACTGGCGGTTTTGACAGGCTGCTCAGATTTCTTATCATTCCCGGCGATATACGGACTCCAGGGTTGCGCACGGACAGGCGCATCGGTCTGCCACACGACGTTAAACTGGCCATTCCCCTCTATCTCGCCAATCATTACGGGCTTATGCAGGTGGTGGTTGGTGGCGTCCATGGTCAGCGTAAAGCCGGACGGTGCGACGAAAGATTGCCCTGCCATTGCCGCACGGACTTTATCCACATCGGTGGTTCCCGCTTTTTCTACCGCCTGCGCCCACATATGCAGGCCAACATAAGTTGCCTCCATAGGATCGTTTGTCACGACCGAGTCGGCATTCGGCAGTTTGTGCGCTTTGGCATACGCCCGGTAATCGGCAACAAACTTCTGGTTGGTCGCATTATCAACCGACTCGAAGTAGTTCCAGGCCGCCAGGTTACCCACCAGCGGTTTGGTATCAATTCCGCGCAACTCCTCTTCACCGACAGAAAACGCCACGACAGGCACATCCGTTGCTTTCAGCCCCTGGTTGGCCAGTTCTTTGTAAAACGGAACGTTAGAATCACCATTAATGGTCGAGACCACCGCCGTTTTTCCGCCTGCAGAGAATTTTTTAATACTGGCGACAATCGTCTGGTAATCGCTGTGTCCGAACGGGGTATAAACTTCTTCGATGTCTTTGTCTGCGACTCCCTTAGAATGCAAAAAGGCACGCAAGATTTTGTTGGTTGTGCGGGGATAAACATAATCGGTGCCAAGCAGGAAGAAACGTTTGGCGCTGCCGCCGTCCTCGCTCATCAGATACTCAACGGCCGGGATCGCCTGCTGGTTTGGTGCCGCCCCGGTATAAAAGACATTCGGTGACATCTCTTCACCCTCGTATTGCACGGGGTAGAACAGTAATCCGTTTAACTCTTCAAACACCGGCAGGACTGATTTACGCGAGACCGATGTCCAACAGCCAAAGACCACCGCCACCTTATCCTGACTCAGCAACTGCCGTGCTTTTTCAGCGAACAACGGCCAGTTCGAAGCCGGATCAACAACAACGGGCTCCAGTTTCTTCCCCAGGACACCACCTTTCGCGTTAATTTCATCGATGGTCATTAACGCCACATCTTTAAGAGGGGTTTCAGAAATAGCCATCGTCCCGGATAGCGAATGCATAATCCCAACCTTAATCGTGTCGGCTGCCTGAACGTTAAAACTCAGCCCCATTGCCACAACGGAGGCAGAAAGTGCAAAAGCTTTGAGTAATGTACGACGCTGCATAGTTTCACTCCTGAAATAGACTTGCCGAAAGCTCCGGTCAGCAGGGCTGACAAAAACGGTGCAAATTAAGGTGTTCAGAAGTGATTAGGCAAAAAGGATGCCAGATATTAAAAGGCTATATAAAATCAACCGATTAGAAATCGGACCGCGATATTCAGGACAAAGCAAGGCGCAAAAACAGTGTTACAAGAAAAATTGACCCACAATGAATCATGAATTGCATTATAAACGTGCAACATCCGCTGCCCCGCTTAATCATTCCGGTGCTTTATCACAGGATAAAATCACGTTTTTGCATTTCGATCGAGGTGATTTTCGTCACTATTACGCATTATTCTCGACGCAAAAATGCAAAGCCTTACCTTTCAGACAAAATAATCACACAGTTCAGTCTTTGTTTAAGTTTGAATTGCTACTATAGTGCTTAACGAGGTGAAATTTAATCAAGAGAGGAAACTCACAGAGAAAGGAGCATTTACTATGTTAGGTAACATGAATATTTTTATGGCAGTTCTGGGAATTATTTTGTTTTCCGGTTTTCTGGCCGCCTACTTTAGCCACCGATGGGATGATTGATGAACGACGATAGTCCTGCACCGAACCGGCCCCTTGCTGCATAACCGCACAAGGGGCCATTTTTTTACCCGTCCACTTTCGCTGCTCATTTCCCGAATTACAGGTAAAAAAAACCGCCGGATGAACCAGCGGTAAATGCTTGCATGGATAGATTTGTGTTTTGCTTTATACGTCACCAGGCAATTCCCTGCGAGATAACGGATAGTTAACTACCTTACCATCAACAACCCCAACGAAAGTTAAACGAAACGACACCAGGCCTTAACCGACGACTTCGGCGCTCATGCTCTGACGCGCAGCGTCATTTGATCGTTGGTCTCAATCAGCGTAATTTTCTGCTGCTCATCCATAAACATACAGCGATTTCGACCTGTCTGTTTCCCTTCATACATTGCTCTGTCAGCCCGGCCGATCACCACATCCAACGTTTCTCCCGGCTGCGCACGCGTGATACCCGCAGTTACCGTAATGTTCAGTTCGCCATCCGGGTACGGAATTTTTTTTCGACCAATCAGATGGCAAAGACGCAATCCCGCCCGGCATGCCTGATCATCCGTCTTTGTTCGGATAAGGATAATAAACTCTTCACCACCGTAGCGGTACGCCACCTCATCATGGCGTGTCCATGCTAATAAATTCGATGCCAGATTTCGCAAAACAACATCACCGACCAGATGGCCGTAAGTGTCATTCACATATTTAAAACGATCGATATCCAGCAATAAAATATATAAATTTAGCGGTTCGGCTTCACGCAACTGCTGATCAAAGGATTCATCCAGCATTCTTCTGCCAGGTAACCCCGTTAATATATCGATGTTACTGCGTATATTCAGCAAATAGAGTTTGTAATCCATTACAGATGAGGTGAATTCCAGTAATGCGTCCTGGAAACTATCGAAGTGCCATGCCTGACTGCGATTATCAACGATTGCCGCCAGCAGTTCTTTTCCTAATACATGCATTTTTTCATGTGCTGTATTTATCTTACTCAGGTAGCTCGCATCCTCGTTGCCTTCTACCGGTTGGTGATTGAGCCATTGCCCAAACTGACAGACAAAGTGCGCGTTATCACCCATAATATCCGGCTGAGTAACATCTGACGACACAACGCAGCGGAACATTTTCACTAACCATTTGTAATGGGCATCAACCGACTTATTCAACTCTAACAACACTGCATCTATTTCAGTGGTTTTTCTGATCATCACGATTCCCTTCTCTGTGTGAACATTTCAACGTAGGCTATTTTAACGACAAAAAAGAAAACTTATGTAAATTTATTAATAGTAGTTAATAAGTTAAGAATTATCCCATTGAAGGAGTGATGACATCTTTCGCTTCTGAGAAACCGAATTATAAATATCACATCTCTCCTTTAAGGTAATGGATGACACAAGGTACGATCATCAGGAATATATCGCGTCAGGTATATCCCTGTTTGCCGTTAGTCAGGTCGTTGAACAGATAACAAGACTTTCTTCCGCACTTGCATTTTTATTGTACGAATATGAACCAACGCGCATTTTCCTCTCCTGGCCAGGCATAGTGTATGTACGCTTCCCTGGAGGACATGATCATGAAAAAACTATTAATATGTTGTCTGTTTGGAAACACAGCGAACGCTCTGGCTAAAAAAATGCAGAAAATAGCGAATTCGCAGCAACAGCAAATGATTTTCAGCGCCGTAGGGCTGGATAATTTTGCCAGTGTTGCTCCTGCATTCGACTGTTTTCTGGTGGCGCCACATATCCAGTATAAACTCGATGAGCTTAAGGCCATTGTCGGCGAATCACGCCCCATCGCTGTCATAGAAAGCCTGCCCTATGCATCATTGGATGGAGAAAGCGTATTGAATTTTGTTCTTGCGCATATGCCAGAGATGGTCGAGTAAATTAAGGCTTACCCCACTACCGCAAATCCGCTCAGCTCACGAGCAGGTAAAAAAGCCGGGCATGACACCCGGCTTTGTTTTCTGGCTGAAAAAGACTTACGCGCTTAACCCGCGATGCGCCAGCATCGGTTCCATGCGCGGATCGCGCCCACTCCATTGGCGAAACAGTTCCGCTAAATCAGTGCCATTTCCTCGGGATAGAATAGCCTCGCGGAATTTTTGCCCGTTTTCGCGACTCAATCCCCCTTGCTCGACGAACCATTGATAGCCATCGTCTGCCAGCATTTGTGTCCATAAATAAGCGTAATATCCCGCCGCGTAGCCACCGCCAAAAATATGCGCAAAATAACTGCTACGATAACGCGGTGGAACAGCCTGAAGGTGGAGCCCTTCCGCTGACAGCGCCTGTAGTTCAAACGCATCAACAGACAAAGAGGATTCACTCTGCAAACTGTGCCAACGCATATCCAGTAACGCAGCGCTCAGTAACTCAGTCATGTCATAGCCTTTGTTAAACAGACTGGCTCGTTGCATCTTTTCACGCAGCGCCTGAGGCATGGGTTCACCAGTTTCCACATGCCGCGCGAAACGCGCAAAGACGTGCGGATGACTCGCCCAGTGTTCATTAATCTGCGACGGGAACTCAACGAAATCGCGCGGGGTATTTGTCCCTGACAATGTCGCATACCGTTGTGTGGCAAACAGGCCGTGTAATGTGTGCCCAAACTCATGGAATAAGGTGATGACATCATCCCACAGGAGTAAGGCAGGTTGACCCTTCGCAGGTTTTTGATAGTTACACACGTTGTAAATAACAGGCAGGGTCTCATTAAGCAGCGATTGCTCAACAAAGTTCCCCATCCAGGCCCCGCCGCTTTTTGATTCCCGGGCAAAGAAATCACCGTAGAAAAGCGCCAGTCCTACGCCGTCATGATCGAATATTTCCCATACCCGCACATCCGGGTGATACACAGGAATGTCGAAACGCTCAATAAATTTGATGCCAAACAACTGGTTTGCCGTCCAGAAAACACCGTCATTCAGTACCGTATCCAACGCAAAATAGGGTTTGAGTTGCGCCTCATCAAGGGCATATTTATCGCGACGTACCTGCTCAGCATAAAAAGCCCAATCCCAGGCCTGAGCGGTAAATCCCCCCTGTTCTTCATCAATGACGTGCTGTATTTCAGCCTGTTCATCCAGGACCCGCTGGCGTGCGGCCGGCACGATAGCCCGCATAAAAGTGAGCGCCGCTTCCGGCGTTTTAGCCATCTGGTCGGCAATTTTCCAGGCGGCGTAATCGCTAAATCCCAGTAACGTTGCCTGCTGGGTGCGAATGTTTACCAGTCGATGAATAATGGCGCGGGTATCATTCGCATCGTCTTTTTCAGCCCGTGTCCATGCGCAGGTAAACAGTTTTTCACGGGTTTGACGATCGCGTAATACGGCAAGTGCAGGTTGTTGGGTTGTGTTCAATAGCGGGATAACCCAATGTGCTTGAAGCCCTTTCTCCCTCGCGACATCCGCAGCAACGGCAATCTCCTCTGCGCTGAGTCCTTCCAGCTGTCTGACATCATCCACCACCAACGCACCTGATTTGTTCGCGGCCAACAGCCGTTGATTAAACTGACTGGTCAGGGTCGCGGACTCAGTGTTGAGCGCTTTCAGGCGCGCTTTATCCGCCTCATTAAGGCGTGCGCCTGAAAGGACAAAACGCTGGTGGATAACCTCCAACAGACGTAATGATTCGCCATCCAGACCCAGCGCGTTACGTCGTTGCCAGACGTCATCAACACGCGCAAAAAGCGCACTGTTGAGATAGATATCATTCGATAAGGCCGCCAGTTCAGCGGAGAACGCCTCATCCAGTTGCTGTAAGACATCATTGGTATGCGCCGCCGTCATCGCAAAAAATACGCTGGTGACGCGCGTTAACATTGCCCCACTTTGTTCCAGGGCCAACAAGGTATTGGCAAAATCAGGGGCTTGCGGATTTTGCACAATCGCGTCTATTTCGGCGCGTTTTTGCCGCACAGCCTCATCAAATGCGGGACGGTAATGCTCCTCTTTAATTTGATCAAATGGCGGAGCCTGATAAGGCAACGTGCTGTGGCGCCAGAAAGGATTCGTTAATGACATCTTTCACTCCTGAAAACGATTTGTTTCTTAGAGTAGGCCTCCCGGAAATCGACCGCAATCTCATTAAGCAGGATTACCCCTGAACAGGCATGACGTGCTATGGTAGTACGACGTAAAAAGCGTTGAGGAACAGTGAGATGATCGTTTTAGTGACCGGAGCAACCGCAGGTTTTGGTGAATGCATTACGCGTCGTTTTATTGAGAATGGGCATAAAGTTATTGCCACCGGACGCCGTCAGGAGCGCCTGCAGGAACTGAAAGATGAGTTGGGCGACCGTGTTTATACCGCGCAACTTGACGTACGTAACCGCGCGTCTATTGAAGAGATGCTCGCGGCTTTACCCGCTGAATGGCGAAATATTGATGTTCTTGTCAATAACGCCGGTCTGGCGCTGGGAATGGAACCCGCTCATAAGGCCAACGTTGACGACTGGGAAACCATGATCGATACCAACAACAAAGGTCTGATTTATATGACCCGTGCCGTACTGCCTGGCATGGTGGAACGTAATCGCGGTCATATAATCAATATCGGATCTACTGCCGGTAGCTGGCCATACGCTGGGGGCAACGTTTACGGCGCAACCAAAGCATTTGTTCGCCAGTTTAGCCTGAACTTACGTACGGATTTACACGGAACAGCGGTACGCGTTACCGATATTGAACCGGGACTGGTTGGCGGCACAGAGTTTTCTAATGTGCGTTTCAAAGGCGATGATGATAAAGCTGGCAAAACCTACGAAAACACCACTGCGCTGACACCAGAAGATGTCACTGAAGCGGTTTGGTGGGTGGCTTCACTGCCTGAGCATGTCAACATTAACACCCTCGAAATGATGCCTGTCACACAGTCTTTTGCAGGCCTTAGCGTCCACCGGCGTTAATTTGTATACCCGGCCTCGTGCCGGGTATAGCTCGCAGAAAATAAGTGATAAAATGGTCGGGTTAACTCTCTAAAAAGTAAGAATGAATGACCGCAGAAACGCAGCTCAATCCAACACAGCCAGTAAATCAGCAGATTTACCGCATTCTTCGACGCGACATCGTGCAGTGCCTGATTGCGCCCGGTACGCCGCTTTCGGAGAAAGAGGTTTCCGTTCGCTTTGATGTGTCGCGCCAGCCGGTGCGGGAAGCATTCATCAAACTGGCCGAGAACGGTCTGATTCAGATCCGTCCGCAGCGTGGCAGCTATGTGAATAAGATTTCGCTGTCACAGGTTAAAAATGGCTGTTTTGTTCGACAAGCGATTGAGTGCGCCGTTGCCCGCCGCGCGGCAGCGATGATCACAGACAAACAGTGTTATCAGCTCGAACAAAATCTGCATCAGCAACGCATCGCTATTGATCGCAAGCAGCTCAACGACTTCTTCCTGCTCGATGATGAGTTTCACCAGAAACTGGCCGTCATCGCAGAATGCCAGCTCGCATGGGATACCGTCGAAAATATTAAAGCGACGATAGACCGCGTCCGGTATATGAGCCTGGATCATGTATCCCCTCCTGAAATGCTCCTTCGCCAGCATCACGATATTTTTACAGCGCTGGAGAAACATGATGGTGACGCCGTCGAACGCGCCATGATGCTGCATCTGCAGGAAATTAGTGAGTCTGTTCAGCTTATTCGTCAGGAAAATAGCGACTGGTTCAGCGAAGAATAATCCCTCTGTCTCACCTCGCGCAGAGGTGAGTTTCTCCTTACTGCATCCCTCTCCTACACATCCATTTAAAAAAAGCTGTGATTTTGATCGAAAACAAAAAAAATCATTAACGATAAGCGTATTTATATTGCGCCCGTTACGTGGGACTCAAGCCCACGGGCTTTGACGGTAAGTTGGAAAGGAGAAATCACCATGAAAACATACGATCGTAACCGTAACGCAATCACCACTGGCAGCCGCGTCATGATTAGTGACACTGGGATCACTGGCCGTATCAAAGCCATTGACACCGATGGTCTGACCGCTGAGCAAATTCGCCGCGGTAAAACGGTGGAAGTCGAAGGTTGTGAAGGCAAATATGCCCCCCTCGAATTGATTCGTTTGGGTATGAATTAATTGGTGTGAATGCCAGAAAATAATGCGCCATCTGGCTGCAGTACAGGCCGGATGGCGACATCAGAATTTTATTTGTTACTTCAATTTCGCCGCATATTTCGCTACGGTCATTTTTGCCCCGTCAGCCAGCAATGCAAGATACGCGTTTGTGACCTGGGTTCTGAACAACTCCACCTGCGGCAGTTCGCGACCAAAAATAGCATCAATGGCCAGCAGAGCCTGAACACGCTCTTCACCGTCTTTACTGTTTTGCACCGCATTCTGGATAACCGGCAACAGCGGATCGCTTATCTCAATCACCTGCCCTTGCTCATCCACACCGCCGACGTAGCGCATCCAACCCGCCACGCCCAACGCAAGCAGGCCAAAATGGCTACCGTGAGCAAGATGCCAGCGAACGGAATCCAGCATACGCTGAGGCAATTTTTGACTGCCGTCCATGGCAATCTGCCAGGTACGGTGACGTAATGCCGGGTTACTGTAACGTTCAATCAATCGATCGGCATATTGCTGTAAATCAACGCCTTTCACTTTCAGCGTCGGAGCCTGTTCCTGCAACATCAGTGCGCGCGCAGCGAAACGATAATGCTCATCACCCATGCAGTCATTAATGTGCTGATAACCCGCCAGATAGCCCAAATACGCAAGGAAAGAGTGGCTGCCATTGAGCATACGCAACTTCATCTCTTCGAACGGGATCACGTCGGCCACCAGCTCAGCGCCCGCTTTTTCCCATTCAGGACGACCGGCAACAAAGTTATCTTCAATAACCCACTGACGGAACGGTTCACAGGCCACGCCCGCCGGATCGCGCACACCGGTAAGCTGTTCAATTTTATCCAGCGTATCAGGCGTCACCGCAGGGACGATACGGTCAACCATGGTTGACGGGAATGTTACATGTTGTTCGATCCACCCCGCCAGTTCCGCATCCACAGCACGTGCATAGGCGGTGACAACATTGCGCATCACATGACCATTTTCTGGCATATTATCGCAGGACATCACGGTAAATGCGTTCAATCCCGCAGCCTTACGACGAGCAAGCGCTTCAACGATCACGCCGGGTGCCGTTTTCGGTTGTTTAGGGTTTTGCAGATCGGCGGCGATCATCGGATTGTCTAACATCAGTTGACCAGTCGCCGGAGAATGGCAATACCCTTTCTCGGTAATCGTCAGGGAAACAATCGCGACCTGCGGTTCACACAGGGCTGCCAGTACAGTTTCCAGGCCATCAACCTGCGCGTGTAAGGCATTTTTCACCACGCCGACCACTCTTGCGGTCCAGGCATCTGCCGACATTTCCGCAACGGTATACAGATTATCTTGTTGTTTCAGGTCGGCAATCTGCTGCTCACCGCCGATCAGGTTAACTTCGCAATAACCCCAGTCGCTACGATGTTCCGCGGCCAGGATATCCGCGTAAACGCCCTGGTGAGCGCGATGAAACGCGCCAAAACCCAGGTGAACAATACGCGGGATCAGTGTGGTACGATCGTAACCAGGAAGTGCAGCCTTCGCCGCTAAGAGCTTGTTTTGCATTGTATGACCTACTTATGAATTAAATCAGGACTGACTCAGAGTAACGCCTGTATGGTTGTATGTTTTGATTTGAATTAATCTTTCTATGATTGGTATGACATCATTCAAACTTATCTGACAGCCTGATGTAATCTCTTTCTGCTACACCAGACTGTCAACATTGCTTAGCTCATCAGGGAGGCTGATTTACCTTTGGTGGCCGTCTTTTTTTCTGCCTCGCACCAGAGTGCATCGTAGGAATAGCCGGTTAAATCTTCGACAATCCGACGTGTCTCAGGCTCGACATCCTGCTTCGCGCCATTTGCTTTCAGACGCTCCACTTCATCAACAAAAATTTTATGGGTCCGCTTATTCAGATGGAAGGTTAACGCCTGCCACAGTGCCAGAATCAACAGACCAGCAGTACCTGCGAACAGCAATGTCGCGATAGTGTTGATGGCTTGTTCCGGCTGTACCTGGCTTCCTTTCACAAAGCCGCCATTTTGCAGCATCAAACCGACGATAAAAGTGGCAATCGCAACCGTTGTTTTACGGGAGAAAGTCATGACTGCAGCGAATAGCCCTTCACGACGCTGACGGGTAATCATCTCGTCAATGTCTGGAATGAACGGAAATACGTTCCACGGGGTAAACTCCAGTACGCAACGCCCGACCTGATACAGCGCAGCCAGAATAACCAGCAGCGTGACTTTGTTATCTGTCGGGAACTGGTAAACCATAAACAGCCCTGCCAGACACAGCATCATCAACGTGTAGGCAAAAACATACAGTCGCGACGGGCCATATTTAATGATGGCGAATCCGGCTAATAACGTGACCGGCAGCCCCACGATACTCATCGACAACAGCGTACCGGCAAGAGAAGACGACACATTCAGACAGTAAACACAGAAGAAAACAAAAACAGTGTTGTAAACATCTTTGGCCGTGAAAGAGAGCAAATAGATAGCCAGATGTTTTCTGAACGCGCGAACTTTCAGCGTAGAGCCGTACTCTTTGAACAGACGCCCTACCATCGCTACTTTTTCTGTGAATGTCGTCGGCTGACTACTGCGCTCAAGCTCTTCAAGCATTTCCGGGGTCAAATCGCGTTCCCAGGTGACTTTCCACGAGATGAAGACGCAAATCATAAACAACACGGCAAAGACGACACCATTAATAAAATAGGCGTTCGGATCGTGCTCGCCAAAATGACCAATCAGTAATCCAGGGATAAAGGTGGCTAAAAATGTACCGGACGCAGAAAGGAACATACGGCAGGTTGACAGTTTCGTGCGCGCATTAAAATCCTTGGTCATTTCTGATGGCAGCGTTTCCCATGGAATTAATACCATGGCGGCGATAATTTCAAATGCCAGATAAACCGCAAGGTAGAACCAGAAATTCATTCCGGTCATCCATAGCAAGGTATACACCAGCATCAATGGTGCGCCAATCAACAAAAAGAAACGTCTTCTGCCGAATCGCTTACCTAACGCATTTTTATAGAAATGGTCGGTAAACGATCCCATAAACAGACTGACAATAGCATCGACAATCCTTGCTATGGCCACAATGGATGCTGCTTCAACCGGAGATAATCCGACAAATGTCGTGTAGAAAAAAAGAAGCCATGCGCCAATAACGGTAAATGCACCGCCACCCATAATATCTGTCATGCCATATCCGATACTTATCGGAATGGTTATTTTTCTAGTAGTACGAGACATGTTCTATCCTCACAGGAAAGAGTATTAGAATTTAAAATAATTATTAGCGTTATCGTGACAAATATTCCTGATCATTCGTGTCAGAATTTCTTTATTATCTGGGATCTCTCCTTTTGTTACCCAACCACCAATGAGATTGCAGAGGATCCTGCGAAAATAATCATGGCGAGGATAAGAGACAAAACTACGTGAATCGGTTAGCATTCCGACAAAATGCATCAACAGTCCCTGGTCGGCCAGGCTATTTAACTGACTTTCCATCCCGCGCCGCGTATCGTTAAACCACCAGCCGGAGCCGAATTGGATAGGTGATTTGACACCCAACTCTGCGTTCTGGAAATTCGCAATTGTGGTGGCAACAACATCGTTATAAATAGCGTTCAGGTTATAAAGAATTGTTTTCGGCAAGGCGTTAGCCTGAGCCATCGCATCCAACAGTTGATTAAGCGACGATGCCAGCATTGATTGATCGTTGATGGAATCGAAACCGGTATTGATGCCAAGACGCTGCCGCATCAGGCTGTTATTGTTGCGAATCGCACCAAAATGGATCTGCATCGCCCAGTTTCTGGCCTTGTAGTGCCCCGCCAGCATGACAAAAATGGCGCTGTTTATTTCAGTCTCTTCTGTGCTCGTCAGGGATTCACCTGCCGCTTTACGTACAAAGAGTTGATTGATTCGTGCGGGGTCTGCTGCCTGGTATTCAATCTTAACCGGGCCATGATCAGAAATACGGCACCCTGTTTCATGAAACCAGTCTATCCGACTTTCCAGAGCCGCCGAAAAATGCGCGAAGGATTCGATAGCAATATCTGTCATTTGCCCAAGACGGGCGACAAACTGAGAAAACTCGGTCGAATTTTCATTAAATACATCATCCGGGCGAAACGTCGGCAATACTTTAATCGCAAATGTTTCATCCTGCTGCAGTAAACGATGATATTTCAGTGAGTCCAGTGGCGCATCGGTTGTACAAATAACTTCAACTCCCGAACGTTCCATTAACCGGCGGGGTTTAAAATCGCTTTGTTTAATCAGACGATTACAATGCGCCATGACTTCACGCCAGTTATGGCTATCAAGGTTAATATTGCAATCAAAATACTTACTGAGTTCTAAATGCGTCCAGTGATAAAGCGGATTGCCAAAAGCGGTTTCGACTGTTTCAGCCCACGCCTGAAATTTTTCTTCTGCACTGGCCTCACCGGTAATAGCGTACTCATTAATACCATTAGCCCGCATAGCGCGCCATTTATAATGGTCGCCTGCCAGCCAAAGCTGAGTAATATCCGTAAACGCGTTATTTTCGTAAATCTCTTTTGCATCAAGATGGCAATGATAATCGATGATCGGCAGGTCTTTAGCAACTTCCTGATATAACCGAACACCGACTTCATTGTCGATCATGAAACGATCGTTAATGAAGTCCATGTTTTTCTCCAGCACTCTCTGTTAAACGATATTGACCGTATTTACCAGTTCCACAACGTGCCATCTTCCAGGCGGGCGACAGGCAGATAGGCCGGGTCGTACGGATATTTCGCTGCCAGTTTTTCGTCAAACTCGATACCCAGGCCAGGCTTATTACCCGGGTGCATATAGCCGTTATCGAAGGTCCAGTTATGCGGGAAGACTTCCAGCATCTGCTCGGAGTAACCCATATATTCCTGTACACCGAAGTTCGGTACCCACAGATCAAAGTGCAGTGCCGCAGCCATGCAGACCGGTGACAGGTCGGACGGTCCGTGAGAGCCTGTGCGAACCTGATAGAGAGAAGCAAAGTCGGCAATGCGGCGCATGCCTGTGATACCGCCCGCATGGGTAATGGTGGTGCGGATGTAGTCGATCAACTGCTCTTCAATAAGCTGTTTGCAGTCCCAGATACTGTTAAAGACTTCCCCAACCGCAATCGGCGTAACCGTATGCTGGCGAATCAGACGGAAACATTCCTGATTTTCAGCAGGTGTTGGATCTTCCATCCAGAACAGGCGGTAATCCTCAATGCTTTTGCCAAAACGCGCCGCTTCAATCGGCGTCAAACGGTGGTGCATGTCATGGAGAAGGTGTTCATTAAAGCCAAACTTGTCACGTACGGCTTCAAACAGCGTGGGGGTGAAATCGAGGTATTTTTCCGTTGACCACAGTTGCTCTTCCGGCCACTGCCCTTTGGTCGCCGGCTCGTAGGCCAGACCCTTGCCTTTAGACATACCGTAAGTGGTTTTCATGCCCGGTACACCGCACTGAACACGAATCGCTTTAAACCCCATCTCTTTGTGACGCGCATAGTCTTCCAGTACGTCATCGACGGTATGACCCGTGGTGTGACAGTAGACCATAACACCTTCACGCGATGCGCCACCCAGTAACTGGTAGAGCGGCATATTCGCGGCCTTCGCTTTGATATCCCACAGCGCCATATCCACAGCAGAGATCGCTGACATGGTCACCGGACCGCGACGCCAGTACGCGCCTTTGTAGAAAAACTGCCAGATATCTTCAATCCGGTGTGCATCACGGCCGATAAGCTGCGGACACACGTGATCTTTCAGGTAGGACGCGACAGACAGCTCGCGACCATTCAGTGTGGCATCCCCTAACCCGGTAATCCCGTCCTCTGTCGTGATCTTCAGCGTGACAAAATTACGTCCCGGACAGGTGACAAAAACGTCGGCCCCTACAATTTTCATGCTTTGTTCCTTACATCTCTTCTTGTGATGCAAGAAATTTACCCAACCGGACTACTACCATACAAGTATGATGATCAAAAAAACGCTTACCGATCACAAAAAAGGCGCTATGCGCGCCCCCACCCGGCGACAATGATCAACATGCCGCAAAGGGCAATCAACGCCCCGGACCAGTCGTAAAGACTGAGCTTCACACCCTCGACAATACGTAGCCATAACAGCGCGGTAATGACATACACGCCACCATAGGCAGCATACACTCGCCCGCTTGCGGCCGGATGTAACGTCAATAACCAGACAAATAAAGCCAGCGACACTCCGGCCGGTATCAACAACCAGGCCGTCGCGCCACGCTTAAGCCAAAGCCAGGGTAAAAAGCAGCCTACAATCTCGCAGAGCGCGGTGATGAAAAAAAGGAGTGTTGTCTTAAGCATTTAAGTGATGTCGTGATATTCGGTTTAACCATAATACGACAGAATGTGGTTAGCGTATCCATATCCGCTGAGTGGGTATGCTCCAGAGCAGGAAATAGTGTAGAATTTAGCCCTGTTTTCGCGTTTTTTTCCCTTTCTCATTAAAGGAATTCACCATGAACAATACACTGACCAAACGCCTGTGCCTGACGGGAATGCTTACGCTGGCGGCGGCTGTGTACACCACTTCCGTATTTGCTGAAACCAGTAAACTGGTCATTGAGTCCGGGGACAGTGCGCAAAGTCGTCAACAGGCCGCCATGGAAAAAGAACAATGGAACGATACGCGTCAGTTGCGCCATAAGGTCAACACCCGTACAGAGAAAGAGTGGGACAAAGCCGACGCCGCGTTTGATAGCCGTGATAAATGCGAACAGAGCGCCAATATCAACGCTTACTGGGAACCGAACACCCTTCGTTGCCTTGATCGCCGCACGGGTCGCACTGTAGCTCCATAATCCTGGTACTCACAAACGATATTGAAAGGATACGATATGACGAGCGCCCACAGTGTTAAGTTGCGCCCGCTGGAGCGTGAAGATTTACGGTTTGTTCATCAGCTTGATAATAATGCCAGTGTCATGCGTTACTGGTTCGAAGAGCCATATGAAGCCTTCGTAGAGTTGTCAGATCTTTACGACAAGCACATACACGACCAAAGCGAACGCCGCTTTGTGGTGGAGTGCGACGGTGAAAAAGCCGGTCTGGTGGAGCTGGTTGAAATTAACCATGTGCATCGCCGGGCAGAATTTCAGATCATTATCTCGCCGGATTTCCAGGGTAAAGGCCTGGCCACCCGTGCCGCAAAACTGGCGATGGATTATGGTTTTACCGTTCTTAACTTATATAAGCTGTATCTGATCGTCGATAAAGAAAACGAAAAGGCGATTCACATCTACCGCAAACTTGGTTTTATGGTGGAAGGTGAATTAATTCATGAGTTCTTTATTAATGGCCAGTACCGCAACACCATCCGCATGTGTATCTTCCAACAGCAGTATCTGGCAGAACACAAAGCCTCCGGCCCTAACCTGCTGCAACCTACCGCGCAGTAACGGCTGTTAGTAGTAATCGATGGTATTTTTAATTTCGTAATGATGTTCAACTGCCGGCTTCACACTCTCGTCAATGATAACAAGCTGGCAGTTGACCGGATTTGCATAGTCATCGTAATCGCACGTTTGCGTGACGTTGCTCAAAGGGTGATCGTTCAGCAAACTCACCGCCGTATAATCCAGCTTTTTCTGCGGATCGGCTGACGGTTTAGCATTTACCTGTAACCGGTCTTCTTTGTTGGTTGTTGTTTTTCCCAGCGGGTAACCTTCGGCATCATATCGGTACTGCACCTTCATCTCTTTCCCCGTGGCGGAAACAACAAAACCATTATCGTCGGTGTCCCACACCACGCCTGCAGAAGGCAATTCAGCCAACTGGCATTTCCCCTGTAACAGGATCTTTTTTTCCAGCGTTTCGGCGTCAAGGTAATAATTGGCATCCAGCACCAGCGCCATGCCGGTATTGTTTTCCACATCGTGCAGTTCAAGCGTGTCAAAACACCCTTCCTGCGAGAGCGTACCGCTGACGCGTTTGGCGACTTCGCCTTTGTCATTCAGCAGCGTCTGACTGAAATCCTTCACCGGACCACGTAGCGGATCAAAATCGAACTCATTGGAAAAACTGGCCATTTCCGGCGTAAAGGAAACCAGTCCTTTGGCGTTATCGCAGCCAACCAATGCCACACACAGGATACCTAACAGGGTCTGTTTCTTCACATATTCACCGGGATAAGGAGATAATTCTCAATCATATTAGCAAATACAGTTGTTTACACCAGAAATGCTACTCTTAGTCTATGTCTGTCATGAAAGGAGTTGATGATGAAACTTACCACAGGAATTGCCGCATGTTTGCTGATAATCGCCTCCCCGCAGGTTCTGGCTGCGCCAGCCTCTTGTGAAAGAGTGAAAAGCGATATCGAGCAGCGCATCATGAATAACGGTGTTGCCGAGTCAAGCTTTACGCTAAGTATCGTCCCCAACGATCAGGCCGATCAACCTGACGCCCTGGTCGTGGGTCACTGTGCAAACGATACGCATAAGATCCTTTATATTCGCACCAATAGTGGCAACGCCCCGGCGAATAGTAGCCCTGCCCAGGATGGTCACACTGCCGAACCGCAATAACATTTATAACCCTCCTTTATGGAGGGTTATCCTCAACTTGATATAAATTAATAATCCCTCCCCACAACCCGGTAAACTCGAGACATCATTAGACTGCTATTAATTTCGTTGTAAAAACAAATGTATAGCGATAATAATAATGGAGCGAGTTATGTCTGATCTTGAGCAATGTGGAGGTATTAGCCGCAGGACGTTAGTTAAATCCTCAGCTATCGGATCTCTGGCGCTTGCCGCTGGAGGTATTTCTCTACCGTTTGGTATGCGTACGGCGGCGGCGGCAGTACACAGGCGATACAACCCGCTGAAGAAAAAGTGGTTTGGGGAGCATGTTCTGTCAACTGCGGCAGCCGCTGCGCCCTGCAACTTCACGTCAAAGATGATGAAGTCGTCTGGGTTGAATCCGACAATACCGGGAACGATGAATATGGTCAGCACCAGGTTCGCGCCTGCCTGCGTGGCCGCTCTATTCGCCGCCGCATCAACCATCCAGACCGACTTAATTATCCCATGAAGCGCGTAGGTCAGCGTGGTGAGGGAAAATTTGAGCGTATTAGCTGGCAGGAAGCCCTGGATACCATCAGTACCCGTTTGAAAGATACCGTGCAGAAATACGGCAACGAAGCGGTGTATATCAACTACACCTCGGGCATTGTGGGCGGCAACATTACACGCTCTTCCCCTTACGCCTCGCTGGTCGCACGTCTGATGAACTGTTATGGCGGTTTCCTGAGCCATTACGGCACCTACAGTACCGCACAAATTGCGGCGGCAATGCCCTACACCTACGGCTCAAACGACGGCAACAGCACATCTGATATCGAAAACACCAAACTGGTGGTGATGTTCGGTAATAACCCCGCCGAAACACGAATGAGCGGCGGTGGAATAACGTACTTCCTGGAACAAGCCCGGGAGCGATCTAACGCCCGCATGATTGTTATTGATCCACGCTATACCGATACCGCTGCGGGACGTGAAGATGAATGGATCCCAATCCGTCCCGGTACCGATGCCGCCTTAGTGGCAGGCCTTGCCTGGGTGCTGATTCACGAAGATCTTGTCGATCAGCCCTTCCTCGACAAATACTGCATCGGTTATGACGAGAAAACGCTGCCTGCCGACGCGCCAGCCAACGGCCATTATAAAGCGTATATTTTGGGCGAAGGTGATGACGGCGTGGCAAAAACGCCCCAGTGGGCATCGCACATTACCGGTATTCCGACCGATCGTATTATTAAGCTGGCACGCGAAATTGGCAGCACCAAACCCACCTGCATTTGTCAGGGTTGGGGTCCGCAACGCCAGGCTAACGGCGAACTGACTTCTCGCGCAATCGCTATGCTGCCTATCCTGACGGGTAATGTCGGTATCAACGGCGGCAACAGCGGCGCACGAGAGTCAACCTACACCATCACGATTGAGCGCATGCCGGTGCCAGAAAATCCTGTCAAAACGCAGATCTCCTGTTTTAGCTGGACGGATGCCATCGCCCGGGGTACAGAGATGACGGCTACCCGGGACGGCGTACGCGGAAAAGATAAGCTGGATGTGCCGATTAAATTTATCTGGAACTATGCGGGTAACACCATCACCAATCAGCATTCAGATATCAATAAAACGCATGCGATCTTACAGGATGAGTCAAAGTGCGAAATGATTGTGGTCATCGAAAACTTCATGACATCTTCGGCTAAATACGCCGATATTCTGCTGCCTGATTTAATGACCGTCGAACAGGAAGATATTATTCCTAACGATTATGCCGGGAATATGGGATACCTCATATTTATTCAACCTGCGACCTCCGCCAAATTCGAGCGCAAGCCGATCTACTGGATCATGAGCGAAGTCGCGAAACGGCTGGGCGACGACGTCTATCAACGGTTTACTGAAGGACGCACCCAAGCGCAATGGTTACAATTCCTGTATGCCAAAATGCTCGCCAAAGACCCTGCGCTTCCGTCTTATGATGAACTGAAAAAAATGGGGATCTATAAACGAAAAGATCCTAACGGACACGTTGTCGCCTACAAAAAATTCCGCGAAGACCCTCAAGCCAATCCGCTGAAAACCCCCTCCGGCAAGATAGAAATCTATTCCAGCCGACTGGCCAAAATTGCCAGCACCTGGGAGTTGCAAAAAGATGAAGTGATTAGCCCACTGCCTGTTTACGCCTCAACGTTTGAAGGCTGGGATGACCCCAAACGCAGCACCTTCCCGTTGCAGTTGTTTGGTTTCCATTACAAATCCCGTACGCATTCAAGCTACGGCAACATTGACGTTCTCCAGGCCTCCTGTCGTCAGGAAGTCTGGATAAACCCGGTTGATGCTCAGAAACGCGGCATTGCAAATGGCGATATGGTGCGGGTCTTTAACGATCGCGGTGAAGTGCGTATTCCGGCAAAAGTGACGCCACGCATCCTCCCCGGTGTCAGCGCAATGGGCCAGGGAGCCTGGCACGACGCCGATATGTCCGGCGACAAAATTGATCATGGCGCCTGTGTGAATACGCTGACAACCCAGCGTCCTTCCCCTCTGGCTAAAGGCAACCCACAGCACACAAACCTTGTCGAGATTGAGAAGGTTTAAGGATTAGCTCATGAATGCGCAATACGGATTTTTTATCGACTCCGCCCGTTGCACAGGCTGTAAAACCTGCGAACTGGCGTGTAAAGACTATAAAGACTTAACCCCGGATGTGAGCTTTCGCCGTATTTACGAATACGCTGGCGGCAACTGGCAGGAAGATAACGGCGTCTGGCATCAAAATGTCTTCGCGTATTATCTCTCTATTGCCTGCAACCATTGCGACGACCCTGCCTGTACGAAAGTTTGCCCGAGCGGCGCCATGCATAAACGTGAAGACGGATTTGTCGTGGTGGATGAAGACGTCTGCATCGGCTGCCGTTACTGCCATATGGCCTGCCCGTACGGCGCGCCGCAATATAATGCTGCCAAAGGGCATATGACCAAATGCGACGGCTGCCACGACCGCGTCGCTGACGGGAAAAAACCGATCTGCGTCGAGTCCTGCCCGTTACGTGCCCTGGATTTTGGCCCCATTGATGAACTACGCAAAAAGCACGGTACGCTGGCTGCCGTTGCGCCGCTACCCGGCGCGTACTTCACCAAACCGAATATTGTGATCAAACCTAACGCCAATAGCCGTCCAACCGGGGACTCCACCGGTTATCTGGCAAACCCGAGGGAGGTGTAAAATGGGAAATGGATGGCATGAATGGCCCCTGGTTCTGTTTACCGTGCTGGGTCAATGCGTCGCTGGCGCATTGATCGTTAGCGGAGCGGGCTGGTTGACGGCCAAAGAGACTGCGACAAAGCAACGTATCGTTCGCGGGATGTTCTTTCTGTGGGTAGTGATGGGGATCGGTTTTCTCGCCTCGGTCATGCACCTGGGTTCTCCCCTTCGTGCGCTTAATTCACTTAACAGAGTGGGTGAATCGGCACTGAGTAACGAAATCGCCTGCGGATCACTGTTTTTTGCCGTAGGGGGTTTCTGGTGGCTGGTGGCTTTTATCGGTAAAATGCCAGCCGCATTAGGCAAAATCTGGTTACTGGTGAGCATGATCCTCGGCGTGGTATTTGTCTGGGCAATGACAAACGTTTACCAGATAGATACGGTGCCAACCTGGTATAATGGCTATACAACGGTGGCCTTTTTTATGACGATGCTGCTGGCAGGGCCGCTATTTGCCGCTCTCCTGCTGCGCGCCGCGGGTGTTTCCTTTAACGCAACACCATTCGCCAGTCTCAGCGTACTGGCGCTGTTGATCAGTGCGGCTGTTATTGCCCTGCAAGGTTTGTCGCTCGGCCTCATTCATAGCTCGGTGCAACAGGCAAACGCACTGGTTCCCGACTATGGTAGCTTGCAGGTTTGGCGCATCGTGTTGCTGGCTGCTGGGCTGGGGTGCTGGATTTGCCCGCTGATCCGCCGCAAAGACCCGCATATTGCGGGACTCGCGCTGGGATTAGTATTGGTACTTGTCGGTGAATTTATCGGCCGTGGCTTGTTTTATGGTCTGCATATGACAGTCGGGATGGCTGTTGCAGGTTAACTTTCGAGTGCGGGGAAACCCGCACGTTTCAGGATTGTTTGCATGACCCATTTTTCTCAACGTGACAATTTTTCCACCGCGGCTCGGGTGCTGGGCGCGCTGTTTTACTCTGCACCAGACAGCGCCGAAGCCGCTCCGTTAGTCTCCGCACTCACTGCCGATGGCTGGCAGACACAGTGGCCGCTGCCAGAGGATGCGCTGTCCCCGCTGGTGACAAAATTTCAGGCTGACGCCGATGAAACACTTCCGCACGCCTGGCAGCGTTTGTTTATCGGTCCTTATGCGCTCCCCGCGCCACCCTGGGGATCTGTCTGGTTGGATCGTGAAAATGTCTTATTTGGTGACTCCACGCTGGCATTACGGCAGTGGATGCGGGACAACGGTATCCAGTTTGCCACGCACCAGAATGAACCAGAAGATCACATTGGTGCGCTGTTGTTGTTGGTAGCCTGGCTTGCGGAAAACGAACGTGACACCGAGTGTGAGCAGCTGCTGGCCTGGCATTTGTTACCGTGGTCGGCACGTTTTCTGGAGATCTTCGTCGAGAAAGCTGAACATCCATTCTACCAGGCACTGGGAGAACTGACCCGTCAGACCCTCGCGCACTGGCAGGCTCAGTTGTTGATCCCCGTCGCGAGGAAACCGTTATTTCGCTGATGCCTTCGACAGGCAGGGCGTGCCCTGCCTTTCTCCCTTTATGTGTCGCACGCGGTGCCTTTGCTTCTGACAGTAAATCCCCGCAAAATAGGCCGTCTGAATTTTCTTGTCTGGCAATCCATGCATCATTTACATGTTTACCCTGACCTGCGCGCGATGTTTCGCCGTCTGCTGTTTGCCGCGCTGATTGGTATCCTCGCTGCGCTGGCTGTCGCAGGGTTTCGCCACGCCATGTTACTCCTGGAGTGGTTTTTCCTGAGTAACACCACTGGCAGTCTGGTCAATGCAGCCGCGAACCTGTCACCGTTCAGACGCATGCTGACGCCAGCATTGGGGGGCCTTGCGGCAGGATTACTGCTGTGGGGTTGGCAAAAATTCAACCAGTTACGTCCGCAAGCCCCTACTGATTACATGGAAGCCCTGCAAACTGACGGGCAGTTCGACGTCAGCGCAAGTCTGGTGAAATCACTGGCATCGTTGCTGGTCGTCGCCAGCGGAAGCGCGATTGGTCGCGAAGGCGCAATGATATTGCTCGCCGCGCTGGCAGCCTCCTGTTTTGCACAACGCTTTACACCGCGCACAGAATGGAAACTCTGGATTGCCTGCGGAGCCGCTGCGGGGATGGCTGCCGCGTATCATGCTCCTCTGGCGGGCAGCCTGTTCATCGCCGAAGTGCTGTTTGGCACCTTGATTCTGGCGTCACTGGGCCCTGTGGTTGTCTCCGCGGTTGTCGCACTGTTAACCACAAACGTACTCAGCGACAGCAACGCGCTGCTTTATACCGTGCATTTAACGCGGGAGCTTCACGCGCTGGAGTACGTGATGATTGTCAGCACCGGTCTGGCAGCTGGTGTCTGTGGACCGTTGTTTATGTGGCTGATGACCACCAGCCATAACGGTTTTTTACGCTTAAAACTCTCCCCACCCTGGCAGTTAGCGGCGGGCGGACTCATCGTCGGACTGCTCTCGTTACTGACACCAACCGTCTGGGGGAATGGCTACAGCGTGGTGCAGTCGTTTTTGCTCTCACCCCCGCTGCTGACCGCCATCTCCGGGATCTTCATTTGCAAGTTATTGGCTGTGCTCGCCAGCAGTGGTTCAGGCGCTCCAGGGG
Source organism: Citrobacter sp. Marseille-Q6884 (assembly GCF_945906775.1). Lineage (NCBI taxonomy): Bacteria > Pseudomonadati > Pseudomonadota > Gammaproteobacteria > Enterobacterales > Enterobacteriaceae > Citrobacter > Citrobacter sp. Marseille-Q6884. Next base: position 1,424,133 of record NZ_CAMDRE010000002.1, read on the forward strand.
GCGTGTTTACCCCGACCCTGTTTGTTGGTCTGTCGATTGGTATGCTGTTTGGTCGTATGTGGGGATTCTGGCTGCCGGGAACGGATGAGATTGCCATACTGCTTGGATTAACGGGGATGGCCACGCTGCTGGCAGCGACTACGCATGCGCCTATCATGTCAACGCTGATGGTTTGTGAAATGACCGGGGAGTATCGTCTGCTCCCCGGACTATTGATAGCCTGTGTCGTGGCGTCTGTCGTATCGCGGACGTTACGCCAGGACTCGATCTACCGACAGCACACTACCGAGCATTGAAAGGCGAATATACTGGGAAAGCTCACGCTGCTCAGCGCGCGGCAAATACGGCAGTTCACCGATCAGCGGTGCCGGTAATTTTTTGCTCAGCACATCAATGATTTCCGCATAATGCGCCAGGCCCGGGTTGATTCGGTTTGCGACCCAACCAATCAGCGGCAGTCCATCGCTGGCAATCGCCTGCGCCGTCAGGATGGCATGATTAATACACCCTTCCTGAATACCCACTACCATCAGTACGGGCAACTGTTCTTGTACCACCCACTCCGATAACGGACGCAGATCGTTCATCAGGCTGCGCCAGCCTCCGGTGCCTTCAACGACAACGTGATCAACCTTTTCGCTCAGGCTCGCGAGTCCGTTAGACAGCAAGGTGTAGTTAACGGGGCCGCTATGCGCCACGCTACTTTCGTCTTCGCTCAGTGCGATAGGGTTGATCGCCTCGTAAGGCAGTTCAATGGAAGAGACACTTTGCAGCACCAGCGCATCTTTGTTGCGCAGGCCTTCCGGGGTCTCTTTACTACCTTTAGCCACGGGTTTGTAGCCCGCAACACGTTTACCCCCTGACGCTAACGCTTGTAGTAATGCGCGGGAAACCACTGTCTTCCCAACAGAAGTGTCTGTACCTGTAATAAAGAAACGCTTCAGCATCACTAACTCCACCGTTATGCTTCGAAAATATAAGCCAGGAAAATAAAACAGTGGGGAAAGTCTAAGGTATGAGGACCCGATCCAGCTTGAGATAGCGCAAATTTTTGTACAACAGTTAAAAAATGTTAACCCTGTAATAGACGAATCAACAAAGAACCGTTATACATCGCGTCCTTAACAAGAGCAGCTCCAGCCATCGTCCCCTGGTTGGTAAACTGTGTACTTTCGACAACAATATGCTGACTGTAGGCGGGAAGCGCTTGCTGACGAATGCTGTCAGCAATGGTCGGGAACAAAATGTCGGCTGCCTTACTGAGCGGAGAACCGATCAGAATCTTTTGCGGGTTGAATAAATTCACCATGATGGCAAGGATCCGGCCCACATGAGTTCCGACGCCGCTAATAATATCTTTCGCCAATAAATCGCCCTGCATGGCCGCCTGGCACAGTGAATCCACCGTCAGTGGCTGCCCATGTAATGAGGAACTCATCGACTGCTTTAGCCGTACCTGCGCCAGCTCAAGCACACTGTCTACGCTGGCGATTGTCTCCAGACAACCGTGGTTGCCGCAATAGCAGCGTTTGCCGTAAGGATCGACCTGCGTATGGCCGATTTCCACCAGGCTGCTACTGCCCGCATGCAGCAAATGACCATCGGTAATCACGCCAGCCCCTACGTTGTGGTCAATCACCACCTGAATCACATCGCGGGCCCCGCGCGACGCGCCAAAAAGCGCTTCGGCCATGGTCCATGCGCTGATATCGTGCTGAATGTAGACCGGCACACCGGTATGCTGCTCAAGCGCTTCACCCAGCGGCATTTCTTTCACATCATCATAAAACGGCATGCGATGAACGACGCCGTTTTCAGTATCGATAATGCCGGGCAAGGTGATGGCGATAGAGGTTAACCGCTCGAGCTTTTGCTGGTGACGGATAAAAAACTGATCGACCTGCGCGATAATACGTTCAAGCAATGGGGTCTCTGAGACCAGCGCCATTTCAAGACAGTCTTCAACCACCAGCTTGCTGCTGAGATCGCGTAACGCGAGAAAAATTTCGCCGCGACTAATACGAATGGATAAGTAGTGCCACGCTTCCGTTTCAACCACCAGGCCAACTGCCGGACGCCCACGACTCCCCGCTTCTTTTATTTCCAGCTCTTGCACCAAATGCGCTTCGAGCATTTCTCGCACAATTTTTGTGATACTGGCTGGCGCCAATTGTGCCAGGCGAGAGAGATCAATACGCGATACCGGTCCAAGCTGATCAATCAGGCGATACACCGCGCCCGCATTGGTCTGCTTAATTTGATCGATATGCCCAGGCTGACTATCAGCAACCACCACTTACTCCCTTTATTTTCGCGCTCCGAAATAATCTGTGGACTATGGTGAAGCACTTCAATGGTTTCCGTCAACTTTTTACTTAGCCTTGTGATTTACTGCACATTTTTGCCCATTTTTAAACTTAATTAAGTGCCCTGAACAGCCGCTATAAGCTGCTGACGAAAGCGTTGGGCAGCATGACTTTGTTCACGATGTTTGGGCCAAACCAACCACATTTCAGACACAGCATCTTCTTCCGCGATGGGAAGCCAGCACATTTCATCCAGTTGTACCCGTTTAAATGACGCGGGCAGAATGGAGACGCCTAATCCAGCCGCCACCAGACCGATGATGGTCATGGCTTCCCCCACCTCCTGAGTGATCGTCGGCGTCAGGCCGTAGCGGCGCATCAGACCAAGAATATCGTCATACAACCCGGTGCCCACATGGGGGTCAAAAAAGACAAAAGGCTCACTGGCCAGTTCCGCCAGCGTAACTACCGGTTTTTGCGCCAGGGGATGTACACGGGGGATCATCGCCATTAACGGTTCATGGAGGATGACCTCCCAGTTCAGGGTGTCCGGGAGTTGCGTATTGCGCAGCAACCCCATATCCAGCGTGCCTTCGTTGAGCGGCGCAATTTGTTCACGCGTATTCATTTCACGGGTTTGCATATGCACAGCCGGATAACACTGGCGAAAATGGGATAACGTATCGGACACGGCCTTAATAAATGGCGCGGAGGAGGTAAAGCCAATGCGCAGTTCCCCGGCCTCACCGAGATGCAGGCGCTCAGCTCTTGCTGCGGCCTCGTTCACCAGTCCGAGAATCTGTCTGCTGTCCGCCAAAAACTGTTTACCTGCGGCGGTCAATGCTACGCTCCGATTCGTCCGCGCCAGTAACCGGGCACCCACCTGCTGCTCGAGGATCTGGATCTGCTGACTCAACGGGGGTTGCGAGATATTCAGCCGTGCTGCCGCACGACCAAAATGTAGCTCTTCGGCCACGGCCACAAAGTAACGCAGATGACGCAGTTCGATATTCATATTTTTAAAATATTATTTGAGATTATTAATATATTAGACAGAATATTGTGATTTTCCTACTCTAAAGGCCAGTCCTGTCGTCGTCATTATTAAGCAAGGATTTCAAGTGAGTCGTACAACTATCGTCGATACCGCGCCGGCAAGCGGTATTGATGAAAACATTATTGCCCCGCCGGATGGTTATATAAAACGCGGTACATCCTCTTTTATGCGCGTCACGCTCGCGCTTTTTTCTGCCGGACTGGCGACATTCGCCCTTCTCTATTGTGTGCAACCGATATTGCCCGTGCTCTCGCATGAATTCGGCGTATCGCCCGCCAGCAGCAGTATTTCACTTTCGATCTCAACCGCGATGCTAGCGATTGGTTTACTGTTTACCGGCCCACTTTCCGATGCCATTGGTCGCAAACCTGTGATGGTCACTGCGCTGCTGCTGGCCTCGTGCTGCACGCTTCTTTCCACAATGATGACCAGCTGGCATGGGATATTAATCATGCGCGCGCTGATTGGCCTGTCGCTAAGCGGCGTGGCTGCCGTCGGCATGACTTATCTCAGTGAGGAAATTCATCCCAGTTTCGTTGCCTTCTCAATGGGCTTATATATCAGTGGGAACTCGATTGGCGGCATGAGTGGTCGCTTGATCAGCGGTGTATTTACCGACTTTTTTAGCTGGCGTATTGCCCTGGCGGCCATCGGCTGTTTTGCGCTGGCGTCCGCGCTGATGTTCTGGAAAATCTTACCGGCATCCCGACACTTCAGGCCAACTTCGCTACGTCCCAAAACGCTGTTTATCAACTTCCGTTTGCACTGGCGTGACAAAGGTTTGCCGCTGCTGTTTGCCGAAGGTTTTCTGCTGATGGGCGCATTCGTTACGCTGTTTAACTACATCGGCTATCGTTTGATGCTGTCACCCTGGGAACTCAGCCAGGCCATTGTCGGCCTGCTCTCGGTGGCGTACCTGACCGGTACCTGGAGTTCGCCAAAAGCGGGCTCGATGACCACCCGTTATGGTCGCGGCCCGGTCATGTTGTTCTCAACGGGTGTCATGCTGTTCGGGCTGCTGATGACACTGTTCACGTCGCTGTGGCTGATTTTTGCCGGAATGCTGCTTTTTTCCGCCGGTTTCTTTGCCGCACACTCCGTCGCAAGCAGCTGGATTGGTCCGCGCGCTAAGCGCGCCAAAGGCCAGGCGTCATCACTGTATCTGTTCAGTTATTATCTGGGATCAAGTATTGCCGGTACGCTGGGCGGCGTGTTCTGGCACAACTACGGCTGGAACGGCGTAGGCGGATTTATTGCACTGATGCTCGTAATGGCGTTACTGGTTGGCGCTCGATTGCATCACCGCCTGCACGCATAAATAACGATGCCCGGAAAGGGTAAAACATTACCGGGCATCAAGAAATCGCGATAGACTCTGAAATCAGGTCCAGCAGAACGAGAACTGAAATAATGAGTAACAGCGCGAATTACCAACAACTTACCCGCACCTTCCAGCGCCTCTCTCGCTTCTCCCATCTCTCGGCAATCACCAGTTGGGACATGTTTACCATGATGCCTTCCGGCGGTAGTAAAGCCCGAAGCGAAGCGTTGGCAGAACTGAGCGTACTTGAACATCAGATCTTAACCGACCCAAACGTAGCAACGTGGATCGCCGCAGCCGGGCAGGACGATCTGAGTGATATTGAACGGGCCAATCTGCGCGAAATGTCACGACTTCATCATCAGGCTTCGCTATTGCCGGAGTCTCTGGTGGAAGCGAAGTCCCTGGCAGGCAGTCGCTGTGAACATGCCTGGCGCAGCCAGCGCCCGGCTAACGACTGGGAAGGTTTTGCCGAAAACCTGAGAGACGTCGTTAAGTACAGTCGCGAAGAAGCCAAACTGCGCGCCGAAGCCAAAGGCTGTACACCTTACGATGCACTCCTCGATGTCTTTGAGCCAGACATGACCAGTGCCCGGCTGGACGTATTATTTGCAGATCTGAAAAGCTGGCTTCCGGACCTGTTAAATAAGGTCGTGGAAAAACAGTCTCAGCAATCCCTCATCGCCCCTGTGGGTCCTTTCCCGACCGCGATTCAGCGCGAGTTAGGTCTTGAGACCATGGCACAGCTTGGGTTTGACTTTACCGCAGGAAGACTGGATATCAGCGCGCATCCATTCTGCGGCGGCGTGCCGGAAGATGTTCGCATTACCACGCGCTATGATGAAAACGAGTTACTCAGCGCGTTGTTTGGCGTTATCCATGAAACCGGCCACGCCCGCTATGAGCAAAACCTGCCACGCAAATGGTCAGGACAACCTATTGCGCTTGCGCGTTCAACCGCGATCCATGAATCCCAGAGCCTGTTCTTTGAAATGCAACTGGCTCGCAGCGATGCATTCCTGAGGCGGTTGATTCCGGCGGTTAAGCAACATTTCGGCGATCAGCCTGCCTTTGAGGAACGTAACTTCATCGCCTGGAACCAGCAGGTGAAACCTGGGTTTATCCGTGTTGATGCAGATGAGGTCAGCTACCCTGCCCACGTTATCCTGCGCTACGAAATTGAGCGGGCATTGATTAATGGCGACATTGAGGTCGATGATATCCCGGCGCTCTGGAACGAGAAAATGCAAGCGTGGCTCGGATTATCAACGATCGGTAACTATCGCAATGGTTGTATGCAGGATATTCACTGGACCGATGGCGGGTTTGGTTACTTCCCTTCTTATACCCTGGGAGCCATGTATGCAGCACAGTTGTTTAGTGCAGCGAACCGCGCATTGCCCGGTTTAGAACAGGCCATCGCACAAGGGGACTACAGCGGACTCTTTGAGTGGCTGCGCCAGAATATCTGGCAGCATGGCAGCCGTTTCACCACCGAACAACTCATTACTCAGGCCACCGGAGAGCCTCTGAACAGTCGTTATTTCCGCGCGCATCTGGAAGCCCGCTATTTGTAATCTCATACCGTGAGTCGTTGTACATATCGTTACACGCCGATACCAATGACTCACGGAAGCCCTGTGATAACAGCGATATAGTTATTTCAACGGCCCCGCAGTGGGGTTGAATGAAAAACCAAATCGAGGGTATGAGAATGAAAAAAGTATTAGCTCTGGTTGTTGCCGCTGCTATGGGTCTGTCTTCTGCTGCTTTTGCTGCTGAAACAACTGCTACCACTACTCCGGCTGCAGCTGCAACCACCAAAGCAGCACCGGCAAAAACCACACATCATAAAAAACATCACAAAGCCGCTGAGCAGAAAGCCCAGGCCGCTAAAAAGCACACCAAAAAAGCAGCAACTAAACCTGCTGTAGAACAAAAAGCACCAGAGCAGAAAGCTCAGGCTGCTAAAAAACACCATAAAAAAGCAGCCACTAAACCTGCTGTAGAGCAAAAAGCACCAGAACAGAAAGCGCAGGCTGCTAAAAAACATACCAAAAAAGCCGTAAAACACGAAGCCGCTAAACCCGCTGCTCAACCGGCTGCATAAGTCTGATGTAACAACCCTGGCGCCCCCCGCGCCATCGCATACGGCGCTAAATCGTCCTGATTTAGCGCCGCCTTTCGGAGGGTAAAATGGTGTCACATTACCGCTTTGAGTTCATTTTTATTACACTGATAATTTGTGCCCTGATCGCCACACATTTTTATCTTTCCTGAGTGTAGTTGACTGATTTTGCTCCCACTTTCCCACCGTCCCGTCTATAGTATTCATTGAGGGTTTGCTTTTAATAATCATAATTCCCCACCAGAGTGTGATATGCATAAAACCACTGCGGTATTACTGGGTTCAATTTGTTTTCTTCCTGTCGTTGCACATGCGGATCAGCCCGCAACGACCAGCACTGATGCTGATGACATAAAAACGCTGTTCTTTGGGCATGACGATCGCGTTCAAATCCCGGACCCAACACAGTCCCCCTGGGACGCCATCGGACAACTGGAGACCGCCAGCGGTAACCTGTGTACGGCCACGCTTATTTCACCTCATCTTGCCCTGACTGCCGGACACTGCCTGTTAACCCCACCGAAAGGCAAGCCGGATAAAGCCGTTGCACTGCGGTTTGTGTCAAAAAAAGGCGTCTGGCGCTATGAGATTCACGGTATTGAAGGACGCGTTGATCCTTCGCTCGGCAAGCGTTTAAAAGCGGATGGTGACGGCTGGATTGTTCCTCCCTCAGCAGCACCCTGGGATTTTGGTCTGGTGGTCTTACGTTACCCGCCATCAGGGATCACACCACTTCCTTTATTTGAAGGTGATAAAACGGCGTTAACTGCGGCATTGAAAGCTGCAGACCGTAAAGTGACTCAGTCAGGCTACCCGGAGGATCATCTGGACGATCTGTATACGCATGAGAATTGTGTTGTTACCGGTTGGGCGCAAAAAACGGTGTTGTCACATCAGTGCGACACGCTTCCCGGCGACAGCGGTTCCCCATTGATGCTGAAAACAGAGTCCGGCTGGCAATTGATTGGCGTTCAAAGCTCCGCACCGGCGGCAAAAGATCGCTGGCGGGCCGATAATCGCGCAATTTCGGTGACCGGATTTCGCGATAAACTGGAAGAACTGGCGAAAGAATAACACGATGCTGCCTGCGTTTGCAGGCAGCACGGGAATCAGGCAAGTTTAATCATAACCATGCCGGCCAGAAGCAATGCCACGCCAATCCAGCCTTTATTATTCAGGCGCTGGCCGAACAATACCCATCCGGCAGCCAGCGTTGCGGCGATCCCAAATCCGCCCCACAGTGCGTACGCAACCGAAAGGTCGATCCCCTTTACGGCCTGGGACAGCGCGCTAAACGCGGCAAGTACGGCAGCCAGCGACAGCACGCCATATGTTTTGCGGCGAAAACCATCCGAAAACTTCAAAAAGACGTTAGCGGCAATTTCCAGGACGATGGCTAATCCTAACCAGGCGCCGTGAACCCACTCAAACTGCTGCATGAGTCACCTCATTTCTTGCTTTCGTCGGCTTACGCGTACCGGATTTAATCAGCACAATACCTAACACCAGCGAAACCAGACCGGCTACCTTCATCGCAGATAACGTTTCATCAAATAACAGCACGCTAAACAATGTAATAAATAAAATACCGATGCCTTCCCATAAAGCATAGGCTACGCCAAGGGCGATTTTCTTAACGGCAAAGCTGAGAAAAATATATGACAAGGCGATCATGACCAGCATTAAAATAAAACCAGCATGACCATTACCGACGCTCGCCCATTTCATTGACAGCGTTCCGGTAATTTCAGCCGCAATGGCCAGACCTAATAAAATCCAGTAAAACATGGTGCTTCTCCTGCTTGAGAATAAAATCCTTTGGGCCTACTGCACGCAGCAAACCAAAAAATAAAATGAGATAGCTCAGCGCATAACGCCAGCTCAGGCAGAAGAAGGGACTAAAGCGCGTTGCGCCAGTGTTGCTCACCCGCAAGCAGGAAAGTGGAAGAGGTACGAAGAAGTGTAGGTAAACGCAAAAACATCCTGAACATATTGTCCATAATATTACAATTATCCGCAGTGTTGCTTCTCGTCATCGCGGATGATAATTGTCCTCGGTAGTTAAACACAGCAGATTTGTATCATAGCTTCAATACGAACTCAAAACCTTTTCACTTCTTTACCCGGTCCGTTTGATTTTTGTTAGAACTGTTCGAGGCAAGTCACATTATTATTTCGGGTATATTGAGGAAAAATTCAGGAATAAACATGGCGAAACCGATCATCACTCTTAACGGCCTAAAGTTAGTCATCATGCTGGGTATGCTGGTTATCATACTGACCGGCATCCGCTTTGCCGCCGATATCATCGTCCCCTTTATTCTGGCGTTATTTATTTCCGTGGTACTCAATCCCGTGGTGCAACGCATGGTGAAACTGCGTGTCCCTCGCGTATTAGCGGTATCATTGCTGATTGTTATTATTGTCATGCTAATGGTGCTGCTTTTGGCTTATTTAGGGACATCCTTAAATGAACTGGCGCGCACGTTGCCGCAATACCGTTCTTCGTTAGTGATCCCGTTAAAAAATATTGAGCCCTGGCTACAGCGCGCAGGCATCGGCGTTTCCGTGGATGAGCTCGTCAAATATATCGATCCTAACGCGGCCATGACGCTGGTGACCAATTTGTTGGCACAACTGTCCAATGCCATGTCGTCGATCTTTTTACTGCTACTAACGGTGGTGTTTATGCTGCTGGAGGTTCCACAACTCCCCTGCAAGCTCAAACAAATGATGAATCGACCACTCGAAGGAATGGCGGCTATTCAACGCGCCATCGACAGTGTATCGCACTACCTGGTGCTCAAAACGGCGATCAGCATTGTCACCGGACTTGTCGCATGGGGGATGCTGGCCGCGCTCGACGTCCGTTTCGCATTTGTCTGGGGATTACTGGCTTTCGCCCTGAACTACATACCTAATATCGGTTCCGTACTGGCGGCGATTCCGCCCATTGCACAGGTGCTGGTATTTAGCGGATTTTATGATGCGCTGGTGGTGCTGGCGGGCTATCTGGTGATTAACCTGGTCTTCGGCAATATTCTCGAACCGCGCATTATGGGACGTGGGCTGGGGTTATCCACGCTGGTGGTATTCCTGTCTTTGATCTTTTGGGGCTGGCTACTGGGGCCGGTGGGAATGCTGCTTTCGGTACCGCTGACCATCATTGTTAAAATTGCACTTGAGCAAACCGAAGGTGGGCAAAGCATCGCCGTACTGCTGAGCGATCTCAACAAAGCCTGACATAACGCTCAACTGTCATTTACAGGGGAAGTAAACAGACTAACGGCCTCCGGGGAGGCCGTTAGTCTGACAAGCATTACAGCGCTTTTAGAATGGCATCCACGCTGGCTTTGGCATCACCAAACAGCATATGGGTGTTATCTTTGAAGAACAGCGGGTTCTGCACACCAGCATAGCCGGTATTCATCGAACGCTTGAACACAATGACGTTCTGCGCCTTCCACACTTCCAGCACCGGCATGCCAGCGATAGGGCTGCGCGGATCGTCTTGCGCCGCCGGGTTTACCGTATCGTTCGCGCCAATAACCAGTACCGTGTCGGTCTCGGCGAAATCTTCATTGATCTCATCCATTTCCAGCACAATGTCATACGGCACTTTGGCTTCCGCCAGCAGCACGTTCATGTGACCAGGCAGACGCCCCGCCACCGGGTGAATACCGAAACGCACCTTGATGCCACGCGCGCGCAGTTTCTCGGTAATTTCTGCAACCGGATACTGCGCTTGCGCCACAGCCATGCCGTAGCCTGGGGTGATGATCACAGAGTGTGAATTCTTCAGCATATCCGCTGTGTCTTCCGCACTAATTTCGCGATGCTCACCCGCTTCTTCCGCGTCGCCTGTAGAAGAACCATCGGTGCCAAAACCACCGGCAATCACGCTGATGAACGAACGGTTCATCGCCTTACACATGATGTAAGACAGGATCGCACCCGAAGAACCCACCAGCGCGCCGGTGACGATCAACAGGTCATTGCTCAGCATAAAGCCCGCTGCCGCTGCTGCCCAACCTGAATAGGAGTTCAGCATTGAAACCACAACCGGCATATCCGCACCACCGATTGACGCCACCAGATGCCAGCCGAACGCCAGGGCAATAATGGTCATCACCAGCAGCGCCAGTACCTGCAGCCCAACGCTTTCAGTACGAACAAACACCACCAGCAACAGGAACGATACCACCAGCGCCGCCAGGTTCATTTTGTGACGATTTGGCAGCATCAGCGGCTTAGAGGAGATCTTGCCGCGCAGTTTACCAAACGCCACCACAGAACCCGTGAACGTCACCGCACCGATAAAGATGCCCAGGAACACTTCCGTCAGGTGAATGTTCACCAGAATCGGTTCCAGACCGGTATCGTGATACAGGTAGCTGTTAAAGCCGACCAGCACCGCAGCCAGGCCGACGAAGCTGTGCAGAATCGCCACCAGCTCCGGCATCTCGGTCATCTCAACTTTCTTCGCCAGGCGAATACCAATCGCGCCGCCGATGATCATTGCGACCAGAATCCACGCAACGTTGCCGGTATCCGGGCCAAAAATCGTCGCGATCAGCGCAATCGCCATCCCGGCGATACCGAAGTTGTTACCCTGCTGGGACGTTTCGTGTTTCGAAAGTCCTGCAAGGCTGAAAATAAACAGGATCGCGGCAACAATGTATGCAGCTGTAACTAATCCTCCAGACATGTGTTACCCCTTAGTTTTTCCGGAACATTTTCAGCATGCGCTGAGTCACGGTGAAGCCACCGAAAATATTAATGCTGGCAATAAGCACCGCGATAAAGCTCAGGAAACTCACCCAGCCCCCCTGGCCGATCTGCAATAATGCCCCCACAACGATAATCCCTGAAATGGCGTTGGTTACCGACATCAACGGCGTATGCAGCGCATGCGACACGTTCCATACCACGTAATAACCCACCACGCAGGAGAGCGCGAACACGGTGAAGTGACCGAGGAACTCTTTTGGCGCGACATCCGCAAGCCAGCCAAACAGAATAACCACCAGCGCCATCAGCGCGTATTTGCGCCATGGGGATACTGGTTTCTTCTCTTCTACGGGTGCAGGCGCTGCTTTTGGCGCAGCCTGAGGCTGAGCTGAAACCTGGATAGGTGGCGCAGGCCATGTGATTTCACCTTCGCGAACCACTGTCACGCCGCGCACGACAACGTCGTCGAAATCAACGGTGATATTGCCGTCTTTCTCTTTGCACAACAGCTTGAGCAGGTTAACCAGGTTGGTACCGTACAGTTGCGAAGACTGCGTCGGCAAACGTCCCGGAAGATCGGTATAGCCGATAACCTTGACGCCGTTTTCGGTAGTGGTGACCTGGTTGGCAACGGTGTACTCACAGTTACCGCCGTTTTGCGCCGCCAGATCGACAATGACGCTACCCGATTTCATGGAATCAACCATTTCGCGCGTGATCAGTTTCGGCGCAGGTTTGCCCGGGATCAACGCGGTCGTCACGATAATATCGACATCTTTCGCCTGAGCGGCAAACAGTTCCATCTCAGCTTTGATAAACGCTTCAGACATGACTTTGGCATAACCATCGCCACTGCCCGCTTCCTCTTTGAAATCCAGCTCGAGGAATTCAGCGCCCATACTCTGAACTTGTTCTTTCACTTCCGGGCGCGTATCAAAAGCGCGAACAATCGCGCCAAGGCTGTTTGCCGCACCAATTGCAGCAAGCCCCGCAACACCGGCGCCGATAACCATCACTTTCGCAGGCGGAACTTTACCGGCAGCGGTGATTTGGCCAGTAAAGAATCGGCCAAACTCATGCGCGGCTTCAACAATGGCACGATAACCCGCGATGTTGGCCATCGAACTTAAAGCATCCAGAGACTGCGCACGCGAAATACGCGGTACCGAGTCCATCGCCATGACCGTTACATTTCGTTCAGCGAGCTTCTGCAACAACTCAGGATTTTGCGCAGGCCAGAGAAAACTCACCAGCGTGGTACCCGGATTCAACAACGGAATTTCGAACGCTTCCGGCGCATTTACCTTCAGGATAATCTCTGACTGCCAGACGGCATCCCCGTCAACAATTTCTGCGCCCGCCTGCACAAACGCCTTATCGTCAAAACTTGCCAGTTGACCTGCGCCGCTTTCAACCGCGACGCTAAAACCCAGCTTCAGCAGCTGCTCAACCGTCTTCGGCGTTGCTGCGACACGGGTTTCATTGGTTAACCGTTCTTTTGGTATGCCAATTCGCATAATGTTCCCTTCCATCTGTATTTTTGATGATGGTTTATCAATGTTCGCAAGTGGCATATGCGCACTTACGTAAGAGGTAAGTTTTACCTCAACAAAATAAAACAGTAACAAACTCTGTATAACGTACTGAAATTAGCGCCTGTGATCTAGCGCCAAAAAACAGTATTTATTATGAAATTCGTAAAACAGGGATGAATTTACCCGTAGACAGGGATAATGCCCATGAAATAGCCCACAAAGGCCGATAATTCGCTCAAGCGAAGCGGCAAAACATGATTAAGCGCCATCCAAAAACAATTAATTAACATTAAATTAACTTATGAAATTCAACTGCTTTATCAGTTTTGCTGTCAAACGCCCAATTTTTGGACATTTAAGCAAATGTTATCGCTGTTGTTACTTCACCTGGCACGATGAGTGAAAAATGACGCAGACACTGACACAATTTAAATGCAATAATCAGCCACGTTTCTAGTCAATAACAATACCAGTACCTGGTTTGCGCAAGGCGAAGGATTATTTTTATGAAGCTTAAGAACACTCTCCTGGCGTCCGCACTTCTTTCTGCGACTGCTTTTTCTGCAAGTGCAGCAACAGAATTGACGCCGGAGCAAGCGGCTGCCCTGAAACCCTATGACCGCATTGTGGTTACCGGTCGTTTTAACGCTATCGGCGACGCGGTTAACGCAGTTTCCCGCCGTGCAGATAAAGACGGTGCAGCCTCATTTTATGTTGTTGATACCTCAGACTTTGGCAGCGGTGGTAACTGGCGCGTTGTGGCCGACGTCTATAAAGCCGACGCTGAAAAAGCGGAAGTCACCAAAAATCGCGTGATCAACGGCATTATCGAATTACCAAAAGATCAGGCCGTTCTGCTGGAACCTTTTGATACCGTTACGGTGCAGGGTTTCTACCGCAGCCAGCCAGAAGTCAATGACGCCATTACTAAAGCAGCAAAAGAGAAAGGCGCGTACTCTTTCTATATCGTTCGTCAGGTTGATGCCAACCAGGGCGGCAACCAGCGTATTACCGCATTTGTCTATAAAGCCGATGCGAAAAAACGTGTTGTCCAGAGTCCTGATGCCATCCCGGCGGATTCCGATGCAGGTCGCGCAGCATTAGCGGCGGGCGGCGAAGCAGCGAAGAAAGTTGAGATCCCGGGCGTTGCGACGACCGCTTCTCCAAGCGCTGAAGTGGGACGCTTCTTCGAAACGCAGTCAACCAAAGGCGGACGTTACACTGTCACGTTACCGGATGGGACTAAAGTCGAAGAGCTGAACAAAGCGACCGCTGCCATGATGGTGCCGTTCGACAGCATCAAGTTCACCGGTAACTACGGCAACATGACCGAAGTGTCCTATCAGGTTGCCAAACGTGCAGCGAAAAAAGGCGCGAAGTACTATCACATTACCCGCCAGTGGCAGGAACGTGGTAACAACATGACCATCAGCGCCGATCTGTATAAATAAAACCTGATCGCCGGATGACGGTATTAATGCCTTATCTGGTCTACAGTCCTCTGTAGGCCAGATAGTTCGTCAAGGCAAGGCTATCCGCCAGGGCGAAAACATCACAATTAAGACAACTTTTCACACTATCAGTCACAAATATCTTCATCCCCATTGCATGCGCTCCCTTCTCTCCGTAAAATCCCGCGCCTTAGTGGCTTTCACCATTTTTATGCGGTTTGCCAAAATAATTATTCTTCCACACTCGTTTTTGTCACTGGATACAAATGGAAAAGAAATTGGGTCTGAGCGCACTGACCGCGCTGGTTTTAAGCTCAATGCTTGGCGCGGGCGTTTTCAGCCTGCCACAAAATATGGCAGCCGTCGCCAGCCCGGCCGCACTGATGATTGGTTGGGCGATTACCGGCGCGGGAATACTTTTGCTCGCGTTTGCCATGCTTATTCTGACGCGCATCCGCCCGGATCTGGATGGCGGTATTTTTACCTACGCACGTGAAGGCTTTGGTGAACTGATCGGTTTCTGCTCCGCGTGGGGATACTGGCTGTGCGCTGTTATCGCTAACGTCTCTTATCTGGTTATCGTTTTTTCCGCCCTCAGTTTCTTTACTGACACCCCTGAATTGCGACTTTTCGGCGACGGCAACACCTGGCAGTCTATTGTCGGCGCATCGGTGCTACTGTGGGTGGTGCATTTTCTGGTTCTGCGCGGCGTACAGACAGCAGCCAGTATTAACCTGGTTGCCACGCTGGCGAAGTTATTACCGCTGGGTCTGTTCATTGTGCTAGCGTTTATGCTGTTTAAGCTCGACACCTTTCGCCTGGACTTCACCGGAGTGAAGTTGGGCGTCCCCGTCTGGGAACAGGTTAAAAACACCATGCTTATCACGCTGTGGGTGTTCATCGGCGTGGAAGGTGCGGTCGTCGTCTCAGCCCGCGCACGTAACAAACGCGATGTAGGTCGTGCCACGCTGCTGGCTGTCCTCGCCGCGTTGGGTGTTTATCTGCTGGTGACCCTGCTTTCTCTTGGCGTTGTCGCTCGTCCTGAACTGGCTGAGATCCGTAACCCATCGATGGCGGGCCTGATGGTTAAAATGATGGGGCCATGGGGTGAGATTATTATTGCCGCGGGTCTGATTGTTTCCGTGTGCGGCGCATATTTGAGCTGGACAATCATGGCGGCAGAGGTGCCATTCCTGGCCTCCACGCACAAAGCATTCCCGCGTATTTTCGCGCGTCAGAATGCACAGGGCGCGCCATCAGCCTCTCTGTGGCTGACCAACATCTGCGTCCAGGTGTGCCTGGTGCTGATTTGGCTCACGGGTTCTGATTACAATACGCTGCTGACCATTGCTTCAGAGATGATTCTGGTGCCCTATTTCCTGGTCGGTGCCTTCTTGCTGAAAATAGCCACCCGTCCAATTCATCAGGCTGTCGGTGTCGGTGCGTGTATTTATGGCTTATGGTTATTGTATGCGTCAGGCCCGATGCACCTGTTGCTGTCGGTTGTACTGTATGCACCAGGGCTGCTGGTTTTCCTTTACGCCCGTAAAACAATCACGCACGATAACGTATTAAAACGCCAGGAAATTGCGTTGATCGGTCTGCTGCTTGTCGCCGCCGTTCCGGCAACCTGGATGTTGATGGGTTAAGTGTCATTCCCATCGTTTGATACATATGGAGATTACGATGGGTAAAAAACCCGTTTTACCAATTCTTATCACCGGCGGAGGTCGTCGAATCGGCCTCGCCATCGCATGGCATTTTCTTAATCAAAAACAGCCTGTTATCGTAAGTTACCGCACCCATTATCCTGCTATTGATGGCCTGCAAGAGGCGGGCGCGTTATGTCTTCAGGCTGATTTTTCAACCGATGAAGGTGTACTGGCCTTTGCCGATGAGGTTAAAGCGCATACCCATGGATTGCGCGCTATCGTGCACAATGCCAGCGCATGGATAGCGGAAAAACCCGGCATTGCGCTGTCTGACGTGCTGTCCAGTATGATGCAGATCCACGTCAACGCCCCCTACCTGCTCAACCACGCGCTGGAAGATAGACTACGCGGTCACGGTCATGCGGGCAGCGACATTATCCATTTCACGGATTACGTCGTGGAGCGCGGCAGCGACAAACACATTGCTTACGCCGCAAGCAAGGCTGCACTGGACAACATGACCCGTTCATTCGCCCGCAAGCTGGCACCGGAAGTCAAAGTTAACGCCATCGCCCCCTCACTGATTCTGTTTAATGAGGGCGATGATGCCGAGTATCGTCAGCAGGCGCTAAACAAGTCACTGATGAAGACAGCCCCAGGTGAAAAAGAAGTCATTGATTTAATAGACTATCTGTTGACCAGTTGCTTTGTCACCGGGCGTAGTTTTGCCGTTGATGGCGGCCGCCACCTGCGCTAGTGCAGTTTTATCCAGCAGAAAATCAGTAACCATGCGCTCAGGCCCCAGCACACAACCGACCCGCCGAGCGCAACGGGTAAACGCATAAAACCGGTGAAGTACCAGAGCGAAACGAGGTAGACAAAATACGGGATAATCGACCACATGCTGAACACAATGGTGGTTCGTAACGCCTCAATTCCGCGTTCGCTGGCCACAATATAGTGCGCGATCAACGCAAATGTCGGGAACAGCGGAATGAGTCCCGCAATATAGTAATTCTTTGTTTTAGCCAGTACACCTATCAACACCACGACCAGCGCACCCAGCGCCGCTTTGATAACAAGCCCCATCACTTTGCCTTAACACATCAACAACATCAGCCTCTAGCATAACGGAAGCGTTCTCGTTTATAAAAGATTAATGGCAGGAAAAACGGGGGCGGTGTATGTTGGCGTTTTATATTCAAAATGAATGATATGAACACCATCGTATTTGTTGAAGATGATCCTGAAGTAGGCTCGCTGATTGCTGCCTATCTGGCCCGGCATGATATTGAGGTTGTCGTGGAACCTCGAGGCGATCTGGCCGAAGAGAAGATCTTGCAGGTTCAACCGGATTTGGTGCTGTTAGATATTATGCTTCCGGGCAAAGATGGTATGACTATCTGCCGCGATTTACGTGGACGCTGGCAAGGACCGATTGTTCTGCTCACCTCGCTGGATAGCGACATGAACCATATTCTGGCGCTTGAAATGGGTGCCTGCGACTACATACTGAAAACAACGCCCCCCGCCGTACTGCTGGCCCGCCTGCGTCTGCATTTGCGTCAGAATGAACAGTCTACCCAGTCAAAAGGGATTCAGGCGGCTACGGTGACGCCGCATACCACGCTGCGCTTTGGCACTCTGACTATCGACCCAACCAACCGTTCTGTCCTGCTCGCGGGTGAACAAGTCTCTCTCTCTACCGCTGATTTTGAATTGCTCTGGGAACTGGCCACTCATGCCGGGCAGATTATGGATCGCGATGCGCTACTGAAAAACCTGCGCGGCGTAAGCTACGACGGTATGGATCGCAGTGTGGATGTGGCGATTTCACGATTGCGTAAAAAACTGCTCGATAATGCGACCGAACCCTACCGAATCAAAACGGTACGTAACAAAGGTTACCTGTTCGCACCGCACGCCTGGGATGACGAGCAACACAAATAGCCACTTCCGGCTGGTGTAATCAACCAGCCTGTGAAGTGACTCTCTGCTCTTTAACGATCTGTTTTTGTTGATACACACCCCATAAAAGTTACGTTGTCACTTAATTGTATGCAGGATAAGCGCCCAAACCTTGCATATGGCAGAACCACACTTTTTGTGTGGCCGCGGGTTCCCCCTCTCCCTATAATCCGTTCCGGTCCTGACCCCTGAGGGTTTATAGGTTTATTTTTAAAAACAAATCTCTTTCCGGCATTTCAGGTGCTGAATGAGGCAAGAGGCTACAATATGTTCGTTACTCCCGCGTATATCGCGTTTTTTTTGATTTGTTCATGGACAATATTCAAGAACAACCAAAAAAGCCATTCCCTTTCTAAAAGTGTCTTCATTGCTATTTTTCTGGGTGCCATTATCGGCTTATCCCTTCATCTTATCGCTTCCGACCACAGCAAAACGGTTATTGACTGGTACAATATTATCGGTAATGGCTACGTAAATTTGCTGAAACTGGTGGCGGTTCCACTGATCTTTATCTCTATACTCTCTGCCATCAATAAGCTCGAAAACAGTGCCGGCATTGGGAAAATGTCGTTGACCATCGTCGGATGTATGCTCTGCCTGGTCATGATTGCAGGGTTTATTGGATTACTGACAGCGCATGTGTTAGGGCTGGATGCCAGTGCTTTTGGCCATATGCAATCAACGCTGACGGCAGATGATGTCAGTAAGACCGCGTCGGTTTCACTGCCTAAACTGATCACTTCGCTGATCCCCACTAATATCTTCCAGGACCTTACCGGCGCAAGAAGTGTTTCCGTTATTGGTATTGTGATTTTCACGCTCCTCGCCGGTGTTGCATTACTAAAAGTCAAACAAGACGCACCAGAGGAAGGTGAAAAATTAAGCGCGGGTATTAATGCCATCCAGATTTGGGTGATGAAAATGGTGCGAATTGTTATTGCCCTCACGCCCTACGGCGTAATGGCATTAATGGCCGGTGTATTTTCCGCTTATCGGCTGGAACAATTTGCCAGTCTGGTAGGTTTTATTGGCGCCTGTTACATCGCGATACTGATGATGTTTATTGTTCACGCGCTAATACTCCTTCTGAGCGGTAACAATCCCGTTCATTATTTTAAAACCGTCTGGCCGGTCCTCACCTTTGCGTTTGTTTCACGCAGTAGCGCAGCGTCTATTCCGCTGGCAATTACCGCGCAGGAGAAATTTGGCGTACAGAGTACAATTGCTAATATCGCCGCCTCATTTGGTTCCAGCATGGGTCAAAATGGATGCGCCGGGATCTATCCTGCCATCATGGTGGCAATGATTGCGCCAACAATGGGAATTGATCCGTTTTCTGTCCACTTTCTGCTTGCCATGCTGCCGGCAATTGCGCTGGGTTCAATTGGTGTAGCAGGCGTTGGTGGAGGTGGCACTTTTGCTGCATTGATCGTCCTTTCAACGCTTAATTTCCCGGTTGCGCTGGTGGGGATTTTCATTGCGATCGAACCCATTGTCGATATGGCCAGAACCGCCTTAAACGTCAACGGTTCAATGATGTCTGGGGTACTCGCCAATCGTATTTTGCATAAGGCATCCACGACATCACAGCGTGTTAACGCTGAATAAGCGATAATTTTTCATCAATGAAAGCCTTCCTGTTTTCTGGAAGGCTCTTCTCGCGTATCTTTTTCGTCAACCGAATGTCAGCCCATCATATTTTTTCCAGCGGTAATTCAACGCCGAGATGATCCAACAGGTGATGAATACACCAATGATAATAAAGCCCACGTTGCCCATATGATCACTCAACCGGCTGACGGTGTCCCAGAGCCCGCCCTGCAGTGAAAATGTGTCTGACATCAGGCCCAACGCCTCCAGCCCACCGATAAACAGGGCGACAATCACGGAGGTTCCGGTAATCGTCATGTTGTAATACAGCTTCCGCTGCGGCTTATTAAACGCCCAACCGTAGGCCTCAACCATCAGAATACTGTCGAGACAATCTATCAACGCCATACCGCAGGTAAACAGCGCAGGGAAAACCAAAATAGACCAGATGGACATTCCACTGGTAGCGCTTGACGCTGAAATCCCCAACAACGAAATTTCCGTCGCGGTATCAAAACCCAGGCCAAACAAAAAGCCGACAAAATACATATGCCAGTCTTTTCCTACGAGCCTGAAGGCGGAACGAAAAAGCCAGCTCAAAGGCCCAGAGACGGTGACATCTTCTGTGCTGTGATCATAGTTGCCAGTGCGTTTCAGATGGCGAAATGCTTTCCAGACATGGCAGAAAATAATGAGGTTAATGATGGCCAGAATAAGCAGGAACGCCGCAGAAACAGCAGTACCTATTATCCCACCCACATTCTGAAACCATGCCATGTGCTGTTTAAACGCGCTGGTGGTAAGGGCGATACCAATACTTGCCAGCACCACGATGGTGGAATGTCCGAGTGAAAACCATGCGCCCGTCGTCAGCGCACGTTTTTTTTGCTGCATCAGTTTTCGTGTTGCACTGTCGATAGCAGCGATATGATCGGCATCCACGGCATGACGCAAACCATAGCACCACGCAATGAGACAGAGCGCCAAAAGCGAGGAGTTACTGCTAAATACCGTGAATGCCCAAAGCCAGGCCAAAATGTTAACTGCAGTCAAAAAAGCCACCAGCAGCATGCTATTTGGGCGCTTTTTAATCAACGACAACAATGAACTCATCGTTTACGCCCCATTAATTTTGTAATAAAAGACACCCGTTAACCGCCGTTCATTGATTGATAAGTAAAACCTGTAGCCGATAAATAATAACGTTTAAAAATCATCTGCCCAGTGTCTTAGATCAAAGTCAGATATCGCCTCAGACTTGCGCTATACACATTACTCCATATTGCAGGCGGTTCACGCAATCCGGGCAAGCTAGCCCCACTCCGGCAACACGAATGTAGATGACGAGATACTGCAGTGATTGTTGCAGTTGTCATTGTGGGAACGATTATGATTAACAACCCAATCGACCAAAAAGACACATACTTTAGGGAAGGATGATGAGTATCATGTCTTATTAACTTATTAAAATTGTTTTGATTTATTTGATTGTTACAATTCATAAAAAGTAAAAGTCATCAAAAATATATTATTCTAAATCATCATAATATTATAAATTTGTTTATGAGCATTCTAATGATCACAACACAGCAAAAAAATAACAAAAAGAATATAACGTTTTTCTTACTATTATCTCTTGGTGCATTCCTGCTTCTGTGGCTCTCCCCTCTGAACCCTAACCATTACTCGCTTTCACTCTACCCGGTCATTGCCACGTTTACTGGCGCTCTGCATATTCAGATTGGTTGCTTTATGATTATGAACTACTTAAGCTACCGAAAAAATAAACATCTGTTACCTCTGGCGTGCGCGTTTCACAGTTCAGGTATACTCCTGTTAATCGCGCTGTACATTTACTTTTCGCATTCAGTTCCGCAAGGCATCATTTTTAATGACATTGCTATCTTGCATTCGCTAAGAATCATTCTCACCACCGGTTTATTTTTGGTTGCTCTTTACTTATATAAAAACGAAAAGAAACAACAAAAATACAATCAAGCCATTGTCTGCTCTGTTTTTCTGTGGTGTTTTTTACATCTGGCTGTCGCCATTTTTTATTCAACCCACCCAACATCACCGTCTTTACAGATGATCAATCTCGCCACATATGAGTGGCTGTATCCAGCACATGGGTTGTTCACAGCATCTTTCCTTCTCCTTTGGTTAGGAATCGTGTTTTTCATCATCCGTCTGACCCAACTTAAAAACCAGTTCTGGTTGAGTATGTCGCTGGTAGCACTGAGCAACCTGGTGATTCTTATGACGCTGTTTAAATACTCTTACATGAACTCCTTTGGCTGGTTTGTTGCGCGCGGTGTGGAATGCCTGGGCTCGATGGCGGTAATGACGGTTTTAATGTCAGATATATTTCATCGTTTTAAGGCGTCACGTCAGGCCTATGAACTTTCCTATGAAAACTCAGTTCGCGATCCAATGACCCGGCTTTACAATCGGGGATATTTTTATAACTCACTCAGCAATGAAATTAAAAAAAGCCATCAACGTAACCCCATTAGCATTATTTTTTGCGACATTGACCACTTTAAATCGGTGAATGATACGTGGGGACATTTGCAAGGTGACAGAGTGATCATCAAACTTGCTGAATTAATGCTCAGCCAGGTCCGCGACCTCGATGTGGTTGCCAGAATTGGTGGTGAAGAGTTTGCCGTGATGCTTCCTGATTGTAGTGTGGAAAATGCCCAGGATATTGCCGAGCGGATGCGAAAACACATTGAAAGAGCAACACCCGCCTCTACGAACGATGATTTTCCGCGCCCTATTACGGTCAGTCTTGGTATCGTTTCCTCAGTAGATTGCGAGATTGCAGCTGAAGAACTGGCTGATAGAGCAGATCGCGCACTTTATGCGGCAAAAAACCAAGGACGTAACCGTAGCGTTATCTTTACCGGAGACTTGATGCCGTCGCCGGTCGTTTGATACGCAATTTAGCGATTCGTAAACCCTACGGCGCCCGACTGCTCGGCGCCGTCCCCGTGAAATCATTCATCTATTTCTCACCGGGCGAACAGGCCAGTACATGCAGAAATGGTTTATACAGTGTACTCTGCGTGGATAAGTGCGCTTGAGGGGGTGAGAACACATTTCTGCCCCCCGCTTTCGGTGGGCACGTACAGACCCACCAACGTCAAAAGTACATTATTCAACCTATTGAGCGTCCGGTGATTTTCCATGAAAAAACTGTTTGTGCAGTTTTACTTATTACTGTTTGTCTGCTTTCTGGTCATGACATTACTGGTCGGCCTGGTGTACAAATTCACCGCAGAGCGCGCAGGCAGACAATCGCTTGATGATTTAATGAAAAGCTCGCTGTACCTGATGCGCAGTGAATTGCGCGAGATCCCGCCTCGAGACTGGGGGAAGACGCTCAAAGAGATGGATTTAAACCTGTCCTTTGACCTTCGCGTTGAACCGCTGAATAAATACAATCTGGATACCCCAACCATGCAACGCCTGCGTGAGGGCGATATTGTTGCACTGGACGATCAATACACCTTCATTCAGCGTATTCCACGCAGCCATTACGTGCTTGCCGTCGGTCCGGTCCCCTATCTCTATTTTCTGCATCAAATGCGCTTACTGGACGTCGCGCTGATGGCATTTATCGCTATTTCTCTGGCCTTCCCGGTGTTGATCTGGATGCGCCCGCACTGGCAGGAGATGCTAAGACTGGAAGCCGCCGCGCAGCGTTTTGGTGAGGGACATTTAAGCGAACGGCTACATTTTGACAGCGGCTCCAGTTTTGAACGTTTGGGCGTGGCGTTTAACCAGATGGCGGACAATATCAATGCGCTAATCGCCAGCAAAAAACAGCTGATAGATGGCATTGCCCATGAGCTTCGCACACCGCTGGTACGACTACGCTACCGGCTGGAGATGAGTGATAACCTTACTGAACAAGAGTCTCAGGCCCTGAACCGCGATATTGGGCAACTGGAAGCGCTGATTGAAGAACTGCTCACCTACGCCAGGCTGGATCGCCCGCAGAATGAACTGAAGCTCAGCGTACCAGATTTACCCGTCTGGCTGACAACGCATCTGGAGGATGTCCAGAGCGTGACGCCTGATCGTTCGGTACGTCTGCGCCATCTTGCTACGGGTGATTACGGTGCACTGGATATGCGTCTGATGGAGCGCGTACTGGATAATTTGCTGAATAACGCCCTGCGCTACTGTCAGTCTACGGTGCAAGTCAGCCTGCGACTGCAGGGAAATCAGGCGACACTGATTGTCGAAGATGATGGTCCCGGTATCGCACCTGATGCCCGTGAGCAGATTTTTGAGCCGTTTGTTCGCCTCGATCCAAGCCGTGACCGTGCGACGGGCGGCTGTGGGCTTGGACTTGCTATCGTCCACTCTATCGCGCTGGCAATGGGCGGTACCGTTGTTTGCGATGAGAGCGAATTGGGCGGCGCAAGGTTCACGTTTAGCTGGCCCGTCTGGCATAACATTCCTGAATTTTCAGCTGCCTGACCCCTACCGCTCGGTGGTCAGGGGGGAAATGTTATGCTATAAAAAAGTATGTTGTAACTAAAATGGTAAACATATGGCTCGTTACGATCTCGTCGAACGTCTGAACGGCACTTTCCGCCAGATGGAACAGGAACTGGCGCATCTGACCGACACGTTGCAACAGCAGCCGCTGCTGATTGCACGCGTATTCTCCCTGCCTGAAGTGGCAAAAGAGGCAGAGCACGATCCGCTTGAGACCATTGATGTGAGACAGCACCTGGGCAAAGAAGCCGAAACGCTGGCGCTTCGCCACTACCGCCATTTGTTTATCCAGCAGCAATCGGAGAATCGTAGCAGTAAAGCCGCTGTACGCCTCCCGGGGGTATTGTGCTACCAGGTGGATAACCGCGCGCAGGCCACACTTGAAGAGCAAATACTGCGTATCAATCAACTGAAAACGACCTTTGAGCGCATCGTTACCGTGGAATCGGGACTGGTTCCGACGGCGCGTTTTGAATGGGTGCACCGGCACTTGCCGGGACTGATTACGCTGAACGCCTACCGCACATTAACCGTTGTCCGCGAGCCCGCCACCTTACGATTTGGCTGGGCTAACAAGCACATCATTAAAAACCTGAAACGTGATGAAGTGCTGGCACAGTTGGAAAAGAGCCTGACATCGCCACGCAGTGTGCATCCCTGGACGCGTGAGGAGTGGCACGCCAGGCTGGAGCGCGAATATCAGGATATCGCCGCGTTGCCGCAGCAGGCGAGATTAAAGATTAAAAGACCGGTAAAAGTACAACCCATCGCCCGCGTCTGGTACAAAGGAGAACAAAAACAGGTGCAATACGCCTGCCCGACCCCGCTGATCGCGTTGATTAACAATGACAATGGGATGACGGTACCGGATATCGGTGAGCTGCTGAATTACCAGGCGGATAACGTCCAGCACCGTTATAAACCTCAGGCGCAGCCGCTAAGGCTGATCATCCCGCGACTGCACCTGTATGTTGCGGATTAACGTCCCGGTCGCATGCTACCGACCATCAATTCCGGGCGTACCCAGCTGTCGAACTCCGCTTCGCTAAGGTAGCCCAGCGCGAGGGCGGATGCTTTCAGCGTCAACCCTTCTTTGTGCGCTTTTTTGGCAATCTCGGCCGCTTTATCGTACCCGATATGGGTATTGAGCGCGGTCACCAGCATGAGCGACTCGTTGAGCAGTTGATCGATTCGCTCACGATTCGGTTCAATCCCGGTCGCACAATGTTCGTTAAAGCTTTCCATACCGTCAGCCAGCAGGCGTACGGATTGCAAGAAATTATGGATAACCATCGGTCGGTATACGTTGAGCTCAAAATTCCCCGATGCCCCTCCCATATTCACGGCAACATCATTGCCCATGACCTGGCAGCACAGCATAGTCAGTGCTTCACACTGCGTGGGATTGACCTTACCCGGCATGATTGAACTGCCCGGCTCATTTTCAGGAATCGCTATTTCGCCAATACCACAGCGCGGGCCGGATGCCAACCAGCGGACATCGTTGGCAATTTTCATTAGCGATGCCGCCAGTCCTTTTAACGCCCCGTGGGCGTGCACCAGCGCATCGCAGGTTCCTAACGCTTCAAACTTATTGGGTGCGGTAATAAACGGCGCGGAGGTCAACGCCGCCAGCTCGTCCGCCACGCGTACCGCATATTCAGGGTGCGTGTTAAGTCCGGTGCCCACCGCCGTGCCGCCGAGCGCCAGTTCAGCGACGTGCGGTAAGCTGTGTTCAATGTGTTTCAGGTTATGTTCTAACATCGCAACCCAGCCAGAAATTTCCTGACCCAGTGTTAGCGGTGTCGCGTCCTGCAGATGCGTACGACCGATTTTTACGATATCCGCGAAGGCATGCGATTTTTCGCGCAGCGTCGCCGTCAACACGTTCAATTGTGGAATAAGGTGCTCACGCAGAGCCAATAGCGCAGCAACGTGCATCGCCGTAGGGAACACATCGTTGGAGCTTTGGCTTTTATTCACATCATCATTCGGGTGAATTTTGCGTTCCATGCCTCGCACACCGCCCAGCAATTCACTGGCCCGGTTTGCCAGTACCTCATTCATATTCATATTGCTTTGCGTGCCGGAACCGGTTTGCCAGATAGCCAGCGGAAACTCATCACGATGCTTATCGGCTAATACTTCATCTGCCGCCTGCATGATGGCGTTCGCTTTATCTGCGGCCAATAACCCCAAATCCTGATTCACCTTCGCAGCGGCGCGTTTCGTCAGCGCCAGCGCATGGATCAGCGAGACCGGCATTTTCTCCGTTGAGATACGAAAATGCTCCAGCGATCGTTGGGTTTGCGCGCCCCAGAGTTTATCAGCCGGAACATCAATCGCCCCCATTGAATCATTTTCGCGGCGTACCGTTACCATTACCTGCTCCTTATATTATCTATTGATTAGGTTATGTTTCGACATTGCCCACTTGCCATTGGTCTTATGAGTATTAACGAGGATTACACGGTTGTTTGGTGGTTCGTGCGGTAAAAAAAACCGCCCCGAAGGGCGGCTGACGTTACTTAACGCAGCGTGCGCACTGCGACGTCTGAATCTGCTGGAAGAAATCATTGCCTTTGTCATCCACAAGGATGAACGCCGGGAAATCTTCCACTTCAATTTTCCAGATGGCTTCCATCCCCAGTTCCGGGTATTCCACACATTCCAGACTCTTGATACTGCCCTGCGCCAGCACAGCAGCAGGACCGCCAATGCTGCCTAAATAGAAACCGCCGTGTTTCTGGCAGGCATCTGTCACCTGCTGGCTGCGGTTTCCTTTTGCCAGCATAATCATACTCCCGCCCTCGGACTGAAGCTGATCGACATAGGAATCCATACGCCCGGCGGTTGTTGGACCCAGTGAACCCGAGGCATAGCCTTCCGGTGTTTTGGCGGGGCCAGCATAATAGATCGGGTGATCTTTAATATACTGCGGCAAACCTTCGCCGTTATCCATCCGTTCTTTCAGTTTCGCATGCGCGATATCACGTCCAACGATAATCGTCCCGTTCAGCGACAGACGCGTGGAAACAGGATATTGGGACAACTGAGCCAGAATCTCTTTCATCGGGCGATTGAGATCCACGCGTACCGCTTCACCTTCCCCCGCCTGACGCAGCTCTTCCGGGATATATTTGCCCGGATTATGCTCCAGCTTCTCGATCCAGATACCGTCACGGTTGATCTTTGCTTTGATATTGCGATCGGCAGAACAGGAGACACCCATTCCAACCGGGCACGACGCGCCGTGGCGCGGCAGGCGGATCACGCGGATATCGTGGGCAAAATATTTCCCACCGAATTGCGCACCTAATCCCAGATTCTGCGCTTCGGCCAGCAACTCTTTTTCCAGCCCGACATCCCGGAAGGCCTGCCCATGCTCGTTACCTTCCGTCGGCAACTCATCATAATATTTCGCAGAGGCCAGTTTGACGGTCTTCAGTGTGGCTTCCGCTGACGTCCCGCCAATCACAAAGGCGATGTGATACGGCGGACACGCTGCGGTTCCCAGCGTACGCATCTTCTCAACCAGATAATTTTTGAGTTTACCCGGCGTTAACAGCGCTTTAGTTTCCTGGTACAGATAGGTTTTGTTCGCCGAGCCGCCACCTTTGGCGATACACAGGAATTTGTACTCATCGCCGTCCACGGTATACAAGTCTATCTGCGCAGGCAGGTTAGTACCGGTGTTCACTTCTTTATACATATCCAGCGCGGCGTTTTGCGAATAACGCAGATTGTCTTCGATATAGGTGTTATAGACACCCCGCGCCAGCGCCGCTTCGTCACCGCCGCCGGTCCAGACTCGTTGCCCTTTTTTACCCACGATAATCGCGGTCCCGGTATCCTGACAGGTCGGCAAAATACCTTTTGCCGCGATATCTGAGTTACGCAGGAATTGCAGGGCAACATATTTGTCGTTTTCGCTGGCTTGTGGGTCGCGCAGAATATCGGCGACCTGCTGCTGATGTGCAGGACGCAGCATAAACGACGCATCATGAAAAGCCTGACGTGCAACGAGGGTTAACGCTTCCGGGGCGACTTTGAGAATTTCCTGTCCTTCAAATTCGGCAACAGAAACATGGTCGCTGGTCAGCAGATAGTATTCGGTATCATCCTTTTTGAGGGGAAAAGGATGCTGATAATGAAAGGGTTTGTTTGACATTGTGCTCTCACTTACAGCTCGGTCTGGTTATTCTCTGGGCAGATGTTCCGTTGCCCTGTTTCCCTGCCGCAAGTCGGGTTGCGGGACATATGACTCTCCTGCAACCGGAATTGCTCAGGGTATTAAAAGCGAGTCACCATATCCTACACAATTTTTTAACAAAAACTGAGACAAGTACGACTTTTTACATGTGCAGGTTACTTCACTCAGGGTTTCTTGGTTTAATAGCCGTAGAAAATTCCACATTGAAACAGGGCTTGATAATGCAAAAACTCATCAACTCAGTGCAAAACTACGCCTGGGGAAGTAAAACTGCGTTAACGGAACTTTATGGTATTGCCAATCCTTCCCAACAGCCGATGGCTGAACTCTGGATGGGTGCGCATCCAAAAAGCAGTTCTCAGGTTCAGAACGCGGATGGCCAGGCAATCTCGCTGCGTGAAGTCATCGATCAAGATAAGTCTGCGCTGTTAGGTGATGCCGTAGCAAAACGCTTTGGTGAACTGCCCTTTTTGTTCAAAGTGCTCTGCGCTGCTCAACCTCTTTCCATTCAGGTTCATCCCAACAAACATAACTCTGAGTTAGGGTTTGCCAAAGAAAACGCGGCAGGGATCCCGATGGATGCCGCCGAGCGTAACTACAAAGATCCGAACCACAAGCCAGAGCTGGTTTTTGCCCTGACCCCTTTTCTGGCCATGAACGCCTTTCGCGAGTTCAAGGATATTATGGCGTTGTTACAACCGGTTTCCGGCGCACACCCGGCCATTGCCCATTTCCTGCAGGAACCGAGCGCAGAACGTCTGAGCTATCTGTTTGCCAGCCTGCTGAATATGCAGGGTGAGGAGAAATCCCGTGCGCTGGCGGTGCTGAAATCCGCGCTGAACAGCCAACAGGGCGAACCGTGGCAAACGATCCGTCTTATCGCTAACGTCTATCCTGATGACAGCGGTCTTTTCTCTCCGCTGCTGCTCAATGTCGTTAAGCTCAATCCTGGCGAAGCGATGTTCCTGTTTGCCGAAACCCCACACGCTTACCTGCAAGGTGTCGCGCTTGAGGTGATGGCCAACTCAGATAACGTTCTGCGCGCTGGGCTGACCCCCAAATACATCGATATTCCTGAACTGGTTGCCAACGTTAAGTTCGAGGCTAAACCCGCAGACCAGTTACTCACTACCCCGGTGAAAACCGATGGCGAGTTGGACTTCCCGATCCCGGTTGATGATTTTGCGTTCTCCCTGCATGAACTGTCTGCCGATGAAGCAACCGTGAGCCAACAAAGCGCAGCCATTTTGTTCTGCATTGAAGGTGAAGCCGTGCTGCGTAAGGGCGAACAGCGTCTGGTGCTGAAGCCGGGTGAATCAGCATTCATTAGCGCGAATGAATCGCCAGTCAATGTCAGCGGCGCAGGCCGTTTAGCTCGGGTTTACAATAAGCTCTAGCAAGATACTGATATTTGTAACAACTCTTGCTAAGCTAGTAGTGAGTCAACGACATGTCACTCTTCCAGGCGCTTTTAAACGCCTGGATTTATTTTATGGATATTGAAATGAAAAAATCGCTGGTAGCTGCGGGTGTAGTGGTTGCGCTGGGTATCGTCTGGACCGGTGGCGCCTGGTACACGGGCAAGAAACTCGAAACCCATCTCGCCGAGATGGTGACGCAGGCAAATGATCAGATCAAACGCCTTTCTCCTGAGGCAGGTATTGAGCTGGGTTATCAAAACTACCAGCGCGGTGTGTTCTCCAGCCAGTTACAACTGGTGGTGAAACCCATCGCAGGCCAGGAAAATGGCTGGCTGAAGCCAGGGCAAACGCTGATCTTAAATGAGTCTGTGGATCACGGTCCCTTCCCGCTCGCTCAGCTTAAATCATTGAATCTTGTCCCATCAATGGCGTCGGTACAAACCACGCTGGTGAATAACGACGTCACAAAACCGCTGTTTGACATTGCGAAGGGTGAGTCACCTTTCATTATTCATTCCCGTGTTGGTTATGGCGGCGACACCCGTTCAGATATCTCCCTGAAACCGCTGAACTACGAAAAAGGTGATGAAAAAGTCGCCTTTAGCGGCGGCGAATTCCAGCTCACTGCAGATAAAGCCGGCAATGCGGTCTCCCTGACGGGTACTGCGCAAAGCGGCATGGTGAATGCGGTAAACGAGTACAACCAGAAGGTACAAATCACCTTTAACAACCTAAAAACGGATGGCTCCAGCGAAATAGCCAGCTTTGGCGAGCGTATCGGCGATCAGAAGTTGTCACTCGATAAGCTGTCCATTTCTGTCGAAGGCAAAGAGTTGGCCGTTCTGGAAGGCATGGGAATCGACGGTAAATCCGATCTCGCTAACGAAGGAAAAACCGTCAACAGTCAGCTGGATTACACGCTAAATAGCCTGAAGCTGCAGGGGCAAGATCTCGGTAGCGGCAAGCTGACGCTGAAAGTCGGGCAGATCGATGGTGAAGCCTTACATCAGTTCAGCCAGCAATACAGCGCCCAAACCCAAGCGCTGATGGCGCAGGTTGATGTGGTCGAAAACCCTGAGCTTTATCAGCAAAAAGTAACCGAAGCGTTCTTTAGCGCCCTGCCTGTGCTGATGAAAGGCGAACCGGTTATTACGATTGCACCGCTGAGCTGGAAGAATGCCAAAGGTGAGACAACCTTTAATTTGTCACTGTTCCTCAAAGATCCAACTGCAACCAAAGAAGAGCCGCAAACGCTGGCGCAGGAAGTGGATCGTTCAGTGAAATCACTGGACGCGAAGCTGGCGATCCCGATGGATATGGCCGTTGAGTTCATGACGCAGATTGCCAAACTGGAAGGATACCAGCAGGAAGAAGCTGAAGGTCTTGCGAAGCAACAGGTCAAAGGTCTGTCTGCAATGGGGCAAATGTTCCGTGTCACAACGCTGCAGGACAACACTATCGGATCAAGCCTGCAGTATACGAATGGCCAGGTCACGCTCAACGGGCAAAAAATGCCGCTGGATGAGTTTGTCGGCATGTTTGGTATGCCAACCCTGTCTGAACCGGATGCACCAGCCGTTCCGCAGCAGTAATTCTTATCCATATCAGGCCCGATAAGATCGTTTATCGGGCTTTTTGATCGTATGCTGACTACTTCTGCGTCACCAGCCTCGCGGAAAGTGTCAGGTTTCGCAAATGACTCTCGTCTTGTCCAATTCGCTGCAGCACACGTTCTGCTAGCATATACCCCATTTCGCGCGCTGGCGTACTGGCCCAGGTAATCGGCAGATCGTCCAACGCGTTTTCCGCCACATCGGCAAAGGCAGCCAGCGAAACCTGCTGTTCAAAATAACGATCGACACCGCTTTCGCCACTCTGACGCCCTGCTCTCATCAAACCAAACCAGGCACCAACCGCGATGGTCTCGTTGTAACACACGACCGCGCTAATCGTCGGGTTATGGCGTAAAAGTGCCGTAACGGCTTCTGCGGCCTGCTTCTGGCTGGAGGAACATTCCAGCACCCAGTCACTGTGAAAAGGTAAACCAAATTTCAGCAGCGTCGCGCAATAGCCTCCGACACGCTCCGCGCGTGTCAATGAAGAACTTTGCCCCCCCAACCACGCGATCCGCTGATGACCATGACGAATAAGGTGTTCGACCAGAAGCTGCGAGGCCTGCATATTGTCAGGCCTGACGGTATCGACATCATCCAGGTAGCTGGCCCGTGAGGCAAACACGACGGGGATCCCTTTGTCATTCGCCAGTTGCCGTAACGCATCGCTACTGCCCGCAGCCCCGGCGATTATCACGCCATCAACCCCTTGATTGAGCAACATCGCAAAGCGCTGCGCCAGTTGTTCACCGTCTTTACCTCCATGTAATAAAAACACCATCCGTCCCTGCGCTTCTAACGCTTCTGTCAGCCCGGCCGTGAGTTCAGCATAAAAAGGCGTGGAAAGATCGCGAACGATCAAACCAATGACCCCGCTCTGCCCGCCCCGTAGCACTGACGCCTGGCGATTGCGCACAAACCCCAGTTGTTCAATGGCCGCATTGACCCGCTCACCGGTGGCTGATGAGATTCGTCCTTTTCCACTCAGCACCAATGAAACTGTACTGACAGAAACGCCTGCAGCAAGCGCAACATCATGGATGGTTATTTTTTTGGCTATAGCCATAAAAACAGAAAACTCCCTGATAACGTGACGGATAAAACGTTTTATCAATCGCTTATATTTATACGCGCTATTATCGTTCGGTAATGTGATTTGTGCCGCACTAAAATTAGGTAAAACGTTTTATCTTCTCGCCATCATAAGTTCATCAGTCTGTTTACGAGGAGTCGTTTGATGACGGCGAGAACCACACCAAAAATAACGTTATGGGAATTTTTCCAGCAATTGGGCAAAACATTTATGCTGCCCGTCGCGCTTCTTTCATTTTGCGGGATCATGTTAGGGATCGGCAGTTCGCTAAGCAGCCATGATGTCCTGACGCTGCTCCCGGCACTGGGAAACCCGGTGTTACAGGCCATTTTTACCTGGATGAGCAAAGTGGGCTCTTTCGCGTTTAGCTTCCTGCCCGTCATGTTCTGTATCGCGATTCCGCTTGGTCTGGCGCGCGAGAACAAGGGTGTGGCGGCATTTGCCGGATTTGTCGGTTATGCGGTAATGAACCTTGCCGTCAACTTTTGGTTAACGGCAAAGGGTATTTTACCGACCACAGACGCGGCGATCCTCAAAGCCAACAACGTGCAAAACATCCTCGGGATCCAGTCGATCGATACCGGGATCCTCGGTGCGGTGATTGCCGGGATCATTGTCTGGATGCTTCACGAGCGTTTCCACAATATTCGTCTTCCTGATGCGCTGGCATTCTTCGGGGGTACCCGCTTTGTCCCTATTATCTCCTCCGTGGTGATGGGACTGGTTGGGCTGGTGATCCCGCTGATCTGGCCTGTTTTCGCAATGGGTATTACCGGACTGGGCAACATCATCAATAGCGCCGGTGAATTTGGCCCGATGCTGTTTGGTACCGGTGAGCGTCTGCTGTTGCCTTTTGGCCTGCATCACATTCTGGTGGCGTTGATTCGTTTTACCGAAGCGGGCGGTACGCAGGAAGTGTGTGGCCATAGCGTAAGCGGCGCACTGACCATTTTCCAGGCGCAGTTGAGCTGCCCGACTACGCAAGGTTTCTCTGAAAGCGCCACGCGTTTCCTGTCGCAGGGGAAAATGCCCGCGTTTCTTGGTGGTTTACCGGGTGCTGCGTTAGCGATGTACCACTGCGCGCGTCCTGAGAATCGTCATAAAATTAAAGGGTTATTAATTTCCGGTCTGATTGCCTGCGTGATTGGCGGAACCACCGAACCGCTGGAATTCCTGTTCCTGTTCGTTGCGCCGGTACTGTATGTGATCCACGCGTTGCTGACCGGTCTGGGCTTCACCGTGATGGCCATTCTGGGCGTGACTATCGGTAACACTGACGGCAACCTGATTGATTTCGTGGTGTTCGGTATTCTTCATGGTTTGTCCACCAAGTGGTATCTGGTTCCGGTTGTTGCCGCCATCTGGTTCGCGGTGTACTACGTCATTTTCCGCTTCGCGATCACCCGCTTTAATCTGAAAACGCCAGGTCGTGATGTTGAGATTGCCAGCAACATTGAAAAAGTCATGGCGGGAGCGCCGGGAAAATCGGGCTACAACGTGCCCGCGATTCTGGCCGCACTGGGTGGCGCTGAAAACATCGTCAGTCTGGATAACTGCATCACACGTTTGCGTTTGTCAGTGAAGGATATGTCGCTTGTTAACGTTCAGGCGCTGAAGGACAATCGTGCAATTGGTGTCGTACAACTCAATCAGCATAACCTTCAGGTCGTTATTGGTCCGCAGGTCCAGTCCGTTAAAGACGAAATCGCGGTTCTGATGAATACCGTACAGGCTTAAGGACAACGATATGTTTGATTTTTCAACGGTGGTGGACAGGCATGGCACATGGTGCACCCAGTGGGATTACGTTGCCGATCGTTTCGGTACGGCCGACCTGCTGCCGTTCACCATCTCTGATATGGATTTTTCCACCGCACCCTGCATTCTGGAGGCGCTGACACAGCGCCTGTCACACGGCGTGTTGGGCTACAGCCGCTGGAAGAATGATGAGTTTCTAGCGGCGATTAGCCACTGGTTTCTTACCCGTCACGCCACCAGAATTGATCCGCAGTCTCTGGTTTATGGCCCTTCCGTCATCTATATGGTGTCGGAGCTGATCCGCCAGTGGTCGTCTGTCGGCGATGCCGTGGTTATCCATACGCCCGCTTACGACGCGTTTTATAAAGCGATCGAGGGTAACCAGCGTACGGTGCTGCCTGTTGAACTGGAGAAACGTACCGACGGCTGGTATTGCGACATGGCAAAACTGGAGGCCGTACTCTCACGGCCTGAGAGCAAAATTCTTCTGCTCTGCAGCCCACAAAACCCGACGGGCAAAGTCTGGACGCGTAACGAACTGGAAGCCATGGCACAGCTGTGCCATCGTCACGGCGTAAAAGTTATTTCCGATGAAATTCATATGGATATGGTATGGGGAGAACAACCGCATATCCCCTGGAGTCACGTCGCACAGGGGAGCTGGGCACTGCTTACTTCAGGCTCCAAGAGTTTTAATATTCCGGCATTAACCGGGGCTTATGGAATCATTGAAGATGCGGCCAGCCGCAACGACTATCTCAATGCCTTAAAAGGGCGTGACGGATTGTCTTCGCCTGCAGTGTTGGCGCTGACGGCGCACATTGCCGCTTATCAGGATGGCGCAGGCTGGCTTGATGCTTTGCGGGATTATCTTGCCAGCAATCTGCATTATGTCGCCAGTACCCTCAATGCTGCATTCCCTGAGCTCAACTGGCAGGTACCACAATCCACATATCTCGCATGGATTGATCTGCGCCCGCTCAATATTGATGACCAGGCATTGCAGGATGCATTGATCCACCAGGAAAAAGTCGCCATCATGCCAGGGTATACTTACGGGGAGGAAGGCCGTGGGTTTGTCCGTCTGAATGCCGGATGTCCACGTTCAAAACTTGAAAAAGGCGTACAGGGATTGATTAACGCGATCCGCTCCGTTCGTTGATGTGTTCGCGCAATGCATCGAGCATTGCGCAACATTCTCATTTTTTGCCAGGTGCGCGACTAATTTGTCTCAACAAGGTTCTGAGAGTAAAAGAGGTTATTTGCTTACTGATAGTGTATAGTGCCCTTCCACTCAAATCAGGAAGTGCCTATGTCAGAACGTAAAAATAGTAAATCCCGCCGTAATTTTCTTGTCAAATGTCTTTGTCCAAATTGCACCGCATCATCAGAACACAGCCACTCTCGGGTACAAAAAGGTGCAATGTTAATTTGCCCTCATTGTAATAAGTTATTCCAGTCCGACGCTAAACTCGTTGCGTAATTTATTATTACGATAACTGCTGCTCAAAAATATAATGATGAAAAGCGGTTATCTATTCTATTTGTCAGCCAAATAGCAAAAAACCCGCTATTCGCGGGTTTATACTTAAGCATTTAACATTCCAGTGCTTGTGCCTGTTTGTCTACTCAGGTCTATGCCGTCATCGTTGTCGCAAAAGGCAAAAGCGGAAATGATTACTCTGCTACTACGACATTCGCCGCAGCCGGGCCTTTGGCGCCATTCTCAACAGAGAACTCAACCTTCTGCCCTTCCAGCAAGGTACGGTAGCTGTTTGACTGAATAGCAGAGAAGTGTACGAAGACATCTTTAGTACCATCCGCCGGGGAGATAAAACCAAACCCTTTATCAGCGTTAAACCATTTTACTAAACCAGTCATTTTATTAGACATATTAAATATTCCTTAACTTGAGCCTTTCGGCGAACAGGGGCTTTATTACAGAAACTACGTAGTGCTTAGTGGAGAGACTCAAGGAAGGAATTACTGAAAATACCTGGTGATGAGAACTGCTTTAGTAAACTACTTTGTATGCTGTCTGTCTTTCAAACCGACGCCGCTATTAACTCACAACGTTCCCAGTCACGCAACAATTATTTTAGCCGTCTGGCTGTCCTTATCGCTAAAAAATAAAACTGGTGTTATTTCTGCTCACAGGTATAGTGCAGCTCGTTATATGTATTAAGGAATTTATTTGTCTCGTAAAATGACAGGAATTGTCAAAACCTTTGACTGCAAGAGTGGCAAAGGTCTTATTATCCCATCAGATGGTCGTAAAGATGTACAGGTTCACATTTCAGCATTAAGCCTCCATGAATCAGAAGTTCTCACTCCAGGCCTGCGCGTAGAGTTTTGCCGGATCAATGGATTGAGAGGCCCCACCGCAGCCAACGTCTATCTTTCGTAACGCAGCCCAGAAGCCTCCATTTCGGCACTATTTGCCCTCATCAGGCGGCGTTGCCGGAGCAGGATACCAGTGCTCTTTTGCCACCATCACCGCGCCTTCCGGCTGCATAACAAAGTTTGGCGACATGATCTGCACGTTAAATTCATTGAAAACATCCTGAATGTGACTGTACAACGCATTACGCGCGCCAGCCAACGATTCGCCCGGACGCAACCGCACCTGCAGTTCATAAGAAATATACCAGTCCATCAGAGCCAGCTGACGAACGAGTGGCGGCTGAGAGGTATCGATGCCCTCTGAGCGCATGGCCGCCAGTTCCAGCATCGCCTGAACCTGTCGCCAGGGGGTATCGTACCCAATGGTCACCCCCACCGTCAGATTGACGCCACCATCTGTGCTTTGCGAACTAAGATTGGTTATTTTCCCACTGACCACAACGGCGTTAGGAAGCGTCACGATGTAATTTTCGCGGGTAATGATTTTCGTGGCGAGCATCCCTATCTCGCTAACCAGCCCCTCGTTATCGGCCACCCGGATAACATCCCCCTTGCGTAGCGCACGGGAGTAGATCAGCACCAGCCCGCTCATGGCATGGTTCATGACTCCCGCAGAACCCAGCGTAAGCATCAGGCCAAAAAAGACGCTAATGCCTTTAAACGCCAGGGAATTCGCCCCCGGTAAAAAGGGATAAGCGGCGGAGAGCGCAAACAACCACACCACGACGGAAATGAGTTTGCGAGTCGCGCCTACCGTATCGGGATGTATCCCCGGTAGCGACAAGCGCCCTGCTTCAATCTGATTGAGTACCACTTTCAGAAGCTTCAGAATAAACGCGGTGATGAGGAAGATAACCAGTACAATCATCAACCCTGGCAATGCAGAGAAGATAGAAAGTGCAATTTCGCGCAGGACACGTATCGCCCATTCGCCCAACGATTCTCCCCAAATACGCGTCCAGGGAAACAGACTGAATACCCAGCTTAGCCACGCATACAGCGCCACGATCCCGACGACAATCATCAGCAAAGCGTATAAACGGCTTTCAAATATCCCGATAAAATCCCGCCAGCGCGGCGGCACCCAGCTTCGTTTCTCCCGGATACGCCGCTGGTAAAAGTGCGTCACCCATTGCCATGACCGATATGCGCCGTACCAAAAAAACGCCAACACCAGCATACCGACGGCCGTTTTCACCACCGAAAGCACTAGCCAGCCGCTGTCATACTGATCCCGCAGCGCCGCTCGCTGAGCCTCCATACGCGCCAATACGCGCTGAGCCGCCTGATCAAGAGTGAGATCATCACCTTCGTCCAAATCGTTTTCAGCCAGCAGCATTACCGGTTTGTCGTTCATTACGATGAGTCTTCCCGGTTGGTTATAGCGTGTAACCGGAATAATTTTTAAGGGCTGCTGTACATCAGCCTGCGTAAAGTTACGCAGCGTATTGCGAATGCGTAATACCCGTTCTTCTGGCGTGGTGAGACCAAATTTTGCCTGAAGCATCACGACAGGATGATGGAAGATATAAACCGTGCGGGCACGTTCCTGCTCGGTGGGCTCCTGACGAGGTTCGGCAGCAAGCGTGGTAAAAGCCGATAAACAGATACAACACGTCAATAACGCGAGCACTATCCTGTTCATACTCACCATCCAGGGACGCGGGAATTAGGGTGATTTGTGAGAAAGCCGTCTACGGGCTAATTTTTTGAGCATAGACCAGGGGATTCATTTTGTAAGAATTGGCGTCGCAATTCAGTGAGACCACCGGTTGCGGCCTGCTTCTTTCGCGCGGTACAGCGCCGCGTCCGCCACAGCGATCAGCGCACTGACCGTCTGTCCCTCTGTCAGGCTGGCGATGCCCATACTAACCGTGACGTTGTCACTTACCATTGATGCGGCATGCGGTACAGCCTCGGCCTGCAATTGCGCCTGTATCCGTGTTGCAACCAGTTCTGCACGCTTTTCCGTCGCCCCGAAAAGGACAATCAGAAACTCCTCTCCACCATAGCGCGAAACCAGATCATCGGGATTGCGCACACATTGTTTCAGTACTTTTGCTACGGTCATCAGGCACTCATCGCCCGCCTGATGACCGTAATAATCGTTGTAACGTTTGAAGTGATCCACATCCAGCATAATGACCGCAAGTGCTTTACTCTGACTTACGGCGTTGTCCAGAATGCTCTCCATCGCCCGGCGGTTTGCCGTTTCAGTTAACGGATCCTGGTGCGCCAGTGCATCAAGACGCGCAATGAGCAGTTGGTTTTGCCGGATACGTTGCCAGGCCTCATCAAACCAGCGTTGCAGAATAATGCGGCCATAGAGAAGAATCAGCGTAAAGATCAGCCATGACGCGAAAAAATGCACACTGATACTGCGGTTGAGTATCAGGCTGGCCACCGGCATCATCCCCCATAATGGCAGGGCGTAACTGAGCAGCGCAGGCGGATGAAAATAGAGCGCTGCCATCGCGGTGAGTAACAGAATAGCGCATAGCGGCCAGGCGAAAGGTAACTTAAAAACCGTGACAAATGCCAAAACAGATCCCGCCCAGATCGCCCCCGTAAGCAAAAGTGGCAGGCTGATTCCGCCTGAACGTCGCCAGACAAGATACCCGGAAAGGGAAAGCAGCAAAATAATGCTGATCATTGCGCCGTCCAGCAGGTAGGCGTCAATGTCAGCGAGTTGATACTGACCATCAATGTGGTCAAAGAGATCATTGCGCAGCAATACCATCAGCGCAAAACTGATATTCACCAGCGCAAACCAGGGCAAGCTGATCGCCAGGCCGCGCGCTATCATGTCCCTGCGGGAGAAAGGCTCCCCCCGCAGGGATGAAGGTTTACGGCGTGACAATGTTGAACCAGAACTCAAATTTATCCATGTAGCCAAGCATCGCATCCAGCTTGGTACCATCGCCCGTTATTTTGACGTCACCTTTATCCTGTGCCTGTTTCAGCGTCACCTCTTTCAGGATAATTTTGTTCAGCGTATCGCGATTCAGGGTGATGGTCGCGTCGGCGTTTTGTGCCTCTGCATTCGCGGTGTGGTTAAGGACGCCGTTTTCCAGCTCCAGTTTGTATTTACCCCCATCGCTGCCCAAATCAATGTTAAATACCGATTTCGCATCCCCTGCTTTCTGGCCATTAATATGCACAGCCAGATAGTCAAAGAACATTTCAGGCGTCATTGCCCGCACAGTATCCGGGCTGGCGGTATTCGGGGTTGGCCCTTTGACCACGCCGTTACGCAGCTCCTGCGCTCCGGTCAGATAGAAGTTACGCCATGGGCCAGATTCAGCCTGGTAGCCCAGTTGTTCCAGCGCGTCGGCTTCAAGATTACGTGCCGCCTGGTTATTCGGATCGGCGAACACCACTTTGCTGACCACCTGCGCAACCCAACGGTAATTCCCCTGGTCAAAATCGGTTTTCGCTTTCTGCAGGATGGCATCCGCGCCACCCATGTACTCAACAAACTTCTTCGCCGCCTCTTCCGGTGGCAGTTCGTCCAGCGTTGCCGGGTTACCATCAAACCAGCCGAGATACAGCACGTAGGTCGCCTTAACGTCGTGGCTTACTGAGCCATAGTAACCGCGGTTGGCCCAGGTATGCGCCAGCGAGTCCGGCAGTTTAAAGTTGGCGGCAATTTCATCACGGGTCAGGCCTTCGTTTGCCATTCGCAGGGTCTGGTCGTTGATATAACGATACAAATCGCGCTGGCTCTTCAGCAGTTTGACCACATTGTCATTACCCCAGGTCGGCCAGTGGTGCTGCGCCATCAGGATTTCTGCTTTATCCCCCCAGCGGACAATGGCCTCGTTGATGTATTTTGACCACGGTAGCGGTTCACGAATTTTGGCGCCACGCAAAGAGTAGGTGTTATGCAGGGTGTGTGTGACATCTTCTGCGGATTCAATGAGTTTCTTCTCTTCGATAAACCACAGCATTTCAGAAGGCGCTTCAGAGCCCGGCGCCAGCATAAAGTCATAGGTCAGGCCGTCGATCACCTCTTTTTGACCGTCTTTCTCAATGATATTCGTCGGGGCAATGAGCGTTACGGTACCCGCCGATGTGGTTGTCCCCAGACCGGCACCGACCTGTCCTTTGGCATCCGGTTTCAGCAGGTTGCCATACATATAGCTGGCACGACGGCTCATCACATTGCCAGCCATAATGTTTTCTGCCACTGCAGCTTCCATAAACCCGGACGGTGCATACACCTTCACCTTGCCCGCTTTCACGTCCGCTTCATCTACCACGCCGCGCACACCGCCATAATGGTCAACATGGCTGTGGGTATAAATCACCGCGACGACCGGTTTGGTACCGCGATTTTTGAAATAGAGATCCATCCCGACTTTTGCCGTTTCCGCAGAAACCAGCGGGTCAACCACGGTTACACCTTCCTTGCCCTCGATGATGGTCATATTCGACAAATCGAGGTTACGGATCTGATAAACCCCGTCGGTCACCTCAAACAGGCCGCTAATGTTGATCAACTGAGACTGACGCCACAGGCTTGGATTGACCGTATCCGGGGCTTTGTCGCCTTCTTTAATGAACGCGTATTGCTGCGGGTTCCAGATAACGTTGCCCTGCTCGCCTTTGATCACATCCTGTGGCAGTGGCGCAATAAAGCCTTTATGCGCATCGGTAAAATCCGTGTTATCAGAGAATGGAAGCTGGTTATAAAGTGCATTATTGGCTTGTTGGGTAGCCGCGGCTGCATCTTTCGGCGCTTCTGCCGCCAGGACTGATCCAGAGGAAACGAGCAGACCAGCAAGTGCGAGACTTCTGGCTATCAAATTGAATTTCATCCTAAAACCTCTCAGTGAAATACGACGTCGTTATGAAAACTTCGTGGCCTGGCTGAAAAATGTTTCAAGGAGTGCAAAGGAAAGTGCGTGTTAATGAATAAATATAATTCGATACACTCATTCAGCAAGTGAATGAGTGAAAAACAACTTATTGAATTAAAAGGCAGGATAGACTACGCCACACAGTACCGGCAGATGACTATTCGCATAATGTTGCTGTTTGCCCCTTATGACTCGATAAAGATGAGCCATATAAAAACCATTACTGGCGTTTTTGCGGTGCTTTATGTCGTCTCCTGGAGGTTGTCTTGTACACATTGATACAATCGACAAAAGCATTCACAATCGCATCAATATATTAATATCTACATTCCCGAAATCCTGACGAATTGTATGCGTCATTTTTATGGCTAATAAAAAAAGCTAAGCATGTCGTGACGTCATGACTTAAATAAACAATCACTAAACAACTTCACAAATTCTGCTTACTGAATAACTGGTCGGATATGCCCTGAACACAATAAAGACGATTATCTATTTCCTATCCCTCACCATGAAATGATAAAAATGAAAAAGTTAATAGCGGCAATAGCTGTAGCGACAGCATTATCTGGCTGTGCACAGCAAACATTTGAAATAAATCGTGGTATTGCAGAAAAACCGACGCAAGAAACCAAGCAGTCATTCTTTGTTAACGGCATTGGCCAGGCGAAAACCATCAATGCAGCGCAAGTGTGTGGTGGTGCTGACAAAGTAATTCGTACCGAAGTACAAGAGTCGGGCATGAATGTTTTCTTTCGCATCATTACTCTTGGTATCTACACACCACGAGAAGCCAGAGTTTATTGCGCTAAATGATCATTATCAGCAGGTATTCCGCGAATACCTGCTGTACTTCCACCCACTAACATACCTTGATTTATCAACATATTATCATTACCACTCTCAGTATTTAATCCATAATAACATCAACAGACTCCCCTCCCGTTCGCATCTGAAACATTATGTAATAATTAAGCATTTTAGCATCGCTATTTTTTATTTGATGTTGACATTTATATCTGTCATTACTAAAAGTCCCGTTACTGAGGAGGTTTCCAATGCAAAAATATTTCCATTATCACTCGCAATACTGGGTATTCCTTGCCGTTGCACTTGTTATTTACACACTCGTATTCCGTTAATACATGTCATTAACTTACCGCCTACACCATAATAAAACAGATAAAACTATCCGCTGTATATATGCTCTGGCCAACACCAGAGCGAATAACAATGATGCTCCCTGGTTATTTGAACTCCGCTTATAAACTCATTTGAAATGACAAAATCATTCTTTTCAGTGCAACGTGACAGACCTATTACCCCATTAGAGTTAAAGATTTATCGCAACTATCGTGTCGTTCATGGGATACGCATTGCAGTAGCCTTTGTGTTAACTTTTTTACTTATCAGAATGATGAACTTACCCGATCATTCCTGGCCGCTTATTACACTTATCGTGGTCATGGGGCCAATAAGTTATCTGGGTAACGTAATTCCGCGAGCGTTTGAGCGCATGGCCGGTACCGTAACGGGGGCG
The DNA here is from genome assembly GCF_945906775.1 of Citrobacter sp. Marseille-Q6884. Lineage (NCBI taxonomy): Bacteria > Pseudomonadati > Pseudomonadota > Gammaproteobacteria > Enterobacterales > Enterobacteriaceae > Citrobacter > Citrobacter sp. Marseille-Q6884. The sequence continues at coordinate 1,467,290 of NZ_CAMDRE010000002.1, forward strand.
CTACTCGGGATCATTGCATTACACATTGAAGTTTACTCCCTGCCCCTCATGTTATTGTGGTGTGGTTGTGCGGCTTTCTTTTGTGGCTATCTGGCGATGAGTAAACGTCCCTATGCTGCATTACTGGTAGGGATTACGCTGGCGGTCGTGAGCAGTGCGCCAGCCGGCGATATGCAGACGGCATTATGGCGGAGTACCAATATTATTTTTGGTTGTATTCTGGCAATGCTGTTTACCAGCATCTACCCGCAAAGGGCTTTCATAAACTGGCGTATTCAACTTGCTGACTTTCTCGCTGATTATTTAAAAATCAATTCTGCGGGGGTATCAAGGAACGTACTTAATCCACCTAAGATGACCAGCCTCCAGACGCGTGCGTTGAATAAAGTCGTCAAAATGCGCAGTCTGATCACACCGGTCAATAAGGAAACAAAGATCCCAGTAAAAGTGCTTGAAGAAATTCAGTCAATTACACGTGATATGGTTGCCGCGCAAAAGTTTCAAATCAACGCTCACTGGGCCTCACGTGGAAGCCGTTTTCTGATACTGAATTCACATGCACTTTCCGAGATGCAACAAATGACGCAGAAGACACTTCAGGCGTTGTCTCTTGCTCTGCATGAAGGCAACCCATCGCCTATCGCCTCTAACAGTGAGCGTCTGACTGAAATTGCGAATGAACTTCATGGTCTATTACTGTCCTGCGAAAGCGATGATGTGATGGAAAGTGCCGTTCATGGCTATGTCTGGTTGAGTCTTCAGCTTACTGTTCAGCTTGAAGCATTATCTTCGTTAATCACCAGAGCGCTGACAGAGAAATAAAAGACGACTGAATTAATTATGCTCGTACGTTAAAAAGCCCACTGACGTGGGCTTTTTAACGTTGATGTAGGGTAGGCATAGCAGATTATTCCATTAATGTTTAGATCTATTCTGGTCACGATCCCTGAAAAAATGCAATTTCACAAAAAATGGGCAATCAGATAGGCATATTCCACGATACCGATCAAAACCACGACGCTAATAAGTATTCTACTTGTACGAATTGTTGCAGCACTGTTCATAATGACATCTCTGTAAGTTAACGAATTCGGGTAAATTGAAAGGAGTACACAGACTTATCTTTATCCGACCAGTTCACCTGTGAACTGTCTCCCACATCCATTTCGGCATAAATAGCCTTTGTACGTAAGTGTTCCAGTCTTTTTCCCAATAACTGTGTAAATCCAGCCAGACTGGAATAACGTTTTGTTTCGCCATCCGGGAAAGTGACGGTGACAGAGTAAGCCCGCTGGCACATTGCAATACGAATTGCAGGATCGAATGGCGCATAGGTTCTGAATGCGCTGGTCGTTAATGGCATACATCATTCTCTTGCCGTTGACTGAGATTCGAACATAGCAATACTCGCGGAGAGAATTTTTGACAGATATCAACTTACAATCTATTTGTCATACAAATAACCAAACCCAAATTATTCCCCCCTGCAAATGGAAGTCAGATAGTCAGTTCTGAAGTACAAAGCCCTCACCGGTCAGGCTTTTCTCAAAAGAAATTGAAACAAACGCCCACAATATGCCTCGATTACAACGTGATAGCGCGCTTTTATCAAAGTTAATAGATGATTATGATTCTGTTGTATAATGATGCGCACTTTAACTAAAAAATGAGTGCGACCATGATTGATACTTCCCTTCCTTTAACCGACGTCCATCGCCACCTTGACGGCAATATCCGTGCGCAAACGATTCTCGATCTTGGTCGGCAGTTCAATTTGACACTTCCGGCACAGACGCTTGAAATGCTGATCCCCCATGTGCAGATCACGTCTACAGAGCCCGATTTAGTCAGTTTTTTGTCAAAACTTGACTGGGGTGTCAAAGTGCTCGCCTCTCTGGATGCCTGTCGTCGCGTGGCCTTTGAGAACATCGAAGATGCTGCTCGTAACGGACTGCACTATGTTGAACTGCGCTTTTCACCAGGTTACATGGCGATGACGCATCAGCTTCCTGTTGCAGGGGTGGTTGAAGCGGTGATTGCCGGTGTACGTGAAGGCTGTAAGACGTTCGGCGTTGAAGCCCGCTTAATTGGCATTATGAGCCGTACCTTCGGTGAAGCAGCCTGTTTGCAGGAGCTGGATGCTCTGTTGGCGCATCGTGATCATATTACCGCGCTGGATCTGGCCGGTGATGAGCTGGGCTTCCCGGGGAGTCTGTTCCTGTCTCACTTCAATCGTGCACGCGACGCAGGCTGGCACATTACGGTACATGCTGGCGAAGCGGCCGGCCCGGAAAGCATCTGGCAGGCCATCAGAGAACTGGGTGCAGAACGTATTGGTCACGGTGTGAAAGCCGTAGAAGATCCTGCGCTGATGGATTTTCTCGCCGAACAGCGTATCGGGATCGAATCCTGCCTGACGTCAAATATTCAGACCAGCACCGTGGCCTCACTGGCAACCCATCCGCTGAAAACGTTCCTTGAACAGGGTGTTCTGGCCAGTCTCAATACGGACGATCCGGCAGTTCAGGGTGTGGACATTATTCATGAATACACTGTTGCAGCACCGGCTGCAGGATTGACGCGCGAGCAGATCCGTCAGGCGCAAATCAATGGCCTGGAAATGGCGTTTCTGAGTCATGAAGAAAAACGTGCGCTGCGTGAGAAAGTAGCTGCAGCATAACGACGTGAGTAAGATGCGGCAGCCGGGGCTGCCGCCGTTAGTGTTCTCAGGCCAGGCACAGCGTAGAGCGGTGTTTGGCTGATTCAATTCCCAGTTCAATCAGTTCCATGATTTGAATAGCCTGTCTGGCCGGAACCGGGTTTTCTCCATTACCGTTCAGCGCATCACGGATGCCTGCATAGTAAGCCGGATAATTCCCTGGAACGGTTAACCAGGTTTCTTCCACGCGCTCTTCACCTTCGACCCGCGTTAATACGCCATCACGCATGTCATAGCCCCAGTCTTCTTGTGGCAGGCGCTCGCCATTTTTGAGGCGCTCTTCCTGCGGATCAAGACCGTATTTCACATAGCTGCCGCGCGATCCGTGAACGATATAACGGGCAGACTCGGCGGCGGCCAGCATGGTGCCGTGTAACACCACCCGACGCTGCGGATACGTCAAAATGGCATGGAAGTAATCCGTCGATTGCGCGCCTGGGCGAAGCTGAGCCAAATCCACGGTCAGGCTGACCGGCAAACCAAACAGGTTAATCGCCTGATCCAGAAGGTGCGGCGCCAAATCATACCAGATACCACTCCCTGGGCCGCCCTGTTCACGCCAGCGGTCGCGGACCTGAGGACGAAAACGGTCAAAGTGAGATTCAAAATAGGCCACTTCACCCAATACACCGTCTGCCAGCAGAGCTTTCAGTGTCAGAAAATCACTGTCCCAGCGACGATTATGAAAAACAGAAAGCACACGCCCCAGGCTACGCGCCAGCGCATCCAGTTCGCGAGCTTGTGACAGTGTCACGGTAAAAGGTTTATCCACAACCACATGTTTTCCCGCTTCCAGAGCGGCTTTCGCCAACGGGAAGTGCGTATCATTGGGTGTCGGAATCACGATCAAATCGATATTCGGATCGTTAAAAAGATGCTTGGGCTCAGTAACAACGGTTACCGAAGGCCAATCCGCCTTCACTTTTGTTTCATCACTACTGGACACCGCAGCCAGTTCAAGACCCGGTGTACCGACAATCAGGGGGGCATGGAAGGTTTTGCTGGCATAACCATAGCCAATTAGCCCAACGCGGATGTTGTCACTCATGTTATCGCCTCTCATCTCTGGACCGACCTATTTCACACCATACATCACACCGTCACAATAGTTTAATAACCCTTGTGCGATGAAGGTTGTTACTTAACTTAAGTCAAACATATGCTACTTAGCGTTAACTTGCTGCGAATTAGTCGCAGAAATCGTTCCCATTGCTCTTGCCGTCGTATTTATTGATGAGTAACATTTACTTCCTGTGTTTATGGATAAATCAAAGCAAATGTCGTCAGTAATGAATCGTCTTATTGAATTAACAGGTTGGATTGTTCTCACGGTCTCTGTCATTCTCCTGGGTGTTGCCAGTCATATTGATAACTACCAGCCGCCGGAACCTGCGGCTTCGGTGCAGAAGAAATAACGTCCCGCACGCCCAGCATAGCCCGGCAGCGATAACCTTAGACATTGCCGGGCTGGCAGCAAAAGATGCAATTCTGTCAAAAAGAGCGAATTATGCGGCATCCCACGCTGGCGCATATTGCCTGCGATTGCGAAGCGCGTTACCCTTTCCGCAGGTGCTGAGCGCACCTGGTTTTCTACCTATACGAAAATTCTTTTTTTACATTTGCGCACAAATTCGCGTTTACCTGTGCAGCGTTGTTTATTTTTTAATATTCACTACTCCGTTGGTATTATTTTATTAATATGGATATCCATTTATGACCGTTCAGGATTACTTATTAAAATTCCGCAAAATCAGCTCACTCGAAAGTTTGGAAAAGCTGTTCGATCATCTTAACTACACGCTGACTGACGATCGCGACATTATCAATATGTATCGCGCAGCGGATCACCGCCGTGCTGAGCTGATTTCTGGCGGGCGCTTGTTCGATGTGGGCCAGGTGCCAAAATCAGTCTGGCATTACGTGCAATAAACAAGAAAGTAGCGCTCATCGCTAAAAGCTTTATAATCATTGCCCCAAAATGAACGGCACGTCTGTTCATATGTGTAAACCTGGAGAAGAGATGACTACAACACCGGCACAACGTATCGGAGGCTGGCTACTTGGGCCACTGGCCTGGCTGTTAGTCGCGTTGTTGAGCGCATCGCTGGCGTTATTACTTTATCTCACTGCACTGGCCACACCGCAGACGTTTAAAACGCTGGGTGAGCAAAGCACGGCGAATCTGTTCTTATGGGGTATTTCCTTTATTACTGCCATTGCCATGTGGTACTACACGCTGTGGTTGACCATCGCGTTTTTCAAACGCAGGCAGTGCGTACCGAAGCACTATATTATCTGGCTCCTGATTTCCGTGCTGCTGGCGATTAAAGCCTTTGCCTTCTCGCCTGTCCCGGATGCGTTTGCCGTGCGTCAGTTGTTGTTCCCATTATTGGCTGCCGCGCTGTTAGTGCCCTATTTCAAGCGCTCGCAACGCGTGAAGACGACGTTTGTGAACCCGTAATAACCCTACAGTTAACCTGTTGTCGCCTGTTGTAGATTGACAGATAATAGGCGGCTTTTTTATTTCAGGCCGAAAAATGACTGATTACCTGCTGCTGTTTGTCGGAACTGTACTGGTCAATAACTTTGTACTGGTCAAGTTTCTGGGCCTTTGCCCCTTTATGGGTGTTTCCAAAAAACTGGAAACCGCAATGGGTATGGGCCTTGCCACGACCTTTGTAATGACGCTGGCCTCTATTTGCGCATGGCTGATTGACACCTGGATCCTCATCCCGCTCGATCTCATCTATTTGCGTACGCTGGCCTTTATTTTAGTCATCGCCGTGGTCGTGCAATTTACCGAAATGGTGGTACGCAAGACCAGTCCTGCATTGTATCGCCTGCTGGGGATCTTCTTACCGCTGATCACCACTAACTGTGCAGTGCTGGGCGTAGCCTTGCTGAATATCAACCTCGGCCATAACTTTTTACAGTCGGCGTTATACGGTTTTTCCGCTGCCGTCGGCTTCTCGCTGGTGATGGTCTTGTTCGCCGCCATTCGCGAGCGCCTTGCCGTGGCGGATGTTCCGGCCCCGTTTCGCGGTAATGCGATTGCGCTGATTACCGCTGGTTTAATGTCTCTGGCCTTTATGGGCTTTAGTGGTTTGGTGAAGTTGTAATGAATGCTATCTGGATTGCCGTTGCCGCAGTAAGTCTGCTGGGTCTGGCGTTCGGCGCTATCCTGGGTTATGCCTCTCGCCGTTTTGCCGTTGAGGACGATCCGGTGGTGGAGAAAATTGATGAAATTCTCCCGCAAAGCCAGTGTGGACAATGCGGTTATCCTGGCTGTCGCCCTTATGCTGAGGCGATAGGTTGTCAGGGCGAAAAAATTAACCGTTGCGCGCCCGGTGGTGAAGCCGTGATGTTGAAAATCGCCACCCTGCTTAACGTTGACCCGCAGCCGATTGATGGCGATGAGCAAGACGTGACGCCGGTGCGTATGCTGGCGGTCATTGACGAAAACAATTGTATCGGCTGCACCAAGTGTATTCAGGCCTGCCCGGTCGATGCCATCGTCGGTGCGACGCGTGCGATGCACACGGTAATGAGCGATCTCTGCACGGGATGCAACCTGTGTGTGGATCCGTGTCCGACGCAATGTATTGAACTACGTCCAGTCGCCGAAACACCTGATAGCTGGAAGTGGGATTTGAACACTATCCCCGTGCGCATCATTCCCGTGGAACAACATGTTTAATCTATTCTCTGCATTCAGAAAAAACAAAATCTGGGACTTCGATGGCGGCATTCACCCACCGGAGATGAAGACCCAGTCAAATGGTACGCCATTGCGACAGGTGCCACTGGCGCCGCGTTTTATCATCCCCTTGAAGCAGCATATTGGCGCTGAAGGTGAACTGTGCGTCAACGTCGGCGATCACGTTCTGCGTGGTCAGGCGCTTACCCACGGGCGAGGCCGGATGCTGCCGGTCCATGCCCCTACCTCAGGTACGGTGGTCGCCATTGCACCGCACTCCACGGCGCACCCTTCCGCATTAGCCGAACTGAGCGTCATTATTGATGCCGATGGCGAAGATCGCTGGATTGAACGCGACGGATGGGCAGATTATCGTTCCCGCAGCCGTGAAGAGTTGATTTCACGGATTCACCAATACGGCGTCGCTGGATTGGGTGGCGCAGGTTTTCCCACCGGCGTGAAATTGCAAGGCGGCGGAGATAAAATTGAAACGCTGATCATTAACGCTGCAGAGTGTGAACCCTACATCACCGCGGATGATCGCCTGATGCAGGATTGCGCGGCGCAGGTGGTGGAAGGTATTCGGATACTCGCGCATATTCTGCAACCTCGCGAGATACTGCTCGGCATTGAAGATAACAAACCGCAGGCCATTTCCATGCTGCGTGCGGTACTGGCTAACTCGCACGATATCAGTTTGCGTGTGATCCCGACAAAATACCCGTCAGGCGGGGCCAAGCAACTGACGCAAATTTTGACCGGAAAGCAAGTTCCCCACGGTGGACGCTCCTCAGATATCGGTGTACTGATGCAAAACGTCGGTACCGCCTATGCGATCAAACGTGCAGTCATTGACGGGGAGCCGATCACCGAACGTGTCGTCACGTTGACAGGCGAAGCCGTCAGCCGTCCCGGCAACGTCTGGGCGCGATTAGGTACCCCGGTGCGTCATTTGCTCAATGATGCGGGCTTTTGCCCTTCTGCTGAACAGATGGTTATTATGGGCGGCCCGTTGATGGGCTTCACCCTTCCCTGGCTTGATGTTCCCGTGGTGAAGATCACCAACTGTCTGCTTGCTCCGTCGGCCAGCGAAATGGGTGCGCCGCAGGAAGAAAAAGGCTGTATCCGCTGCAGTGCCTGCGCTGATGCCTGCCCCGCTGATCTTTTGCCTCAACAGCTTTACTGGTTCAGTAAAGGGCAACAGCACGACAAAGCAACAACCCACAATATCGCTGATTGCATTGAATGCGGTGCGTGTGCCTGGGTCTGTCCAAGCAATATTCCCCTGGTGCAATATTTCCGTCAGGAAAAAGCGGAAATCTATGCAATCAGTCAGGAAGAAAAACGCGCAGCGGAAGCAAAAGCGCGGTTTGAGGCCAGACAAGCTCGCCTGGAGCGTGAAAAAGCCGCGCGTCTTGAACGTCATAAAAGTGCTGCGGTACAGCCTGCGGCGAAAGATCATGATGCGATTGCCGCCGCCCTTGCCCGCGTAAAAGCCAAACAGACACAGGCGATGCAGCCGGTGGTTATTCAGGCAGGCGAAAAACCGGACAACAGCGCTGTTATTGCGGCCCGCGAGGCGCGTAAAGCGCAGGCGCGCGCTAAACAAGCTGAAAATTCGCAGACTGAACCGAACAGCGCTGAGGCAGATCCACGCAAAGCCGCCGTTGAAGCAGCAATTGCCCGTGCCAAAGCGCGCAAGCTTGAACAACAAACCCCTGCTGAAACAGCCGAACCGGTTGACCCGCGTAAAGCGGCCGTTGAAGCAGCGATTGCCCGCGCCAAAGCGCGCAAGCTTGAACAACAAACCCCCGCTGAAACAGCCGAACCGGTTGACCCGCGTAAAGCGGCCGTTGAAGCAGCGATAGCCCGTGCCAAAGCGCGCAAGCTTGAACAACAAACTCCCGCTGAAACAGTCGAGCCGGTTGACCCGCGCAAAGCGGCCGTTGAAGCAGCGATAGCCCGAGCCAAAGCACGTAAGCTTGAGCAGCAAGCCAACGCTGAAACGACCGAGCAGGTCGATCCCCGCAAAGCAGTCGTCGCGGCCGCTATTGCACGTGCGCAGGCCAAAAAAGCCGCTCAGCAGCAGGTTGTAAACGAGGACTAAATGGTATTCAGAATAGCAAGCTCCCCCTATACCCATAACCAGCGCCAGACATCGCGAATCATGCTGCTGGTGTTAATTGCGGCATTGCCGGGGATCGCCGCACAGCTGTGGTTCTTTGGCTGGGGAACGTTGTTCCAGATAATCCTGGCCTCCGTCAGCGCTATCATCGCTGAAGCCGGTGTGCTTAAGCTGCGTAAACAACCCGTTGTCGCTATCTTAAAAGATAACTCCGCCTTGCTTACAGGGCTGCTGCTGGCTGTCAGTATCCCCCCGCTTGCACCGTGGTGGATGGTCGTACTCGGTACCGTTTTCGCGGTGATCATTGCCAAGCAACTGTATGGTGGTCTGGGACAGAACCCGTTTAACCCTGCGATGATTGGCTATGTCATTCTGCTTATCTCATTCCCGGTTCAGATGACCAGTTGGCTTCCGCCGCATGAAATTGCGGCCACGGTGCCAGGGTTCTTTGATGCGCTGAACGTTATCTTTACCGGCCATACCGCTGTCGGCAGTGATATGAACGCGTTAAGAATGGGGATCGATGGTATCAGTCAGGCGACACCGCTCGATACGTTCAAGACCTCGCTGCACGCAGGGCGCACCGTTGAACAAGTGATGCAGTACCCGATATACAGCGGGATGTTCGCAGGCGCGGGTTGGCAGTGGGTGAACCTTGCCTGGCTGCTCGGCGGCGTCGTGTTATTGTGGCAAAAAGCCATTCGTTGGCATATTCCGGTCAGCTTTCTGCTATCACTCGCTTTCTGTGCGACATTGGGCTGGCTTTTCTCTCCAGAATCGTTGGCTTCGCCACAGTTGCATCTCCTCTCTGGTGCAACCATGCTTGGCGCATTCTTTATTCTTACCGACCCCGTTACGGCATCAACCACGAATCGCGGGCGTCTGATTTTTGGTGCACTTGCAGGTTTATTAGTGTGGCTGATTCGCAGTTTTGGTGGGTATCCAGATGGTGTGGCCTTTGCGGTATTACTGGCAAATATCACCGTTCCGCTGATTGATTACTACACCCGCCCGCGCGTGTACGGACATCGCTAAGGACACATCATGCTGAAAACGATTCGTAAACACGGTATCACTCTGGCACTGTTTGCCGCGGGATCTACGGGGTTAACCGCGGCAATCAATCAGTTGACCAAGTCCACTATTGATGAGCAGGCTACGCTTCAGCAACAAGCGTTGTTTGATCAAGTTCTGCCTGTTGGCAGCTACAATAACAACCTGCGCAACAGTTGCTATCTGGTCAACGCCCCGGCCCTGGGCAAAGGTACACACCGTGTTTATATTGCCCGTCAGGACGATCGTCCTGTTGCGGCCATTCTGGAAGCTACCGCACCTGATGGTTATTCCGGCGCGATTCAACTGCTGGTCGGTGTGAATTTTAGCGGGACCGTACTGGGTTCACGGGTCACAGAGCATCATGAAACGCCTGGACTGGGTGACAAAATTGAGTTGCGTCTTTCCGACTGGATAACCCATTTTAGTGGCAAAACCATTAGCGCAGAAAATGATCCCCACTGGGCGGTGAAAAAAGACGGTGGCGACTTCGACCAGTTCACGGGGGCGACCATCACGCCCCGCGCGGTGGTGAATGCGGTGAAACGCGCCGGTCTGTTTGCGCAAACGCTGCCTGCGCAGCTTCCTCAACTTACCGCCTGTGGAGAATAAACCATGAGCGAAATTAAAGACGTTATTGTCCAGGGATTATGGAAAAACAACTCCGCCCTGGTACAGTTACTCGGTATGTGCCCGCTGCTGGCGGTAACCTCGACCGCCACCAATGCACTGGGTCTGGGATTAGCAACAACACTTGTACTGACGCTGACTAACCTGACCATCTCAGCCTTGCGTCGCTGGACGCCGTCTGAAATCCGTATTCCGATATATGTCATGATCATCGCCTCGGTAGTCAGTGCCGTACAGATGCTGATCAACGCGTATGCCTTTGGCTTGTATCAGTCCCTGGGGATCTTCATCCCGCTGATTGTCACCAACTGTATTGTTGTCGGTCGCGCTGAAGCCTTTGCCGCCAAAAAAGGCCCGGCACTCTCTGCGCTGGATGGTTTTTCCATCGGCATGGGTGCGACAGGTGCCATGTTCGTTCTGGGTTCATTGCGTGAGATTATTGGTAACGGGACATTGTTTGATGGCGCAGACGGCCTGCTGGGTAACTGGGCTAAAGTGCTGCGCGTCGAAATTTTCCATACTGATACGCCTTTCCTGTTGGCTATGCTGCCGCCGGGTGCGTTTATTGGTTTGGGGCTGATGCTGGCCGTTAAGTATCTTATTGATGAGAGAATGAAAAAACGTCGTGCCGAAGCTGTCGTGGCCGACAGCCCGGCAGGTGAAACAGGGAATGTGTCATGAACAAAGCAAAACGGCTGGAAATACTCACGCGTCTGCGTGAGAACAATCCACATCCTACAACCGAGCTCCATTTTACGTCGCCGTTTGAACTGCTGATTTCCGTGTTGCTTTCAGCACAGGCGACTGACGTTAGCGTCAATAAGGCAACGGCGAAGCTGTATCCGGTTGCCAATACCCCTGCCGCCATGCTGGAGCTTGGCGTTGAAGGGGTTAAGTCCTATATCAAGACTATTGGCCTGTTTAACAGCAAAGCGGAAAACGTGATTAAAACCTGTCGTATCCTGCTGGAACAGCACAATGGAGAAGTACCGGAGGACAGAGCCGCGTTAGAAGCCCTACCGGGCGTCGGGCGCAAGACGGCGAATGTCGTGCTCAACACCGCTTTTGGCTGGCCCACCATTGCCGTTGATACCCATATCTTTCGGGTGTGTAACCGAACACAATTCGCCCCGGGTAAAAACGTCGAGCAGGTCGAAGAGAAGCTGCTGAAAGTCGTTCCGAGTGAATTTAAAGTCGATTGCCATCACTGGCTGATTCTTCATGGCCGCTACACCTGCATTGCCAGAAAACCACGCTGTGGCTCCTGTATCATCGAAGATCTCTGTGAATTCAAAGAGAAAGTCGATATCTGATGCTGATGGGGCACACCAGGCTGCCCCAACCTTTCATAACGCTTAGTTATGCACTTCTGAAGCGTTGATTTTCCGACAATGATGCCAGGCTAATGGGCATATCTAATGTAATATTCTTGTGAATTAACACCTGAGCAGGTTAATCGTTTTTTTGATAGTAGAAATTTCTATCTATACGTGATCAAGATCACCTCGATAACTTAATGTTAAAAATTTTTTATTTTGTCGTTAAAATGACAATGAGATGACCTGACCCCGCCGTTTCAATACAAAAGATTACACTGGCTATTTTTCAGATAATGGCCTATATCACTGGATTCAACCTTGAATAGCAGAACATATCGCCACATTGCGGTTTTCGCCCCTACTTAACAGTGTAAAAATCTGCCATTTTTCAATAGAAGAAATTTAACGCTAGATAACATTTCTTAGCCCCGACGATTTCACCACTTAAGATATATGTAACAGATTATTACAAAGCACTTGTTTGAAGGGTCAAGATAGTGAACATTACTTGCCGTTTCCCCTCCCACTATAACAATCGGACGGATGAGCTTGACTTATCACGTACCTGAACACCCCCGTTGATATGGGATGTAAAAAAAGAGGTAAAAGTGTCTACTGCAAACAATAAACCAACTGAAAGCGTCAGTTTAAACGCCTTCAAACAACCAAAAGCGTTCTATCTCATTTTCTCTATTGAGCTGTGGGAACGTTTTGGTTATTACGGCCTGCAAGGGATTATGGCCGTCTACCTGGTTAAACAACTGGGTATGTCAGAAGCGGATTCCATCACCCTTTTCTCATCCTTTAGCGCCCTGGTTTACGGCCTGGTAGCCATTGGAGGCTGGTTAGGTGATAAAGTTTTGGGTACCAAGCGCGTCATTATGCTGGGCGCAATCGTCCTGGCCATCGGTTATGCACTGGTTGCATGGTCCGGTCATGACGCGGGTATCGTTTATATGGGTATGGCGGCCATCGCGGTCGGTAACGGCCTGTTCAAAGCCAACCCGTCTTCTCTGCTCTCTACCTGCTATGCAAAAGATGACCCGCGTCTTGATGGTGCATTTACCATGTACTACATGTCCGTCAACATCGGTTCATTCTTCTCTATGCTGGCAACACCGTGGCTGGCTGCCCGTTACGGCTGGAGCACTGCGTTTGCACTGAGCGTCGTCGGTATGCTGATCACCGTAGTTAACTTCGCATTCTGCCAGCGCTGGGTTAAACAGTACGGTTCTAAACCTGACTTCGAGCCGGTCAACTTCCGTAACCTGCTGCTGACTATTGGTGGCGTTGTGGTGCTGATCGCTGTTGCGACATGGCTGCTGCACAACCAGGGTATCGCACGTATGGTTCTGGGCGTTATCGCTCTGGGTATCGTGTTTATCTTCGGTAAAGAAGCCTTCTCTATGCAGGGTGCTGCGCGTCGTAAAATGATCGTTGCCTTCATTCTGATGCTGGAAGCGATTATCTTCTTCGTTCTGTACAGCCAGATGCCAACGTCACTGAACTTCTTTGCGATTCGTAACGTTGAACACTCAATTCTGGGTATCGCGTTCGAACCTGAGCAATACCAGGCACTGAACCCGTTCTGGATCATCATCGGCAGTCCAATCCTTGCCGCCATCTATAACAAGATGGGTGACACCCTGCCGATGCCGACTAAGTTCGCAATTGGTATGGTGCTGTGCTCCGGTGCGTTCCTGGTTCTGCCGCTGGGTGCGAAATTCGCGTCCGATGCAGGTATCGTTTCCGTTAACTGGCTGATCATTTCTTACGGTCTGCAGAGTATCGGTGAACTGATGATCTCTGGTCTGGGTCTGGCGATGGTTGCGCAGCTGGTTCCGCAGCGCCTGATGGGCTTCATCATGGGTAGCTGGTTCCTGACCACTGCGGGTGCGAACATTATTGGTGGCTACGTAGCCAACATGATGGCGGTACCTGAGAACGTGACCGACCCGCTGATGTCACTGGAAGTCTATGGCCGTGTATTCCTGCAGATTGGTGTAGCCACGGCAGTTATCGCTGTTCTGATGCTGCTGACAGCGCCGAAACTGAACCGTATGACTCAAGATGATAATGTAAACGAGAAAGCCTCTAAGGCCGCAACCGCGTAATTCTCAGGGAAACTTATTTTCGGGCCGCTAACTGATGTTAGCGGCTTTTTTTTTGTCTGAGGTAGCACTACCATACGATATACCTCAGCCAAAAGGAGTTACCGATGAAACTGTTCTACAAACCGGGCGCGTGTTCTCTTGCTTCCCACATCACCCTTCGTGAGAGCGGTAAAGATTTTACGCTGGATGGAGTTGATCTGATGAAGAAACGCCTGGAAAACGGCGACGATTTTTTCGCGGTAAACCCAAAAGGACAAGTCCCCGCCCTGTTGCTTGATGACGGTACACTGCTGACGGAAGGAGTGGCCATCATGCAATATCTGGCCGATACCGTGCCCGATCGCCAGCTTCTTGCCCCTACCAGCAGCCTGTACGCTCGAGTGGCTCAATTTCATTGCTACAGAGCTGCACAAAGGTTTTACCCCGCTGTTTCGCCCTGATACGCCAGAGGAGTACAAGCCAACGGTTCGCGCACTGCTGGAGAAAAAACTGCAGTATGTGAATGAATCACTGAAAGACAATCCGTGGATTTGCGGCCAGCGTTTCAGTATTGCGGATGCTTACCTGTTCACGGTATTGCGTTGGGCTTATGCTGTAAAACTGAATATGGAAGGGCTGAACCATATCGAGGCCTATATGGCGCGTATGGCTGAACGTCCGGCGGTTGCCGCGGCGTTGAAGGCTGAAGGACTGCACTAAGCATTTGTGCCGGATGGCGGGAGCGTCATCCGGCATTGACGACAGAACTACAGTTGCGTCGCGCTAAAATAGTGTTCCGGTTTAGCGATACGATCCTGAGCGGCAACCACCTGCAGCTCATATTCCTGCATCTGCTGCGTGGCGATCATAATTTCGTATACCGCCGCGGTCACATGTTCAAGCGCCTGTTGTAACGACGCGCCCTGCAACAGTTTTACCAACAGCAAACCGCTGGTAACGTCACCGACACCGACAGGTTGACGCGCGCCAAAATCCACCAATGGACGACTGATGTGCCACGCCTGATCGGCTGTAACCAACAACATTTCAAAACGGTCAGTGCTGATACCCGCGCGGGCAAGATGCTTAACCAGCACCACTTCTGGTCCCTGGGCGATCAGTTCGCGGGCAGCCGCTACCGCCTCATGCACATTGTTAACCGCATGCTCACACAGAATTTCAAGCTCGACCAAATTAGGGGCGATAATATCGCTGGCCGGCAGCGCATGACGCACATGAAACTCTGCAACACCCGGCGCGACAATACAGCCTTTTTCAGGATGTCCCATCACCGGATCACAGAAATATTTCGCGTGTGGATTGGCCGCTTTAACTTTGCGGACAATACCCAGAATATGCTCACCCTGCTCAGCTGAACCCAGATATCCGCTCAGTACCGCGTCGCACTGCTGGAGCTTATCGATATCGGCAATACCCTGAACGATTTCGGTCAGGTGGCTCGGCGGCATAACGCAGCCTGTCCATTTACCGTATTGCGTATGGTTGGAAAACTGAACGGTGTTGAGCGGCCAGACATTCGCGCCAAGACGACGCATCGGAAACTCTGCTGCACTGTTGCCCGCATGACCAAAAACAACGTGGGACTGGATGGCGAGGATATTCTTCATTTTACTTACCACAACCCTAAAATAATAAAGGGGCGTAGTTTCCCACGCCCCTGCTCACTTTTTCTTATTTCCAGCAAATCAAACAATAGTTCTTTTTGCCGCGACGCAGTAATGTGTAGCGCCCAAATAAAATATCACTGTCCTGGAAGAAATATTCCGGGTCGGATTGTTTCTCACCGTTGATAGTGACCGCGTTAGACGCGATAGTCTTACGCGCCTGACCGCGGGATGGTTGCAGTTCGGAGTCAACCAGCGCCTGCATCAGGTCAGCACCTTTTTCCATTTCGATCATCGGTACGCCATCCTGCGCCAGCTGTTCGAAATCGGCTTCGCTCAGGGAGGCTAGATTACCGTTAAACAGGCTTTCGGTGATGCGTTTTGCCGCAACCAGACCTTCTTCACCGTGAACCAGACGCGTGACCTGCTCAGCCAGAACATACTGGGCACGTGGCGCTTTACCGCTGTTCTTGTCTTCTTCTTCCAGCGCATTGATCTCTTCAATGTCCATAAAGGTGAAGAACTTCAGGAAGCGATACACGTCCGCATCCGCGGTGTTGATCCAGAACTGGTAGAATTTGTACGGGCTGGTTTTCTTCGGATCCAGCCAGACTGCGCCACCTTCGGTTTTACCAAACTTGGTCCCGTCTGCTTTGGTGATCAGCGGAACGGTCAGGCCAAAGACCTGGTTCTGATGCAGACGGCGGGTCAGATCGATACCGGAGGTAATGTTGCCCCACTGGTCAGAACCACCAATTTGCAGCGCCACACCGTGCAATTTGTTCAGGCAAGCGAAGTCGTAGCCTTGCAGCAGGTTGTAAGAAAACTCAGTAAACGAGATCCCCTGATCGTCACGGTTCAGACGTTGCTTCACCGCTTCTTTGTTGATCATCTGGTTTACAGAGAAGTGCTTACCGATATCACGCAGGAAAGTCAGTACGTTCATACCGCCAAACCAGTCGTAGTTGTTTGCCGCAATGGCTGAGTTGTCGCCACAGTTGAAATCGAGGAACGGCGCAACCTGTTTGCGGATTTTATCCACCCACTCCTGCACGGTATCTTCGGTATTCAGTTTACGCTCTGCGGCTTTGAAGCTCGGGTCACCAATCAGACCGGTTGCACCACCTACCAGTGCGACAGGCTTATGCCCTGCCTGCTGGAAGCGTTTCAGGCATAACAATGGAACCAGATGCCCCAAATGCAAGCTGTCAGCGGTAGGGTCGAAGCCGCAATAGAGCGCGATCGGGCCTTGCGCCAGTCGCTCTGCTAACGCTTCTTCGTCCGTCACCTGGGCCACCAGCCCCCGCTCTTGCAATTGTTTAATCAAGTTACTGCTTGCCATCAAAATCTCCATGTATAAAACGACTGCACCTTTGCCGGTACACGACTTTTCGCCTGATGCGAAAGAAACATAGAATAAAGCGCCGGATTCATCTGTACCAGCGCTTAAAACAAGAATTTTGCATCTTTAGGGAGCGAGGCGATCAATTTTCCACGCGTTATCTTCACGTTGGTATAAAAAACGATCATGCAGACGGTTTTCACCCCCCTGCCAAAACTCCATTTGCTCAATGCTCACGCGAAAACCGCCCCAGAAGCTGGGTAAAGGGACTTCCCCTTGCTGAAACTTCTGCTTCAGCTCAAGAAATTTACTTTCAAGAATACCGCGAGCGGAGATCCGGCTGGACTGTTTAGAGACCCAGGCGCCAATCTGGCTGTCACGTGGTCGGCTATGGAAATACTTCACCACTTCAAGGGTAGAAAGACGTTCTGCCTTGCCGATAACCATGACCTGCCGTTCCAGCGTATGCCACGGGAATAAGAGACTGATACGGGGATTGTGTTCAATCTGATGCGCCTTACGGCTGCCCAGGTTGGTATAAAACACCAGCCCTTTGTCATCATAATGTTTAAGCAACACGATGCGCTGGTAAGGTTGACCATTCTCATCAACAGTGGCCACAACCATTGCGGTAGGATCTGCCAGTTTGGCATCACAGGCTTGCCCCAGCCAGCGCTCAAAAAGCGCGAGGGGTTCTGCTGGAAGGTCGCGGCGGCGAAGACCGCCTTTCGTGTATTCACGGCGCAAATGCGCGATTTGCTGCAATTCGTCGTTATCAGACATGATGTTGGGCTACGGATTGTCAGTGGGTAACGCTATTGTGCGCCGCCCTGCTGGAAATCTCAACGCTTCGGATTCTGTAACTGACAGTTATTTAACACAACGCTATCGCGTTTATAGACCGTTGCACTGTCACCTTTCGACCAGAAGACGTAGATGCCATCCGTGTATCGCGCGCCAGATGCCGACACGCCTTGTTTAAGATTGACCAGCTTATTGTCATAAACAAAGCTCGCCGTTTGTTGGGTATTGTTCAATTTGACGGTAAGCGGTTTTTCATCACAGCGGTATTCGAGCGTATCCGTTTGCATACGCTCGACAAATTGGTTGTAAACACTACACCCAGTGAGCAATACGGGCAGACATACCATTAACAGTTTTTTCATAGCCATATCCTGAAGACTTTCCTGGTCCCGGAGGGCAATAACACCCTCCCTAACATCCCTAGTTTACCGGCATCCTGGCCAGGATAATTTCAGTTAACTCTGAGTTCGTGGGTTCGCGGGGAAAATAGCCCCTAAAACACTGGACTCTGCTGCACCGGTCACAGAAGGGAGATTACCCGGCAACCCTGCCAGCGTACGCCACGCCAACCATGCGAAAGCTAACGCTTCCATATCGTCGCCGCTGATGCCCGCTTCATCGGTCGAGGTCACTTCCGTTCCCGGCAGCAATGCCGCCAGACGCATCATAATCAGCGGATTACGACTTCCTCCCCCGCACACCATTAATCGCTCGCAGCCGCCACTCAGCAATACCTGTTCTGAAATGGTCACCGCGGTGAGTTCGGTGAGCGTTGCCTGAACATCGCGCGGGGAAATCCCAGGGAACAGCGCCAGATGGCGTTCAATCCAGCCATAATTAAAGTACTCCCGCCCCGTGCTTTTTGGCGCGGGTGCGGCGAAGTAAGGATCGCTAAGCATATTTTGCAGCAGAGGGAGAATCACCGTTCCTTCACTGGCCCACTGCGCGTCTTTGTCGTAAGGCTTACCGCATTGCCGCCAGATCCATGCATCCATCAGCATATTACCAGGCCCGGTATCGTATCCCCGAACCGGCTGCCCCGGAATAAGCAGAGACAGATTGGCAATCCCCCCAATATTCAACACCATCCGGCGCTCACCTGGATGCGCCAACAGAGCCTGATGGAATGCAGGAACCAGTGGCGCACCTTGCCCGCCCAACGCGATATCGCGTCGACGGAAATCGCCGACCACCGTAATACCGGTGAGCGCCACAATCTGATTGTTATCGCCAATTTGCAGCGTATGCGGCGCCGCGCCGGTGGGCTCGTGCCAGACGGTCTGTCCGTGGCAACCAATTGCGACGATATCCTGGGGTTTTAATTTTTGCTGCGCCAACAGCGCATTCACCGCCTCGGCAAACAAGCGTCCCAGTCGTGTGTCTAACTGGCCATACTGAGACAGCGTCAGTTGCTGCCCCTGACAGATGTCCAGGATTGCCTGTTTCAAATGGATGGGTATCGGCCAGGTGAGACTCGCCTGTTGCGCAACCATCGTTTCATCTATTGCTGCCAGCACAACATCAACACCATCAAGGCTGGTTCCAGACATAACACCGATAAAACGGCCCGATTTCATACGTCATCCTTTTAAACATGTTAGCCTTGACACTCAACCATAAAGTGCCGCGTAATTCCATGCTTCGTTAATGATTTTTACGGGTAACTCATGACAATGAGCCATGATTTTCAATCAATATGATGAATGATTCGTTTATACTCGGTTAACCCGGACCCGATTATGATTTTCATATTGTTCCAGTAGAACATGTGACCTTGGGCTCACAAATGCCATATAATTTAGCCATGAGGGATGCTTGATTAGCGTTTCGTGGTGTAAAGGAGAGTTATAAAATGATTAAACGTGTGCTGATTGTTTCACTAATGGGGTTATCTTTAGCCGGTTGCGTTAACAATGACAGCCTTTCCGGTGACGTATATACCGCATCCGAAGCGAAACAGGTTCAGAACGTCACCTATGGCACGATTGTTCACGTTCGTCCGGTTCAAATCCAGGGTGGCGATGACGCAAACGTCATTGGCGCGATTGGTGGTGCGGTACTTGGCGGGTTCCTCGGTAACACCGTTGGCGGTGGTACGGGTCGTTCATTAGCAACGGCTGCAGGTGCGGTTGCCGGTGGCGTAGCGGGTCAAGGCGTACAAGGTGCGATGAATAAAACACAGGGTGTAGAACTGGAAATCCGTAAGGATGACGGTAATACCATCATGGTAGTGCAGAAACAAGGTGCGACCAAATTCGCCGCAGGTCAGCGCGTCGTGATGGCGAGCAATGGCCGGGAAGTGACCGTTTCTCCGCGTTAATCGAATTTACGTGTGGTCAGATACTGGCCACACGTAATTTTTCCGCATTAGTCCTGAGACTGCAGCTCAATGATATTGTGTTCCAGTCGGGCAACCAGTTTAATCAGCAGATCAATTTCCTCAGCTGAAATCCCTTCCAGAATTTCTCCACGCGTTTTGTTGATCACCGCTTCCATATCCGCGATAAGCGGCTCTGCTTTCTCGGTCAGTTTAATTCTCTTTGCCCGACGATCGCTGGCGCAAGTCTGTCGTGAAATGAGTCCCTTTTCTTCCAGTTGGTCAAGCGTACGCACCAGTGACGGCTGCTCAATGCCGATCGCTTTAGCCAGCTGAATCTGCGATTGATCCGGTGGCAACTGATGGATGTTGTGCAGCGTAACCCAATGCGTCTGCGTCAACTCCAGAGGCTTCAGGCGATGGTCAATCAGAGCACGCCAAATGCGCACCAACCGTGCCAGATCAGAACCTAGTGGCGATTCCAATTTCATCTCCTTATAATTAGCTTGCTAAGTTATTATACTGATTTTAGAATAGTGTGCAGCATTTGTATTCCCAAAACAAATGTATTGCCAAATTTGCTTACCGGATGACATTTTTTCAGACATTATACTTTACAAAGATTCATCGTTCTTTTTTTGCTAAACCTATAGCAAAGCGTTCTTTCGCCAAGGATTATTGCCCGTGAAGTTTATGTTTAATGCAACAGGATTGCCCCTACAAGATTTAATGATCGGTGCATCTGTCTACTTCCCCCCTATTTTCAAGGCGTTTGCAGCGGGATTTATCCTTTGGCTGGTCATTCATCGTCTGCTACGCGACAGGATCTACTCCGGTGAATTCTGGCATCCCCTGTTACTGGATCTGTCTCTCTTCGCGCTTTGCGTCTGTCTGGGCTTTGTTCTGCTGATTGCGTGGTGATTATGTCGCTTAAAACTGTTAAATATTTCTCCACAATTATCGTCGCTGTCATTGCCGTTCTCGCCGGATGGTGGATGTGGAATTACTACATGCAATCCCCCTGGACGCGCGACGGAAAAATCCGTGCTGAACAAGTCAGTATCACACCGCAAGTGTCCGGCAGCATTACTGCGCTCAACGTTAAAGATAATCAGTTCGTGAACGAAGGCGACGTGCTGTTTGTTATCGACAAGACACCGTTTCACATTGCCGAACTGAATGCACAGGCCCAGTTGGCAAAAGCCCGCTCTGATCTGGCAAAAGCCAATAATGAAGCCAATCGCCGCCGCCATCTGTCGCAGAATTACATTTCCGCCGAAGATCTGGATACCGCAAACCTCAATGTGAAAGCCATGCAGGCAAGCGTCGAAGCAGCCGAAGCCACGTTGCGCCAGGCACAGTGGCAACTGACGCAGACCGAAATTAAAGCTCCGGTTGCAGGCTGGGTCACGAACCTTTCGACGCGAACCGGGGATTACGCCACCACGGGAAAACCCCTGTTTGCCCTTGTCGACAGCCACTCTTTTTATGTGATGGGTTATTTTGAAGAAACCAAACTCCGTCACATTCGTGAAGGGGCACCGGCGCTCATTACCTTATACAGCGGCAATATAAAGTTACAGGGTCACGTAGCCGGGATCGGGCGTGCCATTTATGATCAAAGCGTTGAAAGCGATTCTGGCCTCATTCCTGACATTAAACCAAACGTGCCATGGGTTCGTCTGGCGCAACGGGTTCCTGTTCGTATCGAATTTGACGCCTTGCCGCGCGATGTCACACTGGTATCGGGAACTACCTGCAGCGTGTCTGTCGGTCAACCAAAATGAAAGGGCTACCGTTGACGCCAGCCAGTTTGCCCTGGTTTAAAGCCACATCAGGACAGTGGCGCTACGCGCTGCGTAACACCATTGCGATGTGCCTGGCGTTGACGTTCGCTTACTATCTGAATCTGGATGAGCCTTACTGGGCAATGACCTCTGCTGCCGTGGTCAGTTTCCCAACCGTTGGCGGCGTGATCAGCAAAAGCCTCGGGCGCGTGGCGGGCAGTCTACTGGGCGCCACGGCCGCATTAATCATTGCCGGTCATACCCTTAACGAACCCTGGATGTTTTTGCTCAGCATGTCAGCCTGGATTGGCTTGTGCACCTGGGCCTGCGCGCACTTCACCAATAACGTCGCCTACGCCTTTCAACTGGCAGGCTATACGGCGGCGATCATTGCTTTTCCGATGGTGAATACCATCGAGATTACCCAGCTTTGGGATATCGCCCAGGCCCGCGTGTGTGAGGTTCTTGTCGGGATTCTGTGCGGCGGTGTCATGATGATGATTCTGCCAAGCACCTCCGATGGCACCGCGCTGCTGACCGCGCTGAAAAATATGCATGCGCGCTTACTGGAACATGCCAGTTTACTCTGGCAACCCGAAACCACCGATGCTATCCGTTCCGCGCACGAAGGGGTTATCGGTCAAATTTTGACCATGAATTTACTGCGTATCCAGGCGTTCTGGAGCCACTATCGCTTTCGCCGTCAAAATGCCCTCCTCAATTCCCTGCTCCATCAACAGTTGCGTCTGACCAGCGTGATCTCGAGTCTGCGCAGAATGCTGCTGAACTGGCCACATCCTCCCGCCAACACCCGGGAGGTCATCGAGCAGCTATTAAGCGCACTGGTAAAATCCAATGCCGACAGTTACACGGTGGCACGGATTATCGCTCCCCTTCGCCCCGTGGATAAGAGCGACTATCGACACGTAGCTTTCTGGCACCGACTGCGTTATTTCTGTCGTGTCTATCTGCAAAACAGTCACTATCTGCACCTGCTGGAAAAAGGTATCACTGCCGAGCGTATCACCGTGAAACGTACGCCAGGACTTGCCCGTCATACCGATAACGCAGAGGCCTTATGGAGCGGATTACGTACCTTCAGTACGCTGATGGTGATCGGAGCCTGGAGCATAGGGGCGCAATGGGAATCCGGTGCCGGGGCGTTAACGCTCGCCGCCATCAGTTGCGTGTTGTATTCCGCCGTTGCCACGCCGTTCAAATCACTCTCTTTGCTGATGCGCACGCTGGTCCTGCTGTCGTTGTTCAGCTTTGCGGTCAAATTCGGCCTGATGGTACAAATCACCGATCTCTGGCAGTTCATCCTCTTTCTCTTCCCGCTGCTCGCCACCATGCAACTGCTGAAGTTACAAATGCCGGCGCTGGCGGGACTTTGGGGACAGTTGATCGTGTTTATGGGATCGTTCATCGCGGTGACCAATCCTCCCATTTATGATTTCGCTGATTTCTTGAATGACAATATGGCGAAGATTACCGG
This sequence comes from Citrobacter sp. Marseille-Q6884, assembly GCF_945906775.1. Taxonomy (NCBI): domain Bacteria; kingdom Pseudomonadati; phylum Pseudomonadota; class Gammaproteobacteria; order Enterobacterales; family Enterobacteriaceae; genus Citrobacter; species Citrobacter sp. Marseille-Q6884. Next base: position 1,490,296 of record NZ_CAMDRE010000002.1, read on the forward strand.
CGTAGCGATTTCCTGGCTGGCCTTCGCGATCCTGCGACCCGGTTCTGATGCGCGGAAAAGCCGCCGTCATATTCGCGCGCTGCGTCGGGATTTTGTTGACCAGCTCAGCCGGCACCCGTCACTGAGCGAAAATGAATTTGAGTCATTGACCTATCATCATGTGAGCCAACTGAGTAACAGCCAGGATGCGCTGGCCCGACGCTGGTTGTTACGCTGGGGCGTCGTGTTGCTGAATTGCTCGCATGTGGTCTGGCAACTGCGCGCCTGGGAAACGCGGTCTGATCCACTTGCGCGCGTCCGGGACGTCTGCATTTCACTGCTGCACGATGTGATGAGCGTGCGTGGCGTACAGCAACGACCGCTTAATGCCACGCTCAACGAACTCCTGCGCATATGCGATACGTTGGCTCGCCATCATCAACCCGCCGCACAAGAACTGGCGGCGCTGATTTGGCGACTGCACTGCTCACTGTCTCAACTTGAACAGGCACCGCCGCCGGGTACGTTGAGTCCTTAATTATTTGATCACACCACAGGCGAAACGCGCCCCGCCACCGCCAAGCGGTTTAGGCTGATCGGACATATTATCGCCGCCCACATGGATCATCAGCGCCTTACCTTTAACATCCTCCAGCGATGTTAACCGTGGGGCGATTACGGAGGTTGTCGCATTCCCGTCATTGTTCACCACTAATAGCGGCAAATCGCCCATGTGTCCGGCCCCTTCGGGTCCTTCATGTTTACCGGTTTTATGTGGATCATAATGTCCCCCCGCCGATTCCGCAGCAGAGGCTTTACCTTCTTTTATGGCAGGCTGACAGCTGCCATTGGCGTGAACATGAAAACCATGCTCGCCCGGCGGCAGGGCTTTTAAATTGGGCGTAAACTCCAACCCTTTGGCGGTTTCAGAAATGGTCACCGAGCCAATCGCCTGGCCGACGCCTTGCGACGTCACCAGGTTTATCTCAACGTTTTCACTGGCAGCCTGCGCACCCGCACAGGCCAGTAGAGTGATTATGGCCAAACTTAAACGCTTCATACGACCTCCGTCAAATAGCTCTCTGATTGATAAGTGTAAACCAGTGACGCAAATTTGAACGGCGAACCGTAGAAAACGACATTAAGGCACGTCGTAACCCAGCGCGGCTTTACGGATACGGAACCATTGTTGACGCGACATCGTCAGCGATTCGGCTTCAATCGCGGCCCGCACGCGCTCAATTTTACCCGAGCCAATGATAGGCAGCGGTTGTGATGGCAGACGTAAAATCCACGCATACACCACCTGCTCAATAGACTGGGCATTCAGCTCTTCAGCTACCACGGCAAGCTCATTGCGCAACGGCTGAAAAGCATCATCATTGAACAGGCGACCACCGCCCAGACAGGACCAGGCCATCGGTCGGATACGTAGTTGCTGCAGTTGATCTAACGTACCATCCAGCAGAAGTGGCTGATGTACCGGAGAAATTTCGACCTGGTTGGTCGCAAGCGTAAACGGCAGGCGTGATTGCAGCAGTGAAAACTGCGCTGGCGTAAAGTTGGACACCCCAAAGTGGCGCACCTTGCCGCTATGGTGCAGCTTTTTAAACGCCTCTGCCACCTCGTCCGCATCCATTAGCGGGTCGGGACGGTGGATCAGCAACAGATCCAGATGGTCAGTTGCCAGTAGCTTCAGTGATTGCTCGGCACTGGAAATAATGTGGGCGCTGTCAGTGATGTAATGACCAAGTTTGTTTTCCGCTCGCGCCGTCGTGGCAATGCCGCATTTGGTCACGATCTGCATTTTTTCACGCAGATGTGGCGCCAGTTTCAGCGCCTCGCCGAATGCCGCTTCGCACTGGTATCCGCCATAAATATCCGCATGATCGACGGTGGTGATCCCCAGATCCAGATGTTCCTCAATGAAGCTGACTAACTGACGGGCGGACATATTCCAGTCCATCAACCGCCAGTACCCCATGACAAAGCGAGAAAATTCCGGGCCCTGCGGCGCAATAGTAATACGCTGAACCATAGCAGCTTCCTTTTAAGTGAATGTGCATCGAGTATACGCAATTGCGATTTTAAAAGAGTGAAGGTTGTTGCGGTTCTTCTGGCGGGTTGGGTTTGTTTGCGCGTAATTTACGCATAAGACGCTGACGACAAAGCCGCAGCACCTCCTGTTTTTCGGCGTCGCTCATTTTTTGCCAGTTAAAACGCTCATCCCGGCTGCGAAAACATCCACGACAAAAACCGCGATCGTCAGACTGACAGATCCCGCGGCATGGACTCTGGACGGGGAAAAACTCCAGCTGTTCGGCCACACCCCCTCCTTAAATCAGTTTGATACCTTTATTGAAGACGTTAACTGAATTTCTGGCAAGCGCTATTGCATTAGACCGACTGGTCTATTACACTCCTTCCCATGAACAAAGTCACTGAACACGATACACGTGAACATCTTCTGGCGACCGGCGAGTTGCTGTGCATGCAGCGCGGCTTTACCGGGATGGGCTTAAGCGAACTGCTAAAAACCGCAGAGGTTCCTAAAGGTTCGTTTTATCACTATTTTCGCTCAAAAGAAGCGTTCGGTGTTGCGATGCTGGAACGCCATTATGCCGCCTATCACCAACGACTGGCTGCGCATTTTGATGCGGGCGCAGGAAACTATCGCGACAGAGTGCTGGCTTATTATCAGGAAACCCTGAACCAGTTTCGTCAGCATGGCATTATTAGCGGATGTTTAACCGTCAAACTGTCTGCCGAAGTGTGCGATCTCTCAGAAGATATGCGTACGGCGATGGACAAAGGCGCACGACACATTATTACGCTATTAGCGCAAGCGCTGGAAAACGGGCGAAACTGCCACTGTTTGTCATTCATGGGCGAACCGTTGCAACAGGCACAGGTGCTGTATGCCTTGTGGTTGGGGGCGAACCTGCAGGCCAAGATTTCTCGTAGTGCCACACCGCTGGAAAATGCGCTGGCGCACGTTAAAAACATCATTACTACGCCTGGCGTTTAACAGGCGTTTTTATTTCCTTTATCACTAGACGACCGGTCTATTCAGGAGTACCACATGTCATCTGAAAAACTGTTTACCCCGCTTAAAGTGGGTGCGATCACGGCAGCAAACCGCGTATTTATGGCGCCGCTGACGCGTCTGCGTAGCATTGAACCTGGCGACATCCCCACTCCGCTGATGGCCGAGTATTATCGTCAACGCGCAAGCGCAGGCCTTATCATCAGTGAAGCCACGCAGATTTCCGCACAGGCGAAAGGGTATGCCGGGGCACCTGGTTTACACAGCGACGCGCAAATTGCAGCATGGAAAAAAATCACCGCTGCCGTACACGCTGAGCAAGGTCACATCGCCGTACAACTGTGGCATACCGGTCGAATTTCTCACGCCAGCCTGCAACCAAACGGACAAGCTCCGGTTGCGCCTTCTGCCATCAGCGCAGGAACTCGCACCTCACTGCGTGATGAAAACGGTCTGGCAACGCGTGTCGATACCTCAATGCCGCGCGCGCTGGAAACCGAAGAAATTCCGGGGATCGTGAATGATTTCCGTCAGGCAATTGCCAATGCGCGTGAAGCAGGCTTTGACATGGTGGAACTGCACTCTGCCCACGGTTATTTACTGCACCAATTCTTGTCCCCTGCTTCTAACCACCGCACCGATCAGTACGGCGGCAGTGTCGAAAACCGTGCACGTCTGGTGCTCGAAGTCGTTGATGCCGGCATCAAAGAATGGGGTGCCGATCGCATTGGTATTCGTGTTTCTCCAATCGGTTCTTTCCAGAACGTCGATAACGGCCCGAACGAAGAAGCCGATGCGCTATACCTGATCGAACAACTCGGTAAACGCGGTATCGCTTACCTGCATATGTCCGAGCCTGACTGGGCCGGTGGTCAGCCATACAGCGACGCGTTCCGCGAAAAAGTTCGCGCACGTTTCCATGGCCCTATTATCGGCGCAGGCGCCTATACGCCAGAAAAAGCCGAGGCGCTGATTGAGAAAGGTCTGATCGATGCCGTTGCCTTTGGTCGCGCCTATATCGCTAACCCGGATCTGGTCGCCCGACTGCAACGCAAAGCCGAGCTGAATCCGCAGCGCGCTGAAAGTTTCTATGGCGGCGGCGCGGAAGGTTATACCGATTACCCTACCCTGTAACGGCACAAGCACTACGCTAGATTGAGATGCAAGGATGCATGCCACAAAAATGCAGTCTGCCAGACACTGTTCTTAATCCTGCATTGATAGCGGCGTAACAACGCCGCTATACTAAAACAACATTTTGAATGTATTAGCCATTTTAAAGGGGATACAGATGCGTTTACTTCATACCATGCTGCGCGTGGGTGACCTGCAGCGTTCCATCGATTTTTATACCAACGTCCTGGGCATGAAACTGCTGCGTACCAGCGAAAACCCTGAATACAAATACTCTCTGGCCTTTGTCGGTTACGGTCCTGAAACCAGTGAGGCTGTTATCGAGCTGACTTATAACTGGGGTGTCGATAGCTACGAGCTGGGAACCGCTTATGGTCATATCGCCCTGAGCGTGGACAACGCGGCTGAAGCCTGCGAGCGTATTCGTCAGAACGGCGGTAACGTCACCCGTGAAGCCGGTCCGGTAAAAGGCGGCACGACAGTTATCGCCTTTGTGGAAGATCCAGACGGCTACAAAATTGAATTAATTGAAGAGAAAGACGCAGGCCGCGGCCTGGGTGACTGATCTCCAACCGGGCGCAGTTCATCTGTGCCCGTGGTTTTATCCTCATCATTTTGCCATAATACGCGCTGCAATTTTCCCGTATTAAGAGACCCAGATGTCCGATAACGCTCAACTTTCCGGTCTGTGTGACCGTTTTCGTGGTTTTTATCCTGTCGTCATCGACGTAGAAACAGCAGGATTTAACGCCAAAACCGATGCGCTGCTCGAAATAGCCGCCATCACACTGAAAATGGATGAACAAGGCTGGCTGATGCCGGACATGACGTTGCATTTCCACGTCGAGCCGTTTGAGGGAGCGAATCTGCAACCTGAAGCGCTTGCGTTTAACGGTATCGACCCGAGCAATCCGCTGCGTGGTGCGGTCAGTGAATACGACGCGTTGCATGCCATTTTCAAAATGGTGCGCAAAGGCATCAAAGACAGCGGTTGCAATCGGGCGATCATGGTGGCGCATAATGCCACCTTCGATCACAGCTTCATGATGGCAGCAGCTGAACGCGCATCTCTGAAACGTAACCCGTTTCACCCGTTCGTCACCTTTGATACCGCGGCACTCAGTGGGTTATCACTGGGTCAGACGGTTCTGTCGAAAGCGTGTCTGGCCGCGGGCATGGAATTTGATGGCACTCAGGCGCACTCAGCCCTGTATGACACAGAACGCACGGCGGTTCTGTTTTGCGAAATTGTTAACCGCTGGAAGCGACTTGGTGGTTGGCCGCTCCCTGTGCCTGAAGAGGCATAACGCGCCAATAATCAGGCATAAAAAAAGCGACCACTCTCAGGTCGCTTTTTTTTACTTCTGCTGATTATTCAGCATCTGGCTCTTCGGTTTTGTACTTCGCCGCAGTTTCTTTAATCAGCTGTTGCAGCTCACCGCGCTGGTACATTTCAATTAAAATGTCGCAACCGCCTACCAGCTCACCATCAACCCACAGCTGTGGGAAGGTTGGCCAGTTTGCATATTTCGGCAGCTCGGCGCGAATATCCGGGTTTTGCAGAATATCAACATAAGCAAAGCGTTCACCACAGGCGGACAGCGCCTGCACAGCCTGAGCGGAGAAACCGCAGCTTGGCAGTTTAGGAGAACCTTTCATGTACAGGAGAATCGGGTTTTCAGCGATCTGGCGCTGGATTTTTTCGATAGTGGTGCTCATTATCTTGCTTCCTTAAACTTCTTTTACGGCAGTAGTCTGACATTGTAACGGGTCAGGCAGGCAACGGAAAATAACATTTTCATTACGCCTTATTATTTTATCGCCTGTCGTTAAAAGTTGCATTCATAATCTCACTTACCCCCTTAAAGCGTGTGGATTTGCTTATCTGTTCATCAGTTCGGTCTTTTTTTGCTGTTTTTTTTTGCGGTCGGTAACGAAACACAGTTGTAAACGAAAAAAGCTATTAAGTTTCCCGTTTCTATAGATTAGAATCATCAAGTTTTGTAAATCACACGCAGGCACGATAGACCTGCCTTACCAGAGGACTGCTCAGTGGCGCGGATAAACCGAATCTCGATCACGCTCTGTGCTTTACTTTTTACGACACTGCCTTTTACGCCAATGGCTCATGCTTCCAAGCAAGCCCGGGCGACAACTACTGTTTCTCATTCCCTCAAAACGGTAGATAAAAAGAAAAGCTCAACAGCCAGTCAAAAAACAACAAAAACCAATCCAAAAACGGCAAAAAAAACCACCAGCAAAACCAGCAGTAAAATCGCTTCCTCATCCAAAAAACGCACCGCTACTCCGGCAAAGTCTACCAAAACCGCAAATCGACGTGGCAAAGTGGCGACAACGCAAACGGCAGCCGTTACCTGGACAGAGAAATGCACCCCGCGTAAAGGCCATAAACCGCGTTGTGTAAAAGTGAAAACGACAGCGCCGACGGCGCTTGCTGATGTGCATAAAGTGAAAGTTCAAAAAGCGACCAAGACCGCCATGTCTACCCTGATGAACCAGATCGGTAAGCCTTACCGCTGGGGGGGAACGTCGCCAAGAACCGGCTTTGATTGCAGTGGTCTGGTGTACTACGCGTACAAAGATCTGGTGAAATTTCGCATTCCACGTACCGCCAATGAAATGTACCACCTGCGTGACGCTGCGCCTATTGAACGCGGTGAGCTGAAAAACGGCGACCTGGTCTTCTTCCGTACACAGGGACGTGGCACCGCCGATCACGTTGGCGTCTATGTCGGCAATGGTAAATTTATCCAGTCACCGCGCAGTGGTCAGGAAATTCAAATCACCTCGCTGAGCGAAGATTACTGGCAGCGCCATTATGTTGGTGCTCGCCGCGTGATGACACCTAAAACAATTCGCTAAAAACTTACCCTACAGGAGATGCTGTAGGGTAAGTTCTTCTTTTGCATAACCTTTCAATTTGCTACCCTATCCTTACTCACAATGAGGCTATTGTGTGTACTCATATAAATAATAAGGAGAGAAGCAATGTCGTTCGAATTACCTGCATTACCGTATGCCAAAGATGCTCTGGTGCCGCACATTTCTGCTGAAACGCTGGAATACCACTATGGCAAACACCATCAAACCTACGTGACCAATCTGAACAATCTGATTAAAGGCACGGCGTTTGAAGGCAAATCACTGGAAGAGATCGTACGTAGCTCTGAAGGTGGTGTCTTTAATAACGCAGCTCAGGTATGGAACCACACGTTCTACTGGAACTGCCTGGCGCCAAACGCTGGCGGCGAACCGACCGGTAAACTGGCCGAAGCCATTGCAGCATCGTTTGGTAGCTTCGCGGATTTTAAAGCGCAATTCACCGATGCCGCTATCAAGAACTTCGGCTCTGGCTGGACCTGGCTGGTAAAAGGGGCTGATGGCAAACTGGCTATCGTTTCCACCTCTAACGCGGGTACGCCACTGACAACTGATGCGACGCCGCTGATGACCGTTGACGTATGGGAACACGCCTACTACATCGACTATCGCAATGCCCGTCCTGGCTACCTGGAACATTTCTGGGCGCTGGTTAACTGGGAATTTGTTGCGAAGAACTTCGCTGCGTAAATATGACAACGCAGAAGGGACTCCCTTCTGCGTTTTAGCGTGATTAGCTTGCGGCAGTACAGACTTCTTCGGGTTGTCTTCTCGCCGAAATAAAGACCAGCAATAAAGCCAGCCCTGCCACAATCGCCCCCATCACCGGAACAAAACTGTAGCCTAAGCCGCCAGAAATCACCGCACCGCCCGCGGCCGCACCCAGCGCATTCCCCAGATTAAATGCGCCAATATTGACTGATGAAGAGAGCCCTGGCGCTTCACTGGCAACGCGCATTACGCGCATCTGCAACGGCGGAACGACGGCAAACGTGGCCGCGCCCCACACCACCATACTGATGGCAGCGCCCAACTCGTTACGCGCCAGAAACGGAATCGCCAGCATAATAACCATCAGCAACAGCAAAAATCCTTTCAGCGTGCCATTCACCGAACGGTCCGCCAGTCGCCCACCCAGATAGTTACCGATGGAAAACCCGACGCCTATCAGCACCAGCATGCCGGTCACAAAGGCGGGGGTTGCATGGGTGATACTGTGCAACACCGGCGAAATGTAGGTATAGAGGGTGAACATCGCGCCGGCCCCCAGTACGGTGGTGAGAAGCGCGGATAACACTTGCGGGCGCAGTAATACGGCAAGTTCTTTGCGCACATCGGGCCGCTCTCCCGCCCCGCCTTTGGGGAGTGAGAAGAACAGACTGACCATCGCGATAACACCCAGACCGGCTGTCGCCATAAACGACATACGCCAGCCGATAGTTTCACCGAGCCAGGTCGCGGCAGGAACGCCGCCAATATTGGCAATGGTTAATCCCATAAACATGGTCGCGACTGCGCTGGCCTGCTTGTGCTTTGGCACAACACTTGCCGCCACAACGGAACCGAGCCCAAAAAACGCCCCATGGTTAAGACTGGTCAAGATACGCGACAACATAAGCGTGGTGTAGTCCGGCGATATTGCCGAAAGCACATTGCCCAGCGTAAAAATCGCCATCAGAAAAATGAGCGCATTGCGACGCGCACGATGCGAAAGCAGTAATGTCATCAGCGGCGCGCCAATCATCACCCCCACCGCGTAGGCGCTAATTAGCATCCCCGCCGCAGGAATGGAGACATCCACGCCCCTGGCGATGACGGGCAATAATCCCATAGGGGAAAATTCAGTCGTGCCAATACCAAACGCACCAATTGCCAGCGCCAATAAGGGATAATTTATTTTCATACATCGACTCCATAACGTCGAGCCGTGGCACGACACCCGATAAGAGTGCAAAAGCATGACATTGATCGCAAAAATAATAAAGTTAACAAAACTGCAAAAGACTTTTGCTTATTCGCAAACAATAGGAGGGAAAGACAAACAGGTGGGATGAGGGAGAGCGTTCTCCCTCGGGATAAATCAATGCAGTGCCGCGGTCAAACCACCCGCTACAATCAGACCCAGAACAATAATGGTGGTGACTAACGAAAATTTCAGATCGGTGCTCATCAAGTTTTCTCCTTTTTATTCCCACACAAAAAGTGATATTGCGCATTTTTGCACACTTGAACGCAAAAATCTCTCACGATTTATATTGATAACTGCTTTTAACTCTTCCCCTTTTCGTTAAGATCAGACAAAATTCGACGCTTACTTGATTAGCGTACCGGCCATTGACCCCTTTCTGACGTTCCGTGTCGTTTTCCCGGCGTGCCGCAACCCTGACGTTGTGGTCAGGGTGTTTAAAGGCAAACGTTTACCTGGAGTATTCTCAGGAGCTTAGGATATGGTCTGGAGTGAGATGTAATGGCAACAATTAAAGATGTAGCGAAGCGAGCAAACGTTTCCACTACAACCGTATCACACGTAATTAACAAGACGCGTTTTGTCGCGGAAGAAACCCGTAATGCTGTCTGGGCGGCGATTAAAGAGCTGCACTACTCCCCCAGCGCAGTAGCGCGCAGCCTGAAGGTGAATCACACCA